>CAZFIA010000145.1:0-10297 GCA_964519335.1 uncultured Pseudomonadales bacterium
TGACCCAAAGCTGCGTTAATCTTCTCCGCCTTAGACGAATACCCAAAAAACAGCGTGAGAGAGTTACTACCAGTGACTGATAGCCCCACCAACAAACCAAGTAGATTCGATGTCACGGCCTATTGGCTAAGGAAAATGCGCAGTACGCTCGCATTTTCATTGATCATCAATCTCTTATACCTAACTAGCCCGATCTTCATGATGCAGATCTACGATCGGGTACTTTCCAGCGCCAACATCCCAACACTTGTTGGTTTGGTTGGTGTTGTCATGATTCTCTACATGTTTTTCGGTGCACTAGAGTACGTTCGCTCACAGGTAATTCGGTCGAACGGCGAGTCAATAACCCAAGAGTTGGCCCACAAGGCCTACAACGTTTCGGTACTAAACGGTTGCGAGAAAAATCCTACCGAAGATAAGAAGCGTGCGTTAAGCAACGTCACGACATTAAGGGGCTTTATTTCCTCTCCTACCTTTACTGCCCTGTTTGATCTTCCATGGTCTCCCCTGTTTCTAGTCTTCATAGCCGCATTGCACCCAACTTTGGGGCTGTTTTCGCTTGGTGCGGCGGCAGTACTGGTCGGACTCGCCTACATTAACCAGGCACTAAGCAGTAAAACTCTGGCCAGCGCCGCTCAAATGAATGGATTTGCGAGCCGCTTCGCGGAAAACGCCCAGCGTGAAGCTGTTGCGTTGCGAGGGAATGGGATGATCGGAGCCTCAGCGAACGTTTGGAGACAGTACGACGAAAAGGCACGAGACGAGGGCATCGACGGACACGCGGTATCAGCTGCTTTCAGCACCGCTACCAAAACACTGCGGCTGTTCGCCCAAACTCTGATCCTGGGTACTGGCGCCTATCTGGTTATCAAAGGCGAGCTAAGTGCAGGAGCCATTATTGCTTCGTCGGCTTTGTTTGCTCGAGTGCTAGCACCCGTTGAACAACTGCTTGGAAACTATGCAGGGCTCGTCAATGCACGGGAATCATGGAATTCAATACAGTCGTGGGCTTACGACTCAGATACCGATACTCAAATTCAGGATCTTCCAGCACCAAAACAAGAAATGGTGGTTGACCGGTTGTTTCTACAGACACCCGCAAAGGACAAACTGATCATAAACTCGGTTTCCATGTTTGGCCGTGCCGGAGAAGTGATCGGGATCACTGGGCCCAGCGGATCTGGTAAATCAACTTTGGCAAAGAGCATAGTAGGCGCCTGGCCAATCGCCAAAGGCCGCGTTTGTCTAGACGGCGCAGACCTGGGCCAGTGGTCAAGAGATAGCATTGGCGACCACATCGGCTATGTGCCCCAGCATATTTCCTTTTTCGCTGGCACTATCGCCGAAAATATCGGCCGCTTTAAAGACGACGACTTTCGAAAGGTCGTGAAAGCGAGCGTGTTCGCTGGAACACACCAGATGATCCTGGCTCTGCCAGATGGCTACAACACCAAGTTGGATGAAGCCGGATCACAGCTTTCAGGCGGACAGCGTCAGCGCCTCGCCCTGGCAAGGGCTTTCTACAACGATCCGTTCCTGATGGTACTCGACGAGCCCAGTTCTAACCTGGA
Organism: uncultured Pseudomonadales bacterium; assembly: GCA_964519335.1. Classification (GTDB taxonomy): domain Bacteria; phylum Pseudomonadota; class Gammaproteobacteria; order Pseudomonadales; family Azotimanducaceae; genus JALZVT01. The sequence goes on from CAZFIA010000145.1 coordinate 1,572, forward strand.
TCAGGATGGAATACTCGCTTTGAAACGAGCGATGGGCATCATCCGCAATTCCGGGCGTATCACCATACTCATATCACACAATCAAACCCTCGCGGCCGCAGCTGATCGCTTGCTAATCCTCAAAGAGGGTCAGGCGTACGCCTTTGGCACACCGGGTCAGATCGTTCAGCAATCAAGAGCCGCTGTACAGCAACGAGCCGCGGGCCTAAAAGTAGTGCCTAACGGTAAAAAGGGATAAGCATGACAAACACTAACCCCAGCGAGGCCTTGTTTGAGGGCACGCCTTTTGAGCACGCAGACACCTCCCGCTATAGCGCACGGTACGAACAGTATAAAACCTACGGACTTGTAACGGCGTCCATATTTACCCTCTTGATAGTGCTGTCGATGACCGTCATACAGATATCAGGCGCAGTACTTAGCGTAGGCAAAGTAGTGCAAACCGGTGATAACAAAGTTGTTCAACACGCAACTGGCGGGCCGGTCGGCGAAATCTTAGTTAAGGATGGCGATCTGGTTCAGGCCGGCGATCCTCTTATTGTTATAGACGCGGTCGCAGTCAACTCAGAATTCGATCTGTTAAAGAAACGTCGCGTAGAACACCAGGTTGGTATCCAGCGCCATATGGCAATGATCGCAGGTGCAAAGGAGTTTGAGCTGGATACGTCAGAAATTGCAGAATCTGATCAAGATTCAGCCTGGTATCCCGACGTGCTCAATACTCAAGAATCTTCCTTTGTAGCGCAGCGAACCTCACTCGATGCATCGATCGCGCAGCTCAAAGGGCGACTAGCGAGCCATAAACGCGAGCGCCGCGCACTAGGCTCGCAAATCAGGAGCAACCAAGAACAGCTGGGCTTCATCGAAACCTCTATAGAGGACATCAGCGAGCTGTTCGCCAAGAAGCTGGTATCTAAGTCTCGACTAACTAACCTTCAGCGCGAAAAGGTCGCTATCCACACTCAGGTGAGCGGGCTACAAGTCCAGATAGAGAAAGTTCGGAGTGCCGAACGAGATGCGCAGAAACAGCTGGCTACCCTTGACTCACAAACCCAGGAGGAGTCGTGGCTTGAGATCGAAAAGCTCAAGCTGGGCCTTGCCGACATTCAAAACAAACTCAACGCGGTTTCAGATGCTCAAACGCGACTGGTAGTTAGTGCACCCGCAACCGGTTACGTACATGAACTGGCCGTGCAAAATGTTGACGCTGTTGTGGTAGCCGGATCAGTGATCATGCAGATAGTACCGATTGCGGATGGGCCAACTATCGAAACAAAAGTGAAACCCACAGACATCGATCAGGTTCAGCTGGGTCAACCAGTAAGAGTACGCATAGACGCATTCGATCAACAAACGACCCCAGAGATTGCTGGAACTGTGGAACATATCTCCGCAGACAGCACGATTGACCCAAAAACCGGGGAGCAGTTCTTCGCCGTAACCGTACAGCTAGACTCGGAAGCGCTTGATTCGTTTTCCGAAGGCGAACTCATCCCTGGGCTACCAGCGAGCACAATGTTCACCACAAACTCAAGGTCGCTTCTTAGCTACCTGCTGAAGCCCTTTACCTCTCAAATGTTTAAGGCGTTTCGGGACGTCTGAGTTAGCTCATAACTTAACCGCAAGAAAGTAGTATGCGAAACAAGTATTGGATAACGATGGTGGCCTGGTTAGGTGTATCCGCAATTTTAAGTGGATGTGCAGGCATTGATCCGACTCGAGAATATGAGGAAGATCTCAACCAGACCGACCTAAACCTGCCAAGTATGCGTGGCATGGACCAGGCATTCATAGAACAGGATTTTCTAACGCCGTCTCCAGTCGCATGGTGGACAGTGTTTTCAGAAGTTGGGCTTGAGCGGATGATTGAGGCAACGCTCACGAACTCTATTGATCTCGGGGTAGCCTATACACGGCTGGATGAGGCCCTCGCAGCCCGCCGGGCAACCCGGGCCGATCTGCTGCCATCAGTGAACCTAACGGGCAACGTAGGCGTGGCCACTCTGGACCTCCAGGATGGCGGCTTCTCGAGCGGCCCTTCCCGCACACAATCTGCGGGTGCGGGTTTAGTTATGGGTTGGCAACTCGACATCTTTGGTGAGCTACGATCTGCCCACCGAAGTGCTAAAGCAAGCCTTCAGGCATCCGAGCAAACGGTGCGAGATATTCAGCGAATCATTGTGAGTCAGGTTGCTGAGGGCTACTACGAACTTGCAAGTGTGCGCGAGCGAATTCGCGTGGCAAAAGAGTCACTGCAGCGTCGTGAACTAAATCAGGACCGCATTAATCAGCTCTTAGACAAGGGCTATGCCACCACAGTCGATCAGGCTCGTTCCGACAGTCAATCCTATGACTCGCGCGCAATACTTCTGCAGCTCGAGTTAGATGAGATCACTTTACTCAATCAGCTCAGCTTGCTGGTGGGTGTAAGCATGAACGAAGTCCGCGATCTGCTAGCAGACAATCAAAATCTCGCAGGTATCCCAGCGGAGCTTATGGCACCGAGTGTCGATTCACTACTCACCAACCGCCCTGACTTAAGGGCTGTAGAGCGAGAGCTGGTTGCTGCGGCCTACGACGTCCGCAGTGCGCGCCGAGCTCAATACCCTACCCTGGGCCTGAGCGCGGGACTAGACAAGATACCTGCCTCTATAGATGCCGCATCAAATAGCTTGCCTAATTTGAACAGCTGGGCGTCAGATATCGTAGCCAACCTCGCAACGCCAATTTTGGGAAGGGGCCGAATTCTGGCGCAAATTAATACCCAGTCTGCTCGCCTGGAACGCGCCCACCTCAACTATGAAAACGCGCTGAGAGTAGCGTTACAGGGCATCGATACCGCGCTGGCTGGCGTTATCAAGAATCGATTCATACTGGAGCAACGCATTCTCTCAAGAGGTGCTGCACGGAAAGCGGCTGAGCAATCAAAAGATCTTTACGAAGCAGGCGAAATTGATTACACCTCCGTAATTGTGGCGGAACAAACCCGTGCTTTTGCGGAAGACAGCGTAATTTTGGCGCATCGGAACTCGCTAATTGCTTACATTCAATACACCTCAGCCGTAGCGCCCACCTGGTAGAAATTAGACAATTTAAACATTCGATAACCCTAGAACGGCAGTAAAAATAAAGTCTATGAACATGAAAGCAGCAACAAACATGAAAGTAGCAACTTCGACCAAAGATCTGGATGACAGCGCTGGCTATCCCATGACCCAGCTCAAACGCGAAGCGTTTTTCCCAACGCTCATCTTTAACCGAATGATGTCCGATGCTGAAGATCTCAACAAACAATTGCTTGATTCAATTTACGCGCTACGCAAAAAGGATAGTGATGGTCTTGAGCGCTCAAACTACAAAGGTCTCGGTGGTTGGCATAGTCACAACAATCTACACAAGACAGAGGCGTTCGCAGAGATCAAACATCGGTTTCTCAGCACAGCAAAAGAAATAGAAAAGATGATGGGATATGACCCGCGCAAGAACCTAAAGATTCATACGATGTGGTCAATCATCAACCCACCCGGTAGCGCAAACAAAAGTCACATCCACCCCGGTAGTGACTGGAGCGGTGTTTACTATGTGCACGCACCTGAGAAGGCAGGACAAATCTCCTTTCAAGACCCTCGTGCGGCACAACTGATGTCACTACCATCTTATAAGCCCAATCAAAAGCGGGTTAAAGAAGCGTGGACTTCAGTGCAATATAAGCCCACACCTGGACGACTGTTGATATTCCCGAGCTGGCTGTATCACTCGGTTGCACCGAATATGTCGGAGCTCAAAGGCGATGCGGCCAACCGCGTCATTATTAGCCTGAATCTGTCGCAGCGCTAACGCGCCACGATCAGACGCAACCAGACTAAGTACGAGCGGGTACGTACCAAATAGCCGAGGTCCAGGCTCGCTCTTGCAGTGTTGCTTGCAGATCTTGTCTCGGGGCAACACCTGCCTTGATCGCGTCCCAGGTTGACCAGCGACAGGTTGGATTCTCGAGCACTCTCACGTAGTAAAACGCTCGATGATTGGCATCAAACTCAGGATCTCGCCATAGCGCTTTTAGCTCCGCGGCACCGGTGCCAGCACGGGTTGAGCAATCGCTAATATCTACGCTCGCGCCATTGTCGGGGCAGCGATGGGTAGATGGATCAACCGGTGCACCCCCTGAACAAGCAATATCAAAAACTCGTTCATTAGATTTACCGTCCAAGGTCCAGCCTTTAACAATCTGCAGACGCTGCAGCGGCGCGGATCCGGCATCTTGATTTGCCCAGGCTACAAATGCGGGCGCGCTGTCTTTTCTGGCCAACAGATCTGAGCCCATGCTTACGCCCTCTCGATAGGCATCGGTCAACGCCGAGTTGCTATCGAGAATATCTTCAGCAAAATCATAGCCCGCAAAAAAGCTGAGCCGTATTCTAGGGCCAGAGGTAGCGAAGGTCTCTTTGCGACGAAACGCTCTATAGATCGCGTCCCGCGTATTTTCTTCTGCCCAGACACCGGTAAGACCAGATGCCCCCCAGGTCTCATAGGCCCCGGAGGCATATTCCTGATCGCCAATTTCGAGTACGTTAACGCGCCCGGTATCGCGAAGTACCGCGGCCGACTCCTCGGGCAGCGGCAGGGACCCTCGGCGTTGACCATCCGAGTCCAGCAACCCCGCTTTAGAGAAGAAACCCTCTTCATCCAGTGATGCCGCTCCCGTGTGCGTATCAGATGCACCCACAAAGCCAAATCGATAGGGGCTGATCATTCCCTGGTCTTCGAAACCTAACCCCTTAAGCAAAGCATCTCTCGCATAAGACCCTTCGGGTTCACTGGCGAGCGTGGTTGCTACTCGGTACGGCATAATCTCAAAATCGGCCCACTCATCTGTCGTAGACAGCAACGGATGCGTCTCCGAGGTGCCCTTTATCTGGGTGATTTCAACCAAAGGCTCATTGCGTGCGCGCTTTGCGTTGTACACATCATCAAGTGGGTCGCCTGCCCAATCCACCAGCTTAAACATCTGCCCGTTTGAGCCATTGGAATTGTGGGGAATGGCTAGCGCTTCCATGCCTTGCGAACGTAGATCATCTAACCAGTCCCAAAGCCCTTCCGGATCTTGACTGTGGAATCGGGAAAAGGGCACGGCGGGTAGTTTGTCTGCATCTCGGAATATGACGTTGCGGTGCAGATTGCCACGATCATCAGTAGATGAGGTGTACTCGTAGGCTACAAAGGTAGTGAACTCGCCAGGTTTGTTATGAACTTCTGCCGCTCGAATAATGTCCGCCCAGGCGTCTTTGATGATGTTATTGATCATCGTCTCATCAACGCTGCCGTCCGTTATGCCTTTTAGAGTATTTGGTAGAAAGGTACTAAACGCGGTGAACCGCTGAGGAAGTGATTCAATGCCCAGATTGTCTGGCGCGTTAATGTTGTGCAAGTCTTGCACAAAATCAAGCTTCGAGAATTCCGTTGACGGATCTGCCGCTTCTTTCACTGCACCCAAAAACATCGCGTGATCAGTAACTGCGTAAAAGTCTAGCGGCTCACGCAGTTGAACCTCAAAACCACCAGGATGGCTGATTGCTTTACCCCGAGCGTAGTCATACGCATCGTACGGTGTCGCTATGGTGCCAAACGCAAATGCGTCGAACGAATATTCAGTATGCACGTGCAGATCACCAAAATAGGCCTGGCGCCCGGCATTCGCTTCTGGGTTGGCCACAATCACATCGCGGGGAATGATCAGTTCTACGCCGCCAAACCGGCGACCCGCGGTTTGCGCAGCCTCGTCAGCAGTCGCCTGATCCGCAGCGTAATCCGCGGCCGCAGCTTGTCCAGCAGCAGTGCTTTCTGAATCGAGGTTGGCTGGCGGTTGTTCATCAGAAGAACAGCCTGCAAGGAAACTCAACAGACCAAATAAAAGCACCAGCGCAATGTTCGGCGCCTTAGCCACACTATTTTGACTCCACCTAATCATCACTCTCCCCAATATAGATTGCTTGTAGTTCTCTTTTACTGTTCTTTCTTTCAATAGTTTCTGAGCTTCTACAACTCAGCTTGCAACTGTAAAACGTTCATGACGGCCTTCATCCCAATTTCAGACATCGCCTCTACCGTAGCTGGTTCAGCAAACTGGTCGGCAACGGTAAATCCGTCGAGTCTTGAGTTGATAAGCCACTGCAACATCTCAGCATCTGCGCTCCAACGCGCCAGATTTAGCGCATTAGCTAAGCTCGTATGTAAAAAGTCGACGTCGGTACTAGGGTGAGGAACAGGAGTACAAAGCTCATTCTTTTCTTCCTCCGAAGCATAGGAGTTTTCAACATGGGCAATCAGCGACGCACTGAAGACCTGTTGACATGCTCGAACGGTTTGCAAGCAAATCCGATCACCCTGGAAAACAGGCACAGGAGGACGCGGTTGCAAACCATCGGCGGTGCAATCGATATGTAATACTCGCTCGTTGGTAGATACCGTGCCTTGATCCAAACAGATTTCACTATCGCTAATAGCCGTAACGCGCCCAAGTCGCACAACATCTTCAATACGTTTGAGCTGTTCAAACTCAAGCGGACTCACCGTCGCACAACGCCACATGGTTGGCCAAACCGACTCATCGAATCGGCGAATAAACCCGGTAGCCTCAACTCGAATCAACAAATCTTCTAGCGACGTGGCCTCTGCCATCGCCTGCATTTGCCCCGCAATGCCTCGCCCGAGCGAATCGGCAAACAAAGCCTCTGGCTGGGTCATTGCGCGGTCGTACACCCAGGAATCCCTGGGCACAATCCAACTGATGTTTTTTGGAACTACGCCGTTTCCCATGAGAAAGAGACAGGCATCCATACCCGTCTTACCGCCGCCAATCACGACATAGCGCTCAAATCCTCCTGTTTGTTCAGGTAGGGCATTGGGGGGCACACAGTGCATGCCATCAGCTACCTGGTACAGCGGATCGCGCATGGAAGGAACCACTACCTTCATATAAGTGGCGTCTACTTGTGTCTTACCCTCCGCAGCTACCCTTTCGCCCGTCAGCACGTTAACCACGCCATTGTCGGTTTGCTTACACATCGGCAAATAGCGCACCCGACCCGAGGGCAAAAACCGTTGCTGCATTATCTGGTCGAAGTAGGTGCTGACCTCAGAACCGCTGGCCAGTTCATATAGCCCCTTATTCAAGCCCGTGGCATCAATGGTATTGGATCCTAAAGGCGTCGACTCGACACCGTAGAATGCGGAGGGTTGGTGCAAGCGAACGTAGGGATAGGCGACATTCCAGTGCCCACCCGGCCGATGTTGCTGATCAACGATGGTTAACGTGGCATCAGTTTCACTAAGCAGTGTGTCAACAAACGCCATACCCATGGCGCCTGCGCCAACAATTAAATAGTCTGTTGATTGCAATCCACAACGCTCCCCGATTCCGAGCCAAGGCCACTTTCATGTACTCTAGGTCAGTATGACAACACCTACCCAAGAAAGCCCTGCGGTTTCTATTGTCCGCTCAAATATCTGCACGCGCTCAATCTTAACAGCTTGCTGCATCATGTTTGCGGCTAACACTATCTTTGCGGCGACCTCCAGAGCAGCGGATCATCCGGCCGGGCACGAGAACCCATCGGTTGGTCAGGCTGCCTCTGCCGTTCAGGCCGCAATGAAAGTGCTCGATGAATTCATGCTGGCGTTCAACGCCCGCGACATGTCGGCCTGGTCTGAAACACTGAATTACCCACACGTAAGGTTCGCAAGCGGCGAAGTTCGAGTGTGGCAGGATATTGAAGAGTTTTCCGCAACACCACCTTTCGATGCTCTCAAGGACATCGGTTGGGACCATTCACACTGGATCAGCCGCAACGTAATCATGTCGTCTTCGGCAAAGGTGCATATCGCCACGGTGTTTCAGCGCTTCAACTCGAAAAACGAGAGTATCGGGCAGTACGAATCGCTTTATATAGTTACGCGAGTAGGTGGCCGCTGGGGCATCCAATCGCGATCAAGTCTGGCTCCCTAGCCTAGACATGCGCCACCTTACTAACCGCGTATGCGCCTGCCCTGTATTGATTTTGTTCATCATGGCTATCGCTACCCTAGCTAGCTGTAGCACAAAGGCCAGCAACCAAAAACCTGGTGTTCACTACAACTACATCGCTTACTCAGAGCAGTTTGCCAGCGCAGGACAACCAACGGAAGAACAGCTGATTCGCAGCCAAGCCAATGGGGTAGAGCGGGTGATCTACCTGGCCTTTAGCGATCAAAAGAGTGCACTGCCTGCCGAGGATCGAATAGTAAAGAATCTCGGTATGAGCTATTTGCAATTGCCCGTTGCCTGGCAAGCGCCACAACCACGCGACTACTACCTTTTTGCTCAAACCATGCAATTGGAGCCTGAGCGCAAAACCCTACTGCACTGTCAGGCCAACTTGCAGCGGTTGCGACTGGACGCCCTCAACCATTGGCGAGTGACGCGCGCCTTACACGTCCTTTCTAAACATCCTTTCTATACGTCCATGGGCCCAAGCAACTTCGGCCAGCTTTCCTGACTTGCAAGGATACGCTCGCCGATATCTGCGACCTCCCAGGGCTCATCCTTGCCATCTCGCTCAGCAATTTCCGTAACTTGCCAGGAGAGCAAAGCTACCCTGTTACCGCGCACGCAAAACTGTCGCCCGGTGATACCGGCGGCATCATCGGTGCATAACCACACGATAGGTGGTGACACTTTCTCCGGCCCC
>CAZFIA010000146.1:0-10256 GCA_964519335.1 uncultured Pseudomonadales bacterium
GATTGAGCGCGTGCAAGAAATCACCGGCGGCGCAGGGGTTACTGTGGCCTATGATTCTGTGGGTGCCGCAACTTACGAGCGATCACTAAACAGCCTGGCTCCCCTTGGCAAGTTTATTAGTTTCGGCAGCGCATCAGGAAAGATACCGGGCGTCGATCCGCACGATTTGCAAACCAAAGGCTCGCTGTTCTTTACCCGCCCGTCACTGGCACACTATGCAACACCACCGGCTGCACTCGACGATCTGGCCGCAAGCCTGTTCAACGCGATCGAGGCAGGCGCTGTGGAAGTACACATAAAGCAGCGCTACAGTCTTAGCGATCTAAAACAAGCGCACGTCGATCTTGAAGCGCGTGCTACTACAGGATCTACGGTTATCCTCCCAAACGCTTAAACAAACTAGTCAGGAAGGCAACAATGAACAAAGAAGAGTTTTACGCAAACGCTCGCACCGACCTGGCGGGGCCCATTCAGGGCATCACGGTACTCGACGCCACCACAACCTGGGCTGGACCCATGGCCGCATGCGTATTGGCCGATCTGGGCGCGGATGTCTTGAAGATCGAGCATCCGGCAGGCGACGTGGGTCGCAGATTACTGCCGATGTTGCCCGACCGAACGCTGGGTGTTGCCAGCGAAACAGTGAACAGAAACAAGCGCTGCATTTCACTCGATATGAAAACCCCCGAGGGTAAAAAACTGTTTCTAAAACTTGCAGAAACTGCTGATGTAGTCATCGAAAACTTCAAACCGGGCACGATGGCAGGCTGGGGAGTGGGTTACAGCGATGTCGCCAAAGTTAATCCGTCCTTAGTGTATGTATCCATCAGTGGCTTCGGTCAGTTTGGGCCACTGTCTCCGTTACCGGGCTACGATCCTGTGGCGCAGAATTTTAGTGGCTGGTCGTCGCTCAACGGAGAACCCGATCTAGGTCCAACCAAAGCACCCACTTACCTCGGAGATGATCTGTCTGGGTTGCACGGTGCGATTGGCGCGCTCGCCGCACTGCGTCATCGTGATAGCACGGGCGAAGGACAACACGTAGACGTTGCGCTGGTCGATAGCGTTATCTTTCAAAGCAACGGCAATCTGACTTCTGGTGCACTTGATATACCGCTAAATCGCTGGGGCAACCAATTCAGCTTTGCAACCCCCGTCAATATTTTTAAAACCAAAGACGGTCACGTGTTTTCAGGAGTGTTGCTAGACACGCACTGGGTAGAGATGTGCAGCATGATCAAACGCGAGGATCTTGCCGATCTGACGTTGATGCAACGCATGGAAAAAAGAGATTTGCTGAACGCAGCGCTTGGTGATTGGTGCGCAACCCAAACTACCAAGCAATTCACAGATGACTGCGCAAAACGCGGCCTGCCAGCTACCGCAGTAAATACCTTCGCAGACGCGGCACGAACCGAACAAGTGCATGCGCGAGACATGCTGCAACAGGTAGAACTGTCGGATGGATCAACCGCGCCCATCACGGGGCCGGCAGTCAAGTTTTCGAGAACCCCTACAAAAATACGAAACCGGGCACCCGTGATAGGCGAAAACAACGAAGACGTTCTAGCCTCGCTGGGTTATTCCAGCGAGCAGATCGCCGAGCTTAAAGAGCACGGCGTTATCTAGGCACTCAGCAAAAACTACCCTTTCCACACCTAAAGGGGGTCAGCGATCTTTATAAGCTGTTTACCTATGTTTTTGCCTGTGAATAGCCGATTCAAGGTGTCGGGAATGTTCTCAAAGCCTTCCTGCATATCCACCTGATGACGCAACTTGCCTTCAGCCATCCACTTGCCAAGATCGGCTATCGCCTCAGCGGCGCGCGGCAGGTAGTCGATAACAATAAAGCCTTCCATTCGCGCCCGATTGATGACCAAATTCATTAGGTTAGCCGGGCCCGGAACGGGTTCGGTTGCGTTGTAAGCTGAGATCCCTCCACACAGTACAACGCGCGCTCGCATGTTGATGTGATTGAGCGCTGCCTCAAGAATCTCACCACCGACGTTATCGAAGAACACATCCACCTTGTTAGGGCACAGCTCACCAATGCGCTGGTTAACGTTATCTGACTTGTAGTCAATCACTTCATCAAATCCGGCTTCTTCTTTGAGCCACGCACACTTTGCGGGCCCGCCTGCGATGCCAACAACACGGCAGCCTTTTATGCGAGCAATTTGCCCAACAACTGAGCCAGTGGCACCCGCAGCACCAGAAACCAACACGGTGTCACCTTCCTTTGGCTTACCGAGATCAAGAAATCCAAAGTAGGCAGTTAACCCCGTGGTGCCAAACACGCTAAGAAAGTGCGTGGGGTCCATGCCTTCCTGCAACTTGGTTAAACCCAGCATAGACGTCTTGGGGTTTACCACCACATAGTCTTGCCAGCCCCCTGTGGTTTGCACCATGTCGCCAACTGCAAAGTCTGGCGTGTTGCTGGTAACCACCTGCCCCACCGATCCAGCGCGCATGGGCTCGCCTATGGCCACGGGTGGTAGATAGCTCGGCCGGTCTTCCATCCAGCCGCGCTGAGTGGGATCAAACGAAAAGAACAGGTTGCGCACCAGCACTTCGCCATCACCCGGCTTTGGCGTCGCAGTTTCTACGTAGTTGAAGTTGTCTTTGCTAACCATACCGTGCGGTCGTTTTGCCAATAGCCATTGTCGATTGGTCTCGTTCATTCTGGGCCCTCTGTTACTTTCTGTGTGTCACTGCGAATTGATTAAATCAGCAAACCGCTGCACAGTCATGATCGCTGCGTTAAGACCACATAGTGGGCGCAGACGGGTAAAAAACGCGTAAATCCAAGCGAGATGCAAAATGACTCAACTTGCCTTCGAATCTGCCACCCAACTGGTTAAAAAAATCAAATCAGGAGAGCTCACCAGCGTGGGCCTACTCGAGCACTACCTGGCTCGGGTCGATAACTACAACAGCGACCTTAACGCTGTAATAGTGCAGGTTAGGGACCGCGCAATGGCCCGCGCGAAAGAGGCAGACGCCGCCCTTGCTCGAGGTGACGACTGGGGTCCGCTGCATGGCTTACCTATGACCGTGAAGGAGTCTTACAATCTGGAAGGCACGCCAACCACCTGGGGCGAGCCGAACTGGCGCGACAACATTGCCGCCGAAGACGCCGTTGCTATCAAACGCCTCGAAGGTGCCGGGGCGGTTGTCTTTGGCAAAACCAACGTGCCTTTGATGCTGTCCGATTTTCAGAGTTACAACAAAGTCTATGGCACCACAAACAATCCCTGGGATCTGGGGGCAACTCCGGGCGGTTCCTCCGGCGGTTCCGCCGCTGCCCTCGCCGCGGGCTTAACCGGGCTCGAAATCGGTTCCGACATTGGCGGTTCTATTCGTAACCCCGCGCATTTTTGTGGCGTGTTTGGACACAAACCCACCTGGGAACTATTGCCCATGCGCGGTCACGCTGGTCCAAACATTCTCTCGCCTTCCGATATTTCTGTGATAGGTCCTCTGGGTCGGAGCGCCTACGACCTACAAACCGCTGTAGAAATTATGGCAGGGCCCGATGAAATTCCATCACGCGGTTACGCACTATCTCTCACTCCGCCAGAGCAGAAACAACTCAAAGACTTTAAGGTGGCCGTTTGGAAGGACGACCCTATTGCGCCAGTAGATCGCGAAGTTATCGAGCGAGTGGAGAAGGTTGCAGAGATCTTTGCGAAGGCGGGCGCTACCGTTGATGAAACCGCCCGCCCTGAATTTACTGCCGAACACGTCATGAACACCTACCAGAATTTGCTCTGGGCCAACATGGCAGGGCGCCAGAGTGATGAAGCCTACGAAGCCATGCAAAAAGTCGCAGCGGAAGTTCCTAAAAGCGATAAAGGGCCAGGCGCTACCATGCTGCGCGCGCAAGTTGCGACCTATAGAGACTTCGCGCGCCACAACGAGGCCCGCACCCATATTCGCTGGGGCTATCACAGGTTCTTTCAGCAGTGGGATGTTCTGCTCACTCCTATGATGGCAACGGCTGCATTTCCTCACGACCAGGGCGATATGGACGGCCGACGCGTAACCGTTAACAACGAACCACAGCCCTACTTTATGCAACTCTTTTGGGCCGGGTTTACGGGGGTTAGCTATCTACCGTCAACTGTAGTGCCGACAGGACCGAACTCCCGCGGCTTACCGATTGGCGTTCAGATCGTCGGCCCGGAATATGGTGATCTAACCACTCTGAAAGCTGCGCAACTGCTGGAAGACCAAGGCATGGTATTTCAACCCGCGCCCAACTTTGTCGACTAGATTGGCTTCTGCTCAAACTAGCATTCGCGCAACAGCGCACCCCAATATTGCGCTGGTGAAGTATTGGGGAAAGCAAGACACGCAAGCCAATCTTCCTGCCGTACCATCGCTATCGATCACGCTTGATACTCTGCAAGCGCAAACTCAGGTCAGTGAATCTGCTAGCGACAGCTTTATTCTTAACGGCATAGAGCGTGCTGGTAAACAGCAAGACTTGAAGCTCAGTCAATTCTTGACGCATGTACGTAAACAACACGACGTGCCGCCCTTGCGCATAGAAAGCAGCAATAACTTCCCAACAGCGGCGGGGCTCGCAAGCTCTGCAGCGGGCTTTGCGGCTCTTGTCACCGCTCTGAACGAGTTCTGCCAGCTTGGATTAAGCGCGGCAAAAAAAAGTAGCCTCGCGCGGGTGGGTTCGGCCTCTGCCGCCCGCTCCATATTTGGCGGCTTTGTTGGCTTGACCGAACCTCAATTTGAGGCACAGCAAATTGCCGAGGCCTCGCACTGGCCGCTAAACGTTGTTGTCGCCATTACGGATACAAGCGAGAAGTCAGTCTCTTCAACCGAAGGCATGAAGATTAGCGCATCCACCTCGCCGTTCTACCAAAACTGGCTTGATACGGCCCTGTCTGATTACCAGAGTGCACAAACAGCTATCCGCGACAAAGACTTCGCCAGGCTCGCCGAGGTATCCGAACACAGCTGTCTGAAAATGCATGCAGTGATGCAATCGAGCAAGCCTTCTCTTCTGTATTGGAACGCGGCAAGCGTTGCCTGCATGCACGCCATAACTGACCTGCGACAAAACGGTCAGAGTGTGTTTTTTACCATCGATGCTGGGCCGCAGATCAAAGCTATCTGTACCGAACAGTCAACCCAGCTGGTAGCAGCCACTCTAAGTGCGATACCGGGAGTCGTTCGAACAGAACAGGTTGCGCTGGGTGGTGCGGCGAAGCTAACTGATTGATGATCAGGTGATTAATTCAAGTGACTGAGTCAATCGCATCCGCGTTCGCCGAGGCGCCCGGCAAAGCGGTGATAGCCGGCGAATACGCGGTTCTGGCAGGCGCGCCCTCTTTGGTTATGGCAGTAGATCGAAAAGCATGCTGCACTATTCACCTTAACTCAGATCAGCACTGGACCTTTTCAAGTTCAGGCTTCAGCGCTAACAGTCAACACAGCCTAGCAGCACTCTCGCACCCTGAAAAAATAGCCCCAAGCGATCCCGCACGGTTGCTCGGTTGGGCACTGCACGGTTTACCGATGTCGCAACGCGAAAAATTACCGGTTGGTGCTCACGTACAAATGAATACCCGGCAGATGTATGAAGGTAAGCAAAAGCTGGGGCTGGGTTCGAGTGCCGCACTCATTACAGCAATTTCCGGCTGTCTCGCCGCATTAGTGTCCGCAGATCGGCCGTCGTTTGAGTCCATTCACCAGGCGCACCAGGCAAGCCAGGGAGGTGTTGGCAGTGGGCTAGACGTTGCAACCTCACTAACTGGCGGACTCATTCGCTTCGAATCGGGCACGGCAAGCCGTGCACAATGGCCAAACACCCTCCACTACCGCTTCGTGTACAGCGGCAAACCTGCCTCAACCCGCACACTGGTGGGCCGATTCAACCGCTGGCACGAATCGGCACAAAAAAGTAACTCAATTGAGCCCTTAAAGACGCTAATCGATGCCTCAGCAACATTGGCTAACGGGGCGATAAATCTGGATAATCTTGCGCGCTACGTGAGTGCGCTTAAAGCCCTGGATAAGGCCGCCGAGATTGGCATCTTTTCCGCAGAGCACACCCAGATAGCGGCCTCGGCCGAGCGCCACCGACTAGTGTATAAGCCCTGCGGGGCGGGTGGCGGCGACCTTGGTGTAGCGGTAGCCGAGCGCGTGGATGATCTAGACGAGTTTACTCACGCGCTCGGCAAGAACTTCGCAGTGATTGATTTGGAGATTGCAGCAAATGGCCTCAACGTCGGCTGACGAACCGGTAAACCCTCCGGGAAACGAAAAGTCTTCTCGCATCCCTAATTTTTTCCGCCTGCCATTGACCGAACGCATCGCCGCGTTGCATCAGCGCAAACTGTTATCCGATCAGGATCTCGAACTACTTCACACGGGCGACCACACCTTACGCCTGTCGGTTGCCGACAAAATGATCGAGAACGTTGTTGGCATAATGGGTTTGCCGCTGGGTATGGGTCTTAACTTTCTCATTAACGGCAACGACTACGTTGTTCCGCTTTGCGTAGAAGAACCTTCCATAGTTGCCGGACTCTCGGGGGCGGCGCGCATCGCACGTCTTGGTGGCGGATACACCGCAACAACCAGCGAGCCAATACTGACTGGCCAGGTGCAAGCGGTAAACATCGAAGATCCAGAGCAAGCCATTAGTGCACTGCTGGCCGCAGAGGCAGACATCGTTAACCTTGCAAATTCTCTGCATCCCAAAATGGTGGCCCGGGGTGGCGGCGCCCGCAGCATCGAAGTGTTCCATCACACCGCTCCCGAAGACGGCCGCGACATGGTCGTGCTGCATCTACACGTGGACACCCGAGATGCAATGGGCGCTAACCTTGTTAACTCCATGTGCGAAGGCGTTGCATCCCTAATTGAATCCATCACCGGCGGCAAAGTATTCCTGCGCATCCTTTCAAACCTCACCGATCGCGCAATAGCTAAATCAATAGTGAGCATTCCCGTTCAAAACCTCGCCGGCAAGGGTTACACGGGTGAACAGGTTCGGGACGGTATCATTCTGGCCAACGATCTGGCCCTGGTTGATCCTTACCGGGCGGCCACTCACAACAAAGGCATCATGAACGGTGTAGACGCGGTTGCGCTGGCTACTGGTAACGACTGGCGAGCACTCGAGGCTGCCGCCCACGCTTATGCGGCGCAAGAAGGCCGATACAAGGCACTCACCCGCTGGTACAAGGGCGATGATGGCGATCTGGTCGGCGAAATTGAAATGCCCATGAAGGTAGGCACCGTTGGCGGGTCGCTCGAAACAAATCCTACGGTGCGAATTAATCACCGTCTGTTGGGCACGCCAAATGCCACGGAGCTCGCAGGCATTATGGCCACGGTCGGTCTTGCGCAAAATTTTGCAGCGCTGCGCTCATTATCTACCGATGGCATCCAACAAAATCATATGACGCTGCATGCACGCAGCGTAGCAAGCACGGCTGAAGTACCCGACGAACTTTTCGAGCCTGTAGTTGAAGCTCTGATAGAAAGCGGCGAGATCAAGGTTTGGAAGGCACGCGAGCTCACTGCGCAGATGATGCGCGATAACTCCAACAAGCCCGAAGAATCCAACAGAGTAAGCGCCTGCGGAAAAATCATTCTGCTGGGTGAACATGCAGTGGTCTATGGCCGCCCTGCCCTTGCGGTTCCAATATCACTGGCAGTAGAAGCCAGTGTTCAACCCGCCAAATCCGGCCGCCAGGGTGTACACATGCTCATTCCACGCTGGGGGGTAGAGCAACAAATTCGCGAGAACAATCAGCAAGGCATTAGCGGCAGCCTGTACGAAATTCTGCTCGAGTTAGGTCTGCAAAAAGAAAATATGACCATCGAGGTGTTCCCACACTTGCCCAAGGCTGTTGGACTGGGCGGTTCAGCAGCACTTGCAGTCGCCGTATTGCGCGCGCTGGATGTGCATTTTGATCTGAACCTGGGCAACGAACGCCTAAACGCACTGGCCTTCGAGTGCGAGAAAACCGCACACGGAACGCCTTCAGGCATCGACAACACGCTTGCAACCTACGGCCGGGCGCTGGTGTACCAAAACACCGGCACACCGGAGTTTAGTCATGTAGCGCCCGGCAAAACCCTGCATTTGGCCATTGGCTTAACCGGCAAAGAGAGCCTGACCGCGCAAACCGTGGGTGGCGTGCGCGCCGCCTGGCAACGTCATCAGAAACGCTATGACGGTCTGTTCGATCAAATTGGGTCACTAACCCTATCGGCTACCGAAGCCTTCCAGTCTGGTCACCTCACCGAACTGGGCGAACTCATGAATCTGTGCCAGGGCTATCTCAACGCGTTACAGCTCTCTACACCCGAACTGGAAGAGCTCAATCACATTGCTCGAGAGCGCGGCAGCCTCGGCGCCAAGCTAACCGGCGGCGGTGGCGGTGGTTCCATGATTGCGCTGTGCGAATCTCGCGATCACGCAACGGATGTACTCGGGGCAATGGAAGCCGCTGGCTATAGCGGTTTCCCTACTGAGGTGAGCTAGGCTCTTGCCTAACCTAGGCTTTCTTCACACCGCCCAGGTGCACGTAGATACGTTCGAAACGTTGGCCCGCGACAAAGCGCTTTCTACAGAACATCGCGTTCACACCAAATGGTTACAGCAGGCGACAAGCAAAAGGCTAGACGGTCCGCTGCGAACCGAGATCACCCGCGAACTCAAGTCTCTGCGCCGCGTTTGCGACGTTGTTATCTGTACCTGCTCAACCCTTGGCGAGTTGGCCAGGCAATTCGAAGACACTGCAGTGTTTCGTGTTGATGCGCCGATGATGGAGCAAGCCGCTGCGACGGCTATAAAAAGCGGAACAGAAACGGTTACGCTTCTCGCCTATTGCCTCGAAAGTACCAGAGCAGCCAGCACACAGTTACTAGAGGATGCGTTTCGGGCGCAGAACCAGACGCCCAAAATATTACAGGTGAATTGCGAGACGGCCTGGCCACACTTTGAAGCAGGCGACAACCAACGCTTTGGCGAGGAGATAGCTGCGCATATAACCGCCGCCGCGGCAGGCGCATCAAAACAAGTGTGTTCTGTGGTACTGGCGCAAGCGTCAATGACGGCGGCAGAGTCTTATCTAGGGAACGATCTCAGACGTAAAGTCCTAAGTTCGCCAGCGAGCGCAATAAATCACGCTCAAACGCTGCTGAACAGCGGTATGCAACCGGACAGCTAACTGGGTTCGTCTGCTGCGTCGGCGACGGGCAACGATTCAAGCTGTAGGTGCGAAAGATCAGGTAACTCCGGCTCAACTTGAGGGCTGCTCTCAACAAGCACCTCACCCACTTCACCGAGCTCAAAGTTGAGCACGCGCTCCACTATATCTGTGTCGGGTTCGGGCTCAGGAACACCCAATCGCACACCTGGTTGATCGAGTTGCAGATGCGAGGTGTCAACCTGTGCGGTTTCGCCAGCAGATTCTGCAGATTCTGTGCCCAGCGTTGTGCCCGGGTTCGCGAGCGACAAATGATCTGTGGCAACCGTTGATTCAACTTCCGCGGGTCGTTCGCTGTCTGACACCAGATCGGCGCCCACATCGGCGAGCTGAAAAGCGCCGGCTGCGGCCGCTGAGTCTGTACCCGTCCCAGTTGGAGAATCTGTTGGTGTTGCGGCAGGCGTTGCCGCAGGAGTTGTGGCCACTGGCGCTTCTGGTTTTGGGGCTTCTGCTAGTGGCGCCTCTGCTTGTGGTGCCTCTGCTTGTGGTGCCTCTGCTTGTGGCGCTGCAGGCGCGGCCGCCTCTACCATCTCAAGCTTCGCACCCGCATTGAAGAAGGCATCGAAATAGCGCTCAGCCGTGGCTTCATCCACCGATTTCTTGATGGTGACCGGCTGGCCAGAAAACATCATTTCCATTTGCGCGTCGCTGGCCTTCAACATGGCCTGCAATTTGGGTCGGACCACTGCGGCATGCTGATCGGCATGGATCCCACCGCGAAACAGAAGTTTATAATGACTGGCCATGCCCTATTATAACATTCTGACAGTGGCGCTAATTGCGATCTAGCGGTCACATCCCTACTGTTACGGCACTATTACTGCCGACGGGTTCACGTTCTGGCGACTCTTTTAGCCACCAACCGTCTACTTACCCGTCAGTTAAACTATTCCGCCTAAACCAACAAAAGCAAAATAAGCGATCCCTATGGCCAACAAAGATAACCGCAAAAATTACCGATTTCACAAGAAGGCAGATTTTGCTACAGCCGTGGATAAGCCACTGGAC
>CAZFIA010000147.1:0-10244 GCA_964519335.1 uncultured Pseudomonadales bacterium
CACCACCGCAAGAGACGTGGGACAACCTGCAGCCATAGTAGCGAGCCCCTTGTCTATCCAGTCGCTGTTGCCGGCCTGTGCGCGCAATGCATCCATAGGTTCCAGACCTTTGCCCAGAGAGATGTCTTTGCTTAGTTTGAGCAGCTGGGTCTCTGGCAATTCCACGGGTCCAGCAAAGGATCGTGTGGCCTCACTGGCAAGCGCCTTGTTGGCAGCAGGATCATCGCTCCAATCTTGTTGTGCGAGCATTTCAGGAATGCTCTGCAGGCGGTCGATGTCAATGGCGTGGGTACCCAGTCCGCACGCCAGTGCATCAGCGCCATTCAGATGAGAGCCGGTGAGCCCAAGAAAGGCCGCGTGACCCGAGGGTAGCTGACCCAACAACCAGCTCGCGCCGGCGTCAGGAAACAGGCCGATCGTTATCTCAGGCAGCGCGATACGGCTTTTTGGTGTCACTACCCGCACGCTGCCGCCGGCAAATATGCCAAGACCGCCGCCCATGACCACGCCACCACCCAGCACGACCACTGGCTTTTCAAAACAGTGCAACCGGTAGTCGAGGCGATACTCGCGCTCAAAAAAGGTCTCGGGGTAGTTGTTAACTATCTCGCCGGCCGCATGATTTTCATTGATTGCACCCTGCAGCGCCTGGATGTCACCGCCGGCGCAGAACGCACGGTCCCCGCTGCCCCGTATCACGATACATTTTAGATTAGTGTCCGCTCGCCATTCTTCGAGTCGCGGCGTGAGGACATCAATCATCTCGAGCGTAAGCGAGTTTAGTGTGTCTGGCGCATTTAGCGTTGCAACAGCTACGTAGCCACCCGCTTTACCGGCAGGCAGGTTCTCAAACAGTACGCACTCACTCATCCGTTCACCCATTGAGCATCACGTTTTTCCAAAAAGGCATTCACGCCTTCCGCCTGATCTTTGGTATCAAACAGATCAACAAAAGCGCCGCGTTCGTTGGTGTACGCACCGGCGATGTTGCCCGTGCGTGCATGCTGGATGAGCGCTTTGCAGCTCGCCACGGCGGGCGGGCTTTGCTTACCTACTTTCGCGGCGAGCGTAAGCGCCTGATCGAGTGCGCTACCTTTGTCGACCACTTCCTCGACTAATCCTATTTCGCTGGCTTTCTGCGCACTCACTCGCTCGCCGCACAGAATCATGCGCTTGGCCCAGCCTTCACCTACCAACCAGGCCAGGTTTTGGGTGCCGCCGCCACAGGGCAGCAAGCCAACGGTGGCCTCCGGCAGGGCTAGCAGCGATTGCTCCTCGGCAATTCGAATATCGCAAGCCATCGCACACTCAAGCCCGCCGCCCATGGCAAAGCCGTTAACTGCCGCGATCGTCACGCCGCGAAAGTTGGCGAGTTTTTCGAACGCACGCCCAAAGTTCTCGGCCATGTCGCTAGCAAGCTTTTTGTCGCCATCGGCAAACAACTTGAGATCAGCACCCGCCGAGAAAAATTTCTCGCCTTTGCCAGTAACCACAATCGAATAAATGTCGCGCTGCGTTTCTGCCTGCTCAACCACTCGCGCGAGCGCTGACAAATTGTCTACGTCCCAGGTGTTGGCCGGCGGCGTGTTTATAGTTAGCAGTAATGTGTTATCACGCTGCTCGACAAGCAGCTTATCGGTTCCAGATTCAATCATTTAAGCCTCCCAATGCTCTCATTATTGATACTCTTCAGGTATTGGTAGAAGTTAGTCGGTCTAGGATACGTTTGGTTTTAACCAGTCGATGGGTTGAATGTTGTGTTGCTCGAGGTAGGTGTTGGCTTTAGAGAAATGCCGACAACCAAAGAATCCTCGATAGGCGGCTAGAGGACTCGGGTGCGGCGCTCGCAATACGCAATGCCGGCTCTCATCGACAATAGAGCCCTTTTTTTGCGCGTAGGCTCCCCACAAGAGAAACACCAGATTATCGCGTTTGCTGTTCAACGCAGCAACGCAGGCGTCCGTAAATCGTTCCCAGCCCTTGCCCTGATGTGAGCCTGCACGACTGTGCTCGACACTAAGCACCGAATTTAACAGCAGCACACCTTGCGCAGCCCAGCCATCGAGGCAACCAGATTTTGAACCCAACCGCTGCTCCGTGGCTGCCAGATCGTCGTTAATCTCCTGAAAAATGTTCACCAGCGACGGCGGCAAAGCAACTCCTGGTCGAACGGAAAATGACAGACCGTGAGCCTGATTAGGGCCGTGATAAGGATCCTGACCAATGATAACAACCTTGGCCTTATCAAACGCCGTGCTGTTTAGCGCAGCAAACATTTCTTTACCTGGTGGATAGATCGTTTTTCGCGACCGTTTTTCGGTTTGTAAGAACTCGCGTAACTTGATCATGTAGGGCGCTGCAAACTCATCACCGAGCACCGCTTGCCAACTAGAGTGCAGCGCACCTTCTCGGCCGCTGGACGCGGATTCCGCTGAACGTAGAGGTGGATCCAGTTCTCCCATTCAATCGCCGGACGCGTTCAAGTGGCGCATGTGGGGAAACAACAGAACATCGCGAATAGACGGGCTATTGGTTAACAACATCACCAGGCGGTCAATACCAATGCCCTCCCCTGCCGTCGGTGGCAAGCCGTACTCAAGTGCAGTAACGTAATCCTCATCGTAATGCATGGCCTCTAGATCACCACTGTCTTTGGCCTCGACCTGCGCTCTGAAACGTGCTGCCTGGTCAGCCGCATCGTTAAGCTCCGAGAATCCATTAGCAAGCTCGCGGCCACCAACAAACATCTCAAACCGATCAGTAATGAACTCATCAGTATCGTTTCTGCGCGCAAGCGGTGATACTTCCGCCGGATAAGCGGTGATGAATGTGGGCTCCTTCAGCGTGTCTTCAACACACACTTCAAAGATCTCCATCTGCAACTTACCCGGGCCCCAGGCGTCCTCCACCTTGGCATTTCGATTCACCAGGAAATCACGCATAACTTGCGAGTCACGCAACGATTCTTCGGTCAGATCTGTTCGTGTGATTATCGACTCCGCCATGGTCTGGCGCACGGCGGGCTTCGAAAAATCGATCGAACCTCCGTTTTCAACTTCTATTGTTGTTGTTCCCAGCACCGATTGGGTTACCTCGCGAAACAAAGTTTCTGTCAACTCAATCAGGTCATTGAAATCCGCATATGCCCAATAGAATTCAAGCATGGTGAACTCGGGATTGTGTCGAGTTGACAAACCTTCGTTGCGAAAACTGCGGTTGATCTCGAAAACACGCTCAAAGCCACCGACAACAAGCCGTTTCAGGTAGAGCTCTGGCGCAACACGCAGGTATAGGTCCATATCTAAAGCGTTGTGGTGCGTCGTAAAAGGCCGTGCGGTAGCCCCTCCCGGTATGGGGTGCATCATCGGCGTTTCGACTTCCATAAAATCGTGCGCAATAAAGAAATTGCGAATAGCTTGCACAACTTTTGACCTCACCTGGAACACCAGTCGCGAGTCATCGTTCATGATCAGATCAACGTAACGTTGCCGATAGCGCGTTTCCATATCGGTGAGGCCATGAAATTTTTCTGGCAGCGGGCGCAGACTCTTGGTGAGCAGCTGCACCTCTGAGGCCTCTACCGTTAGTTCGCCTTTGTTGGTACGCATCAAAATGCCAGACACGCCAACGATGTCGCCAATATCCCAAAGCTTTTTGAACCCTTCATAGGCATCAACACCAACGCCCTGCACGTTGACCAGGCACTGGATACGCCCGCTCACGTCGGCAAGCGTGAAGAAGCTGGATTTACCCATTACCCGTCGCAGCATAATTCGGCCAGCAACGCGGGTACTTATTTGTTTCGCCTCAAGCCCAGGCTTGTCGTCGTCGGCAAACTCACTGTGCAGCGAACTCGCAAGATGAGTACGGCGAAACCCGTTAGGCCAGGCGTACCCCGCCTCCATAAGCATTGCGAGTTTATCCCGCCGACCGGCAACGATCTGGTTTTCGTCCTGCGCATCTGCGGCGGTATCACCGGTCTTGGTATTCATAGCTCTAACTTGTTTGGTTGCACTTAGGTTAAAAGGGGGTTAATTGTAGGTTTTGCAGTAGGTGAACCCAGATAGGTTACAGCCCTGCCTTAAGGCTTGCCTCAATGAAATCAGAGAGATCGCCATCAAGCACATTGCCAGGGTCTGTACGCTCAACCCCGGTTCGCAGATCTTTCACACGTGACTGATCAAGCACATAAGAACGAATCTGACTGCCCCAGCCGATGTCCGCCTTGTTGTCTTCAATAGCTTGTTGTTCGGCCCGCTGCTCAAACAAAGCGAGCTCATACAGTTTGGCCCGCAACTGCTTGTAGGCCTTATCTTTATTCTGGTGTTGAGATCGCTCGCTCTGACACTGAACTACCGTGTTGGTTGGTAAATGCGTCAACCGCACCGCAGAGTCGGTGCGATTAACGTGCTGACCGCCCGCACCACTGGCCCGATAGGTGTCAGTCCGAACATCGGCGGGATTAATCTCTATTTCGATGTTGTCGTCGATTTCTGCCGAGATAAACACCGACGCAAAACTGGTATGGCGACGGTTGCCTGAATCGAAAGGCGATTTGCGTACCAACCGGTGGACACCCGTTTCGGTCCTTAACCAACCATAGGCATATTCACCACTGACCTGAATCGTCGCACTCTTTATTCCCGCCACTTCTGCTGGCGAAACCTCGACTATCTCAGTCGCAAAGCCGCTCTTTTCTGCCCAACGCAGGTACATACGAAACAGCATGTCCGCCCAGTCCTGCGCTTCAGTGCCACCAGAACCTGATTGAATCTCAACAAAGGCATTGTTGCCATCCAGCTCCCCCTGGAACATACGGCGGAACTCTAGATCGCCAATTTGCGCCTCAAACTCTCCGATCTCGTTCTCTATATCTTCCATCGCCGACGAATCTTCATCGGCATGAGCAAGATCAAGCAGCTCTACGGAGTCGGCAAGGCTCGAGCCGACGTTCGTGAGCACAGAAACAATTCGTTCGAGACCAGCGCGTTCTTGAGAGAGTTCCTGCGCACGCGCCTGGTCATTCCAGACGTCGGGGTCGGCGAGCTCGCGCTCTACCTCTTCGAGACGCTCGGTACGACTATCGAAGTCAAAGGAACCCCCTAAGCGCATCGTGACGCTCACCGAGTTGTTTCAATGACTCTTTAAGTGACGTGTATTCCGCCATGACCGATCTGTTGCTCCCAGGATCTGCGCGGACAACCATTGACCGCAAGCTCGGGAGTTTACCTTCAAACAGGCCGGCAGTGTTCAACCATTAGCTGCAGGGAGCGCCGGTCTCGCCACTCGTTCACCGACAAATGATAGACAAGCTCAACCTCTTGGGCGCCATGCATGGGTGCCTGGCGGAACTTGATGGCATCAAACACCTCGCCACCAATGCCTACCACCATTTTAAGGTGAATCTCGCCAACGACTTTTTGTGATACGAGCTCAAACGTGCCGTGAAACAGCGGCTCCTCAAAGCCCTGCCCCCAGGGACCTCCGCGCGCCAACAGTTCAGCATTGGCAAGTAACACCTCGTGCGCTTCGAGCCGGCCATCCGTAAGCACTGTGTTCTCGAGGTCTTGAGCGTTTACCCGGGCACCAACCGCTGTATCAAAGGCTTTGCTAAAGCGCCGCAGATGACGCCGCTTGAGCGATAGCCCGGCCGCCATTGCGTGACCACCAAAGCGCACAATAAGGCCAGGAAACTGGGCATCGATATCCGCCAGTACATCACGCACATGTAGCCCGGGTATTGAGCGCGCCGAGCCTTTGAGTTCATCCGGCGCCGTTGGACCCGCCTCCGCAAACGCAATCACCGGCCGAAAGAATCGCTCGCGCATTCTGCCAGCCACAATCCCGACTACCCCCTGATGCCAGTGTTCGCGATAGACCGCGATCCCCTTCGTATCGGCTACCGCGCTGTGCTCGTCGGCCAAATCAAGGATGGCCAACTCTGCTTCCTGCGCCATCTGCGCCTCGATACTTCGGCGCGCCCGGTTGAGTTCGTTTAGGGCGGTAGCCAGGCGCAGTGCCTCGGCATCATCGCTAGCCAGCAGGCAACGAATTCCAATCGTCATATCTTCCAGCCGGCCGGCAGCATTCAAGCGAGGACCTAAGGCAAACCCTAGGTCCGCAGCGGTGAGCTCTGGCAGTTTCTTGCCAGCCACTTGAGCGATAGCTCGCAGGCCCGGTCGCAGATGCCCCGCACGCATTCGCTGTAGGCCCTGATAAACCAATATTCGGTTGTTGCGGTCGAGCGGCACAACATCGGCTACGGTTCCCAACGCCACCAGATCAAGCCACTGGGCAGGGTTGGGCTCGGGCTTGTCGGCAAACCAGCCTTGATCTGCAAGCACTCGTCGCACAGCACTCAGCAAATACCAGATCACGCCGACCCCTGCGAGATTCTTGCTGGGGAAGTTGCAGCCGCGTTGGTTCGGATTAACAACAGCATGGGCCTCAGGCAACTCGGGGCCTGGCAGATGGTGATCCGTAACAACCACATCTATGCCCAGAGCATTGGCAGACGAGACGCCCTGTAAACTGGATATTCCATTGTCGACGGTAATAATCAGATCCGGCTTGTTCTGCGCCGCCACGGCGACAATCTCTGGCGTTAGCCCGTAGCCAAAATCAAATCGGTTGGGCACCAAGAAATCTACCGTCGATGCACCCAGCGCTTGCAAAAGCGAGACACCAATGGCAGACGCAGTAGCGCCATCAGCATCAAAGTCACCAACAAAAAGTACGGCCTGCTGCTGCGTAACTGCCAGTGCTACACGCGCAGCCGCAACATCGAGATTCATTAGTGCGGAAGGGTTATGCAGCCCGGAAGTGGCGAGGTCTAAATCGGCGGAACCCTGAATACCACGTGCAGCATAAACGCGTTGCAATAGCGGGGGTTGGTCAACAAGCGAAGCTTGAACGCGCGCGAGTGCGGCCTCGTCAGGAAGCACGCGCTCGCGGATCACAAACTCGTTCCCCATTAGGCGTCGCTCAGAGTTTCTACCCGGATACTTACTATCTCGCCAACTACCTCAGCGCTGTCGCTAATGGTCGCAAGTGCTCGCCGAACGGCGCCTTCCGCAACGTGCTGCGTCAAGAGCACGATCGGTACCCAACTGGAATTCCCACCTTTGGAGGCCGCACCAGAGGTCTTCCCCGCTGGTGTATTTGCGTCTCCGCGACGAACTGCTTGCTCGCGCTGAATCACCGACTCAATGCTAATGCCTTCCTGTCCCAATAAATTCGAGATCTTGGCGAGTACGCCTGGCTGGTCACGCACAGGAATACGTAAGTAGAAGGGGGCTGCGCTTTCTTCTATTGGCTTGAGCCGTACGGATTTGGCACTACCGATACTCTCTCCAGCCGGCATCAGGGGCACACCTTGCGCCACCCGAATAAGGTCAGCCACCACAGAGGCCGCCGTCGGCGAGCCACCGGCCCCTGGTCCGGCAAATAAAGATAGCCCAACCGCGTTGTCTTTAACCATCGCTGCGTTGGTGACGCCATTCACACCGGCGAGCAGTCGATCTTCGGGTATCAGCGCGGCGTGAGCCCGGACGTCCAACGCGATTAGCTTTCCGGTCGAATCTCTCTCGCCCGCAGCGACGCCGAGGTGCTTGATTCGGTAGCCAAGCTGCCGGGCATACTCGATGTCTTCTGAACCAATGCAATCGATACCCGTGACCGGCACATCAGAAAAATCAACGGAAACGCCAAAAACCAGAGCCGCGATAATCGCAATTTTGTGCGCGGCATCGATACCACCGACATCAAAGGTGGGATCAGCCTCGGCATAACCCAGCTCTTGTGCAGTCTTTAGTACGTCCGCAAATTCGGCACCGTCTTCGGTCATCGCCGTTAGTATGTAGTTGCAGGTGCCGTTGATAATGCCGGCCACCCATTCGATCTGATTGCCGCCCAAACCGCTGAGCAACGTGTTAATGAGGGGGATGCCGCCGGCAACGGCCGCTTCAAGACCGATGCTTGCGCCACTTTTGCGCGCCCGGTCAAACAAATCGTCGCCATGCAAGGCAAGCAACGCTTTGTTGCCCGTCACCAGCGACTTCCCGGAGTCGAGAATTCGCTGTGAGAGGTCGAGGGCAACAGTTTCACCGCCAATAAGTTCAACAACGCAATCGATATCGTTTGCGCCGACCACACTCTGAACGTCGGTGGAAAAACTCGCCCCGTGCAAATCGACTTCCGGCTTGGGGGTACGAGATGCAACTTGCACAAGACGTATAGGCCGACCTGCTTGCTGCGCAATAGTCGCCGCGTTTTTCTCGAGCAGTTCAACAAGGCCCATGCCCACAGTACCGAGGCCGCACAACCCTACGCGCAGCTCTGCACTATTAGACACGCTGTTCACAAAAGCGCTTCCGAAGCTCAGGAAGTGGGTAGACCTAGTGTTTGCGCAAGAATATCGGCTGGCATGTAACCCGGTAGCAACCTGCCATCGTCGGTAATAATCGCCGGCGTTCCGCTCACACCCACGTCCTGGCCAAGCTGATACTGCTCAGCCACGGGATTCACACAGGTTTTTGCCACGATGCTCTTACCCGACTTGGCATCAGTAAGGGCTGAGCCTCGATCATCGGCGCACCAGGCTGAAACTATAGTGTTGTAAGACGCCGAACCAATTCCCGCTCGCGGAAACGCCAGGTAACGAACCTCAATGCCCAGTTCGTTAAGACGCGGTACTTCCGCATGCAGCTTCCGGCAGTAGCCGCAGTCGACGTCAGTGAACACGCTAACGACAGCCTTGGTTTTACCCTTGGGCTTAAACACCCAGGCCTCGTCGGCGTTAACACCGGCTATAAGTTCTTTGCGCACAGTTTCGCGGCGCTGTTCCGCGAGATTAACGAGTTCGATATCGCCGATGGAATAGAGATCGCCGGCAATCATAAACTTGCCGTCTTCCGTGCCGTAGATCATCCCACCACCGTCGACCTCCATCGCTAGAATACCGGGGATGGGCGAAGGATAGACGCTGTTTATTGGAATATCCGGGCGAATACGTTTTAGACGCGCAAGCAAAAGGTTGTCGGATTCAGCCGCCGTAACGCCCACGGCTTCTTGATTAGCTGCTGAACTGACCTGGTCACTTGATTCGGCGACCGCCCCAGAGGTGCTGGATATCGCCACCACGAGCAGCGCTGCAGTCAATGCTGCCAGTGGCCATGACCGGAGCGATGACCGGAGCGATGACCGGAGCGATGACGGAAGCAATGAAGGTGCTACCTGAAAGAGTGTAAGTTCGGAGAATTTCACGATTGGGGGCTCCTGTACGCCATATAAACCCTATTCTAGCGGAATAGACCTGAATAAAGGATGAGTGTTCCGCCGCTCGTCGCCGCAATTGAGCCGGTCGTGCGGCTCGGCGGTTACCCCCTAGGGTGATGCTCCTCGTGCATGGATTTTAGTCGAGCTTTCGCCACGTGAGTATAAATCTGCGTGGTGGAGAGATCGGCGTGGCCGAGCATCATCTGTACGGCTCGCAAATCGGCGCCATGATTTAGTAAATGGGTCGCAAAGGCATGCCTTAGAGTATGCGGCGAAATTGTGGTCGCTATGCCTGCCGTCGCCGCATAGCGTTTGATGGCATGCCAAAAGGTCTGGCGGGTCATCGCCCGGCGCCGGTTACTGGGAAACAACGCCTGACTTGAACCACCGGGATCCAGTAGAGGCAGCGAGTCGCGCTCGTAACGCGCAAGCCAGTCCAGGGCCGTGATACCTACGGGCACCAATCGCTCCTTACCTCCTTTACCCACGATACGTACCGCACCCTGCCGACGATTCAGAGCATTGGACGTGAGATTCACAAGCTCAGATATTCGCAGACCTGTGGCATACAGGAGTTCCAGCATGGCCCTATCGCGTAAACCCGCTGGCTTTTCGAGATCAGGGGCAGCCAGCAGCCGCTCGACATCCTGCTCCGTTAGGGTTTTTGGCAACCCCCGGGCAAGCTTCGGCTGAGTCAGATCTGCAGTGGGATCAGTGGCCACCCGACCCGCTGCCTGAGCGTGCTTAAAAAAGCCCTTCAAACAAGAAAGCGATCGGGCCGCCGATCGAGAGGCGTAACCCGCCTCAAAGCGCTGGCCTAGATAGCCAAACAGGTCCTCCGGACGCGCATCAAGCAAAACTCTGGGCGCCAAAAAGCCAGCAAGTGCCAATAGATCCCGCCGGTACGCCGCAAGTGTATTGTCTGACAACCCTTTGGATAGCCAGATTTCATCCAGATACTCGCGGAT
>CAZFIA010000148.1:0-5254 GCA_964519335.1 uncultured Pseudomonadales bacterium
GTGACCAACTAGAAAGGTGGCGGCAATCCAATCAACCACTGTTCTAAGCCGCCTCTCGTCTCATCACTGTACTAACGCGTGCCTAGAGCGCGTAAACCCAACCGAGCTGATAGGTTTGGCCATCTAGGCTGTTCTCACCGAAGATTGATTCCGTGAAGGTGAATTCCACAGCGTTATTACCAAATTTATAGCCAATGGTACCTTCAACTTTTCCGAGGTCGAAGGCGTTGGGAAAGTTCGGGTTGCCGGTGGTAGATAATTGTATGTCTGTGCTATCAATCGCCTGAATAATATCGAGCTTTGTACGCAAGTAGATGTTCTCATTGAGATCAAACCCGTATTCAGCGAGGTAGCGAATTTCATCACTGGGGTCCTCATCGCGAAATCGGTAGCCCACCTCCAGTCCAAAATAGCCATAGGGGTGGAGCGACTTGCCAAGTTGCAGTCGGAACTCGAAGTCCGATTGCCCGTTGCCCAGAGGCAGCGTGTCATCCTCGTCATAGAGAAAAGGGGCTTTGTAGGTGAACTGGCCGGAAACAACCCAGCTTGTGTTCAAAAAGTTATAGCGTAGCCCGAGGTCGACGTCGCCCACACCAGTGTTGTTAATGGTGGTACCAAAAGACTCGCTCTCAGAGTGCCTTATGGGCAGCTGAGTAATGAACGTGAGTTTGTCAGTGAGCCCAAATTCGCCGTAGTAGTTGATCGTGTAGTCATTGAATTCATTGAATCCGGCAGGATCCTGGCCAAAGTTGCGGTCGGCGGTGAAGAAGTTCCCGGCCACTTTGTGGTAAGACTTGCCTTCGGGAAGAGTCCATGCCCCCGCAAAGGCCGTCTGACCAGTCAATATTAGCAATGGCAGCGTTATCACACGTATCGTCACACGGAAATTCAAAACCACCCAAAGCCTCCAGCGAAGTTATTTACTAATCTGACCGCCCTGACAGCTGGTACAGCGGGTGCGCCATGAATCAGGTGAATCATAGACATCGATTAGTGTGAGAAAGTTCGGTCGAAATTCGCCAGATTAGACCTTTTTTGGCCCCTTATCCGCTGTTTACCCCGAAAAGAAGATAGGCATCACAAAAAAACAGCGCAGGCGGGTCCTAATCCCGCCTGCGCCCCGGATTTTCCAGTGCCTTCCTTCACACCGGATTGCCAGTGAGGTGTAGGCCTACTCCCAGCTACTCACCTCCTGCCAGGCGTTGCGGGTGCCACCCACAACTCGACGGCCATACTTCTCAAGTACCGATGCGCCAAACACCAGGGCTATTCCAGCCAGGCCAAGGGCGATCCAAATATTCACCTCGATACTGCCAAAGGCGTTGATCAGCATGATCACCAAGGTAAGTAGGGTGATCACTGCACCTACTACCGTTGGTGCGCGATGGTTCTTGTGCACACCCCAGGTAAGGGCGGCTCCGCCGTGCGCCAGCGCGAGTAGCTGCATTACAGAGGCACTTGTGAATGCGCTGTGGAGCAGCAAAAAGCTAAGGGCTGAGAGGCCGAACAGAGCGCTTGCCATGCCGCGATAGAGTCGCGCATGTACTGATTCGAGACGGGCGATATGCATCAACCACATAACCAGAGGCAGGCAGAGAATAGCGACTGAAAAGTCGCCACTGGTAGCGCCTGGGATAGCTTCAACGGCGTAAGCCACCCAGCTGATCATACCGAGTATCGCGCCACCGAAACGGGCGAGGGTATTGTTTGCGCTTAGACGCACCAGCGCGATGGCTGCTATACCACCCATGGCGGCATAACCCGCGATGCTGTCGATGTGCATGCTCATTCGCACGGCTGCGATCCCGGCAGGTGCGGCAAGCAGAAGCCGCAGGCCCTTGTGGTCCCAGTTGGCTGCCCAGGTGCTGCCCGGGGTAGATTTCTTGAGCAACTTAAGCTGAACAAACAGCGCGACGCCTACTATAGCTGCAAGTACTACAAAGCCAGCCATCGATGCGCGGAACGGCAGCAGCAACGCTGCCGATGAAGCCAGTAAAGCAATACTAAGCGCTCGCTTGTTGGGGCGAGCTAGAATCGCCATGGCCGCATAGGTTGCAGGTACTGCAAGCACTGTTGTCAAAGCCAGAAGCCAGCCAATGTGAGGCACCGTAATGCCCTGGATGGTGTAGATGTCATGCAAGAGTCCACCCAGCTGTGAAAACTGCACCGGCACCAGCAGTGCCGCGAGACCAAAGAACAGTCGTGAGCCTTTTGCATCCTGCATGAGCTTACTACTGGCCACACCGCAGACAGCCATGAGTGCCATCAAGCCCAGGTACACCCAGTTGCGCATTTCTAGATCGATATTGGCAAGCCCTTGCAGCATGTAAACCACCGCAGATGCTGCCACTGCGAGTGCGCCTAGCCAGCGCATCAGGCCCGCTGTGCGCTCAGAGTTCATCCCGTTTTTGATTACATTGTTCTCATCCTCAAAGTTGGTTGGTAAAGCTAGTGAATTGTTGGTGTTGGTATTCATGTTTTTTCCTCCGAGTTGGCTTCATCTTCCTTCTGCAGTAGGGCGAGTTCAGCCTGTAATTCGGCATCTCGTTCTGCGCTCTGCATAGTGCGGTCCAGTTCATCACCTTGTGCGTTACTGAAATCCGCGGGTGCCATGCCAGCGCTTGTGTCTCGATACTCTTCTTGCAGTACGGCTACTTCCCACCGCTCAAAGAGTTCATCCACATCGGTACTTAAGTCGGGTGTCGCCACCTTGGCCATAACATTGGCGCGGGCACCACGAGAGGTGAGCGCTGTGCGACGGTTTTGCAGTTCGCCTAACCGGCTCTCAACCTGGGTCAGGCTGCTGGCCAATTCTGCCGCTAGCTGGGATTGCTCATTTATCTGCGCGTTCAGTTGCTCGAGGGCCGTAGCCGCCGCGTCGCGTTGGCGCAGGCACAGAAGTCCCTGCTCTGGATCCTCCTTGGCACACTCGGCTGCCCGGTTTTGCCAGCGATCCTTCCGGGCGGCAAGCTCTTTTGCCTGGGTTTGCTGGCGGCTGATTCGGGCGTCTAGCTGGCCTTTTTGAGCCCGTAGCCGGGCAGCCGCTTTGCGCACATCGGCGATGACACCTGCGGCCACCGCCTCGTGGTTTTCAACGCCTGTGACAAAGTCATCGAAGCTGGCGTTAATAGAAGTAAAAAGTCGTTTGATTTTCATGCGTTGCACCTTTGGTTGCGTAGTTCGAGACTAGATCATGCTGGAGAGTGCAAAATTCGACCATATTGATGTAAAAAGTCTCGTATACTGATACCTTCTAGATCACCCTGATGGACTTTCCGAGGATATCCCTATGTCTGGCACCCGCGCGATCACACAGGCGCTAAAGAAATTGTTGCGCCAATCGGGCATTACCTATGCTCAGGCGGCCACCGCGCTTGAGCTGTCAGAGGCGAGCGTTAAGCGGCTGTTCGCGCAGCAGGGCTTTACGCTGCAACGGATGGAGGTGCTCGCTCAGCTCGCCGGTGCCGAGCTTAGTGATCTGGTGCGACAGGCAGACGAGACAACCAAGTCGCTAGAACGGCTGGAACTCGAGACCGAGCAGGAACTTGCTGATAACCCGCCGCTGCTGTTATGCGCGATCTGTGTGTTAAATGGCTATCGCTTTAGCGATATTCTCGCGCTCTATGACATCGACGCACATGATCTGCAGCGGCTATTTGTGCGACTTGATCGATTGAAGCTTATTGAGCTTCTGGCCGACAATAGGTATCGGACTTTGCTGTCCCGAGGGTTTTCGTGGCGGCCCGGGGGGCCAATCGAAAGTTACTTCGTTAATAGTATTTTTAGTGGATTCTTCGACAAGCGATTGATTCGCGACAAGAACCAATTTCGATTTGCCTGGGGTACCATCACCCAGGAAACTGCCCAACGTTTTCTCGATCGCTTGCGTGTTTTTCATCAGGAGTTTAACGAGGCTGCTGATCGTGATTCCCGCTTACCCATAGAGAAGCGCAACGGCAGCGGGCTGATGCTTGCGTTTCGAACTGATTGGGAGCCAGAGGAGTTCTCACGTGTACGTCGCCCTGAAAGCTAGATCTTAGCTCACATAGAACATTAGACATAAAACGTAACAAAGGATGTTAGGGATATGACCAAAACCGAAAAATCGCACGAGTATAAACCTCGTGAAGTCATTCCAAACCCCGAGCAGGAGTTGCGAATCGGCGAGGGCCGAATTAGCGGTAACCTTGCGATTACCCTTGGCGTGCTTAGTTTTTTGGGTGTGCTGTGCTACCGCTACCCAAGCTACTTAACCACCGCTGATCTGCGCGCCGCCTATGACGCCGAGTTTTTGCAGACGGTATTAATGGCAGGCATGTGGTTTTCGTTGATTTTTTGTGTGCTCACGTTTGTCTTTCAACGCTACAGAACGCGCGGGGCTATTGGCGCGCTGTTCACGTTTGCCGCTTTTGGTCTTGGCGGCTATACCCTTGCCACCGGTGAGGTAGAACCTGTGCCTTTGTCGCTTGGGTTGGATTGGTTAATCTTGTCGCTGGTCTCGTCGGCTGCCATGTTTGTGTTTCTCGAGAAGATCTTTCCCAAGTACCGTGACCAGGTCATTCTGCGTCCGGAGTGGCAACTGGATATGGTTTACTTTTGCGTAAATCACCTGCTGCTTGCCGTTTTCCTACTTATTGGCAATTACTTTGTGGCCAACGTCTTTGGCTGGGCGGTGAATGCAGATCTGCAACAGTTCCTGCAGTCTCTGCCATTGCTTGTGCAAGTGGTGCTGCTCGTGATCTGCGCCGACTTTGTTCTGTACTGGTCGCATCGGTTGTTTCACGAAGTGCCTGCGCTATGGAAGTTTCACGCGGTTCATCATTCCGTGGAGACCATGGATTGGTTGGCGGGATCAAGAAACCACTTTTTTCAGGCGGTAGTGGACCGTTCGCTTGCCATGGTCCCGCTTTATCTTTTAGGCGCGGATAAGGCGGCGCTGGATATATACGTCACCTTTGCAGCACTCCAGGCCGTGTTTGTTCATGCCAACATCGGCATACCCTTTGGCCCACTAAAGTACCTAATTGCAACGCCGCAGTATCATCACTGGCATCACAGTACCGATAAGCCAGCGATAGATACTAACTACGCGGTGCACACGCCGCTGTTTGATCGATTATTTGGTAGCTATCACATGCCGGTAGACCATTGGCCGCAAGCCTACGGCACCACCTATCGCTTGCCGCGTGGTTTTATCTCCCAGTTTATGTATCCGTTTCGCAGCACTCCACGCAATACTGAAGGAGAGTGATGC
>CAZFIA010000148.1:5354-10173 GCA_964519335.1 uncultured Pseudomonadales bacterium
CTTGTTGTAATTGGTTTTGCTTGTGACAATGTGCGTGCTTCTGGCGAAAAAGACAAGACGACTAGCGTATGAGCGATCCAACCCCCGAATTGCCAACGAACCCTTACGAACGCTGGGCGGCGCTTAGAGATGCGTACCCCGTTTTTCAGGAAGAAGCCGGTGGACCTTTTACCGTTGCTCGCTACGATGACGCTCTTGAGGTGCTCAAAAACAACAGCCTTTTTTCTTCCGATGTGTCGCTGCGACCGGAGGAAGAGAAGAAGCTTCGGCCGTCTATGCTGTTCAGTGACCCGCCTGTTCACAATCGGTTACGCAAACTGATTAGCTATGCCTTTAAACCCGCATTTGTAGAAACCCAACGTGCACTGATTGAAGATCGCTGTGACTCACTCGTTCGCGATATGAGCAAGCTAAAAGAGCTTGATCTTGTCGAATCGCTAGCGGCGCCGTTGCCGGTTACTGTTATTGCTCATTTGTTGGGTGTTCAGGATGGCGATCAGCAACAGTTTAAGTACTGGTCCGATAAGATATTCAGCAACATTGCCGAGATTTTGTTTGCCGAACCAGACGCCGAGGTGCAAAAAGCCCAGGCCGAAATGGACAGCTACTTCCTGGATCGCATCGCAAGGTTGCGGCATAACCCCGAAGATCACCTGCTCGGAAGACTGGTACAAACAGAAACCGAAGACGGCAAGCTTACCGACCATGAAGTACTTAGCTTTTGCGGTTTGCTCTTGATTGCCGGCAACGAAACGACAACGGGATTGATCACAGCGAGTGCGCGCGTGTTTCACGAAATGCCGCACATCTTCGAACAGCTAAAAACAGAGCCAGAGTTGATTCCGGCGTTTGTCGAGGAGACGCTCAGGTTTTACTCGCCCTTTTCAGCGACGATTCGGCGTACTGGTAGCGATACGACTATCGCCGGAACGAACATACCCAAGGGATCTCTCGTGGTGCCGCTCATCGCATCTGCAAATCGAGACGAGTCAAAGTTTGAAAACGCAGACCAGTTTGTCATCGATCGTACGCCAAATGCGCACATTGCCCTTGGCTTTGGCATCCACAACTGCCTCGGTGCGCACCTTGCGCGTCTCGAAGGTCAGATTGCGGTGCAGTCACTGACTAAACATCTCAAGAGCCTGCGCTTTGCGGATGGGGAAGCTATTGTGCCCGGCGAACTCGGCGGGCCAAAACAACTCAGAGTCAGTGTAGAGGCGGCTTAACCTGCTATCGGTTACGCCCTTTGGGCACTGTCGATCTCACTGACCAGCCCATCGGTTAGCCACTTCCCAAGCCAGCCGTGCAGGGCGGGGGCCAGCGCTTCTGCGTCTACCAGTTCCATGAGTTCTTCTGCGGTTTCTGCCAGCGACTTTTTACCGAACAGCATGTGGGTGGCTGCCTGGCGCTCCGCCTCGTCGAGGTGTCGAAACTGGCAGACCCGACTTCGATCTCGCCACAATAACCAGGCTTCGCCGTCGCCCTTGTAGGTTGGCCAGTTGCGGGATTTACCCGAGTCTTTGGCGCACTGTTGCCAGGTGGGTATCGCCGCCGTGTTGTCGACAAACAACCTGGCGCTTAAGTGGGGGGTGAGCGACAGTGATGGCCACTGTTCCGGAGCAAGTGTGGTTAGCGCATCCGCAGCTAGTTGATCGGCAGAAGCGGCATCGTAAACGTCCATGAGCGTGCGCTCGAAATGACATAGCTGGCCTGCTCGGGCGGCTTCAACATGGTTACTTTTACTAAGAAAATCAGGGAGTTCCTCGCCATAGTTGCGAAGTGATCTGACCTGTGACGGGTGACTTGCCACGTAGGCGCTAACGAGCCTTACAAATTCTTTGTCGCCCAGAAACAGACTGAGCTTCTCGTGATCGGTGCGCATGACATCGATCAGCCGCGCGCTATAGGCGTGGGCGTAAACCTGCAGACCCTCTTTGGGAGAGTGCTCTGCAACCAGCGCAGCCAGCGCCTCAAGATGCTCAGTTTCCTTTTGTTGGGCACTGTCTAGCAGGTAGCCCATAAAGTGGTGTTGCAGGTGATCGAGGCTCATTAGGAGCGTTCGCTTTGGCGCTGGTCTGGGCCATTTTTTTGTGGGCTGTGGGTTCCACTCACCTGCTCTGCATGGCGTCGAAGAACGTCGAGCTCGTCGACTAGCACACTAAATTCGGGGATGTGATCGTCGCGCTCGATCATGGCGTTGATAGGACCAAAGCGTTCGCAGGCCTTGCTGTAAAGATTGAACACCTCTGGTCGAACGGGGGCGTCATGGGTATCGATAACGTAGTCGCCATAGTCGGAGTGGCCTGCCACGTGAATCTGTTTGATGTGCTTGCCTTCAATGTGGTCAAGGAAGCGCTCGGCCGATGTGCCGAGATTTCGCTCGTTGACGTAGATGTTGTTTACGTCGAGTAGCACCCCACAGCCGCTGCCGTTCGCAACGGCATTTAGAAACTCCCATTCTTCGAGCACCGAATGCTCAAAGGCCACATAGGCGGAGACATTCTCGAGGGTTATCTGATGGCCCAAATAATCTTGAACCTCGCTGATGCGCTGTACTAGATGATCAACGGCTTCTTCGGTGTAGGGGAGAGGGAGCAAGTCGTGACTGTTGGTGCCGCCCGAGCTGGTCCAGCACAGGTGATCGGAAACGATCATGGGCTTAACGTCACTGATAAGTGCTTTTAGCGTACTTAGATAGTTGGTATCGAGTGGGTCACGCGTACCAATCGATAGCGAAACGCCGTGCAACGCAACAGGATACTGTTCTCTTATCTGGCTTAAGTAGTAGCGCGGCTTACCGCCAGCGACAAAGAAATTCTCGGAGATAACCTCAAACCAATCGACGGGATGATCGCCTTCAAGCACATCATGAAAGTGCGCGGGGCGCAGGCCAAGCCCGAACCCCGCGTATTCAGTTGCAGTTGCTGTCACTGTTGTGGACAAATTGCGACCAAACCGTCCCCGACAACTAGCCTACTTTGCCGCCAACGTCGGCGCAGGATTTAGTGGTCAAGTTCACAAAGCCGCCTTGACCTTTGCAAGCGCCCTGGCCGGCACACGCATTGTTGGCAGTTTTGCAGTCGTTGTGGCCCTGGCAGGTATTAACGCCGTAGCATTGCACCAGGTCGGCTGTTGCAACGCTGCCGCGCCATTCGTCGCGAACTTCACCGCCAATGTCGCCACAGGCTTTTGTTGGCGCTGTAACGAAACCGCCCTGGCCCTGGCATGCGCCTTGACCTGCACAAGCATTACTTGCGGTTTTGCAGTCGTTGTGGCCCTTACAGATGTTGGCGCCATAGCAATGGGCTAAATCTGTCGTACCCGCTTCGGTGGTCACAGCAGCGGCTGTTGCGTCTGCGCTGGAAGACGCCGTAGTCACAGCAGAGCCTGCCGTGTCTGATGCAGAGGAAGCCACGTCGCCTACGGTGCTGGTGGCCGAAGACGCAACGTCTGATACGCCCGACACAACATTGCTGCCAATGGCGTCGCTCGCGCAACCAACCAGACTGGCGACAGCCAGTGCAACGGCTGCGCCTTTCAATGGTTGTTCGATACTATTGTTCATTTGGATTTCTCCGAGGATATTCTTAGGTAAATAGCCTGCAGTAGTGCAGGGTTTCGCTGGCAAACAAAGAAGCCTAAATTGTCCCACCTGATTCTTGGTTGTCCCGTGAAATCACCCTATGTCATCTGGGTTGGGCTGGAAAGGCAAAAGCCAGGGTTTGTTGACTCTGTAAAATATCAAAGGCGTGGATCCTTTTGGCGGTTTGGACGTTTGATTAGTAGAAAATGAGCCTGTTACTCACATTGCTTACCGGTTTTTCTGTGGTGTCTGCTGCCGTGCTGTTCGCCGTTTACGCGTTGTTTCTGAGAAATGTGAATCGCTCTCGGCGCGCGTTACTTACCGGCGCCTTTCTGCTGCTCGGATTAGCCTTTTTGCAGCTTGGGCATTTAGAACATTTTACCGTTCGGTCAAATCTGTTGGACAGTTGGGGCTACCGCTTTTGGCTGTTTCTGTGTCCCAGCATGTTTTATTTGTTCAGCACCTCCATTTTGTTTGATGAAAGCCGCTTCGATGGCTGGGCGCTTTTACACCTGTCGCCGGTTTTATTGATTTTTATTGGGCAAATCGAGGTGGCACTATCTATTCTGTTCAGCGTTGGTACCGGCTACAGCCTGTGGCTCACCCGGGTAATTTACGGATTGCGAGGCAGCCGCAAGCGCGGCCGATTTGAACTGTTCTTTCTATGCTTGTTTAGCCTCATGGCGGTGGGTGTGCTCGTGCTTGGGTTCTCGTTGCCCTATATGAATCCCAGCTATTTCTATTCTTTTTATGCGTTGGTTATCGGGCTTGCGCTGATTCTTGTCGTGGGTGCATTGCTCGCTTTCCCGGAGTTGCTTTCCGAACTCGCCGTTGCAGCCAAACTCAGCTACTCCGCATCTACGCTTAGCGACGTAGATGTTGAAGCCAAACAGCAAACCCTTAACAAGCTCATGGAAGACGACCAGCTGTACCGCCACGAAGAGCTGACATTGGGAACGCTTGCCGAGGCCGTTGAGCTCGCTCCGCATCAGCTATCCGAGCTCTTAAACAGTCACTATGAACTCAGCTTCTCGCAGTTCTTGCGGGAATACCGGATACGCGAAGCACAGCGGCTACTGAGGGCGGAGCCCGATGCGTCCGTGCTGTCGATCGGCCTGGAGGTGGGGTTTAAGTCGCAATCTAACTTCTACGCGGCCTTTAAGGCCTATTCAGGGCAGTCGCCGGGGGCCTATCGGCGTTCGGCAACTGCATCGTAGCTTCCTAAACGCTTCCTAT
>CAZFIA010000149.1:0-10044 GCA_964519335.1 uncultured Pseudomonadales bacterium
GTGTGCATTGGTGGCAACACGCCCGATGAGAGTTATTTGAACGCGCTGTCCGTTATTCGCGTTGCCGATCAACAGGGCGTTGATAGTTTGCACCCTGGCATTGGCTTCCTTTCAGAAAACAGCCAGTTTGCAGAGTTAGTACGAAGTCGCGGAATTAATTTTGTTGGCCCGCCGGTGTCTTCTATGGACACTATGGGCAATAAATCGAATGCCATTAACACGTCACTGCGTCTTGGTGTACCTGTAGTGCCAGGCAGCCACGGTATTCTTACAAACGTTGAGAGTGCGGCCGAGGTTGCCGAAGAAATTGGCTATCCGGTGCTCATCAAAGCGGTACACGGGGGTGGTGGCAAGGGCATTCAGGTCGTTGAAAACGCGCCTAACTTCCCAGATCTGTTCCATCGAGTTGTCATGGAAGCGCGCGGCGCCTTTGGCAACGGCGATGTGTACCTCGAAAAGTTTGTTACCTCGCTACGGCATATCGAAGTGCAGTTATTGCGCGACACACACGGTAATACCAAAGTGCTTGGCCTGCGCGATTGTTCGGTGCAGCGCGATAAACAAAAAATTATTGAAGAGTCGGATTCTACGACGCTACCCAACCTGCTGAAGCGCTCGGTACTGGCGCACACGGCGGCACTGGCCGATGAAGTGGGTTATGTCGGTGCCGGCACCGTAGAGTTTATCTATGACCTGGCCAATGACGCCGTCTACTTCATGGAGATGAACACCCGGCTACAGGTGGAGCACCCGGTGACCGAAATGGTCTCGGGCGTAGACATAGTGGCCGAGCAATTTCGAATAGCGTCGGGCTCTGATATTGCAGACCTCGCCATAGAACAGAACGGCTATGCAATTGAGGCGCGAATAAATGCAGAGAAAGTAGTGCTTGATGCCGATGGCGGCCTGCAGTTTCGGCCCGACCCGGGCGAGATACAGCATTGCTTGTTTCCGGAAGAAGACGGCATCGATGTGATTGCGACCGCTGCAACTGGCAAGGCGGTATCACCGTTTTATGATTCTATGGTGGCGCAAGTTATTGCTCACGCCGAAAACCGCGAAGCCGCCACCGAAAAACTGCTGGCCTATCTGCGGCGCGTAGAAATCAAAGGCATCTGTACCAACCTGCCGCTTTTGTACCGCATACTTGCCGATAAGGTGTTTCGTGATGGCGTCTACGACACGGCCTACCTGCCCGGGTTGTTTGAGCGCCTCGATCAAGAGCAATTGGTTGAAGAGATTGCCGCGGCCGCAGGTAAAGATCGTGCCGCGATCGATGTTGATAGCATCAGTATCGAAAACAGTGACGAGTTAAAAGTGCTGGCACCATCGACAGGTATTTTCTATACCACGCCATCACCGACAGAGCCTGAGTATGTCACCGAAGGTGAAGTTATCGGTGCGGACAATATTCTCTGCCAGCTCGAGGCGATGAAGAGCTTCACGCCGTTGCGTCTTGCTGATTTCGGCGAGCTTTATGATCAACCGAGCTACGAAGTAACGCGCATCAACATGACAGCGGGCCAACAGGTAAACCCTGGGGATTTGTTGTTTGTGGTTAAACCCGTAGTTATTGCGCCGGCGTAGGGTTAACACCTCTTAAACCCTTCCTAAATAAGAGAGCGCAGCGCATTTGCGATGCAGAGTGCGCCAAGCAAAAGAATCAAAAACTGACTGACCTTGCGAAATTTATCGTTGGAGACTTTTGCGAGTATCAGCGTGCCTATGCGCGTTGCTGTAATTGATGCGACAAGTGCTATCCCTAACATCAAGGGCGAGGTCTCTGCGGCAAGACCATAAAGGGCGCCGTAGTAGGCGAGCTTGGTCAGGTGGCCCAGTGTCTGGGTGATGGCTTTGGTTGCGACAATCTCGTGACGGTCGTAACGCGAATTGAGATAAAACAGATCTAACAGCGGACCTGAAGCGCCAGCGACGAGCTGCGCACCGGTGACCAGAAAGCCGCAGGCGAGCTGGCTACCAGGCTTGGTAATTACTACCGGGCTGTTACCGTCTTTAGGTAGGGCTAGCGCCAGCCAGGGAAAGAGCCCAATCAGCAGCAGCACAAGCTCGGGCGGCGGCAGCCAGGCGAGCAGCCAAAAGCCAGCAACCGCCACAGCAGAGCCAAGCAAATACCGCGGCAGGATTTCCCAGCGTATATGCTCACGCAAAAAGTACGCCCGTGAGCCGTTTGCGGTGGCCTGCACGGCACCGTGGACGACCATGGCGGCCGGCACGCTCAGTAGGCTGACCAGCACGGCCATCAGAATCATGCCGCCCGCCATGCCGATAACTCCGGAGATCAGACTGGTGACAAAAACAGTAGCGACAATGATCACGGCGAGATACATGGCGATATTAAACCACTGTGTAATCAATGAAAATAGCGACCCAAAGGAATACAATCATCCACTATTTGGACTGAATTAAATGATCGAGCATCTTGAGACCCTGGTGGCGTTGTCGCGCACGGGCACCATGATGGAAACGGCGACCGCCCTGTCTA
The DNA here is from genome assembly GCA_964519335.1 of uncultured Pseudomonadales bacterium. Lineage (GTDB taxonomy): Bacteria > Pseudomonadota > Gammaproteobacteria > Pseudomonadales > Azotimanducaceae > JALZVT01. The sequence continues at coordinate 2,504 of CAZFIA010000149.1, forward strand.
TCTCTCAGTCTGCAGTGAGCAAACGCATCGCCAAGCTCGAGCAACACTACGACCGCAAGCTGATCGAACGGCAGGGGCGCCGGGTAGCACTCACCCACCACGGCACCCGATTGGTTGATCGAGTGACTCCGCTAATCAGCGAGCTGCGCAGTGTTTTTTTGGAAGACAACGCGCTGCGCAAGGGCAAGATCATTGTGGGTGTGTCAGACGCTATTCTGGCGAGCTGGGGGCCAGCGATCTTCGCGGGGGTGAACGATGCTTTGCCGGGCGTTGACCTTAGCTTTCACGCTCAGCGTTCGCCGACGGTGCTGGATCGAATCCGCGCGGGCGAGTACATGGTAGGCATCTGCACGGGGTTTTCGGAAGCGGAAACCGACGTGCAGTCCGAAGTGCTGCACCTGGAACCTATGGTGGTCATACCCAGCGGACTTGAAGAGATCTCCTACAAAAAGGGTGATGCGTTAAAGGTGCTTACTATCGAATCCCGCTCCGGTGCATGGGCATCTATTGAAGACGATATGCACAGGCTAAATCTCACTCGCGAGACCTCACTCGAATCTTTCTTTGCGGTTGGGCAGATGGCTATTGCCGGGTTCGGTCACGGACTGGTTCCGGCGGGAGTTGCGGAAACCCTTAGTGTAAAAAATTCCACACTGCTGGTGCCCGATGCCTCATCATTGGTGCGGCCAGTGCGGTTTGTAGCCCGCAAGTCGATGTTTTCAAGACCGCTGGTGCAGGCGTTCTACCGTGAGCTTGCAGCGGGATTAAAACAACGCCAGGCGCGGCTTAAACGCTGGCTAACCTAGTACTTTAACGAGGCCAAAATGACCGATCTGTTTTTACATCACTACCCTTCTTCACTGTTTTCCGAAAAGATCCGCTCGCTGCTTGGCTACTGCGAGCTCGAGTGGAACTCGGTGATCATCAACAACATCATGCCGCGGCCAAATCTGATGGAGCTGTCGGGTGGCTACCGCAAAACACCGATTCTGCAAGATGGCGCATCGGTGTTCTGCGACACCAAAATCATTGCCCAGCACGTTGCTGCGCGAGGCGGTAAGGAGTCGCTCTTTGCCGTCGGTTTTGCAGCGCATCGGTTTGCGGAGTGGGCAGATAGCACGCTGTTTCGTACAGGGGTGGCGTTATGCTTTCAACCCAAAGCCGTTGAGGTTATTGCAGCGCAGCTTGGTGCGGCAAACCTCGAGGCCTTTATGGCGGACCGCGCTGAACTCTCTGGTGGTCAACAACTGGCGTCAATGACACCCGCGCTTGCTGAAGCGAGTTTTGTGCACTACTTGCGTGAGCTGGAAGGCTCTTTAAACAAAACGTTCTTGTTTGGCGATGAACCCAGCGTTGCAGACTTCTCGCTTTATCACTGCCTGTGGTTTGTATCAATGAACCCGATAGTCGCGCCGTTGCTCGATGATTTTCCGAGGGTAAAAAGCTACATGGCACCCTTTGTTGAGTGGGGGCAGAAGCCGGGCATAGAGAGCACGAGCGAAGCAGCGCTTGAACGCGGATCAGCTGCCGAACCTGAGCTATTTGCCTACGGCGAGAACCTTATAACCGAAGGCATAAAAGTGGGTGACACCGTCAACGTAACGCCAGATGATTACGGGCGTATTCCGGTGAAGGGCGTGCTCCTGCATTTAAGCGATGTTGCAATTGCTGTGCGGCGCAGTGATCCGGTGGCCGGCGAGATCAACGCCTACTTCCCGCGCACGGGGTTTGATGTCGAACTGGCTTAGGACGATTCCAGGCTTTGGTTCCAGAACGACTCGACCTCGGATCGTGGCCTGCAGTCTGTGCCGGGGTGCAGTTCCATGACGTTGGGGTAGGGTTGCCACAGCGCCGGCGGCTTGCCCTCACGCGCGAAGTGACACCATAGCGACTGCACCCTGGCGCTCAGAGGTTCGTGGCCAGGTCCAACAAATTTTGCCATGGTGCGTTGCTTGAAGTTGCCAAACACAAAGGGTATTTCGATGGCATGGCAGGCACCCAGCCAGCCTCGCAGTGCCGGTGACGGCCAGTTAAACCTATAGGTCCAGGTGTTGGCGCTGAGTCCGCTATCTGTTCGGTTGCGTTCTCGCGCGGCGACGTAACGCTCCTGGGGCGCTCGATAACGCAGTTCGGTTTCTGCCGCGGCTAGTCGTTCCACAGCGTTGAGCTGCGGATAGAGATGCTCAAGTTCGTTGATCACAGAGGCGGACAACCGCTTGCCGAGTGCTTCGTGGAGACCGCCGGGTCCGAGTCGATGCCGCGGATTCATGTACAGCCGATGTTCGTCAGCGTTGTGACCGATTAACAGCGGCACATCAGCGCCCTCGTGTGCGGCCGTCTCCGGGTGCGCAGGCAACAACTTGCCATCGATTACAGGCCGAAACGGCATGCCACCAATTTTGGGCCGCAATTCGCGTCCCAGCCGGCTTTGTAGCGCCATAAGTGCTTCAACGTCATCGGGATCGGCGAGCTTGGCGCGTTCACTGATCCATCTACCGTCGGCCTGGGCCGCCTGTTCCGGACTTGCCACGTTGCTGCCCGCACCACTCTGCGCAATAGCGCGGTGAAAGAGCCCTTTTGCTTTGGGTGCAGTAAGCAGATTGCAAATACTCATAGCTCCCGCTGACTCACCAAACAAGGTGATGCAACTAGCGTCGCCGCCCAGAGCTTCCGCGTTGTCGTGTACCCAACGAAGCGCGAGCAGTTGATCTTCAAGCCCAAGGTTTGCGCGCCCGAGGGCGCCGAGTCGGTAGTTGGCGCGCACAACCACCATGCCCCGACGAGCGAGTTCGGTGCCGTCGAACAATTCATCCGCGGCATCACCCGTGATGTAGCCGCCCCCAAAGATCCACATCATTATCGGGCGTTTGCTGTGTTCACTTGCAGAAGTGTTTTCTGGAAGGGGCGCATCTACGTTGAGCGTCAGGCAATCTTCGCTCACGTTTGTTGCCGAACGCATGCCCATACCAAAGAGTTGCGGCTGCAGAGGGGCTGGGCCGGGTTCCAGAGCCTCCAGCGGTTCGACCCAGGGTGCAGGCGGCACAGGCGGTTTATCGCTGAGTTCGCCGACCGGCGTCTGGGCGAAAGGTATTCCTCGCAACTGCAGTACACCGCCGACATCGAGACCAACTACCGGGCCTTTTGTGGTGTTGATGAGTGTGGTTTTTGGCGTCACGCCTTGCCGGTCTGGTGTGTGTGAGTTGCGGGAGTATTGCTGGGGTGATTAATGCACCAGTTTGCAACCACCTTGACCCACTCCGGGTGATCGTTCATGCAGGGAACAAGCGTGAACGACTCGCCCCCGGCGGCGAGGAACGATTCGCGGCCCTGAATACCCATCTCTTCCAGAGTCTCGAGGTTGTCTGCAACAAACGCTGGACACACCACCGCGAGTTTCTTGATGCCTTTGCCCGGCAGCTCGGCAAGAACGGCATCGGTGTAGGGCGTAAGCCAGGGGGTGCGACCTAGTCGCGACTGGAAACTCACGCTGTAGCGCTCGCGGTTAATTCCAAGCTGTTCGCACACGGCGTGGGTAGTGGCAAACACTTGATGTCGATAGCAGGTGCTGTGGGCGGTTGACGCGCGCTCGCAGCAGTCAGGGCTTTGCAGGCAGTGCGAATGAGTTGGGTCGGCTTTAGTGAGGTGTCGCTCAGGTAGGCCGTGGTAGCTAAAGAGCAGATGATCATAGTCTGCTTTTAAATGCGTATCGATACTGCTTGCAAGCGCAGCAACGTAGTCGTGTGATTCATAAAACGGCGGCATGACCTTAAGCGTTTGCTTGTTGCCCAGCGCGTCTTCTGCGGCTCTGATGGTGGTGGTGCGTGTTGAGTCTGCATGATGTGGATAGGCTGCGATCAAAAATATTTCGTCGCAGTGAGAGAGCTGCGCCATACCTTCGCTGATGCTCGGCTCGCCGTAGCGCATGGCCAGGGCGACCGGAATTTCTGGGTCAAGCGTCTGGCGCAGTGCGCTGGTAAATGCCTCGCTGTAGTGCAATAGAGGTGAACCTGGTTGTTCGCCATCACGCCAGATGCTCGCATAGGCGTGTGCGCTTGCCTTGGGTCGAGTGGGCAAAATAAAACAGGACACGAGCAATCGTCTTATCGGCCAGGGCAGATCGATAACCTCCGGGTCCATCAGAAACTGATTCAGATAGCGCCGGACCGCAGGCACTGTGGGCGCTGCCGGAGAGCCGAGATTAACCAACAAAACGCCGCGCTTTTGCCGTTTGTCGGATTTTCTCTGATTGGGGTCGAGTTGGTTGGCTTGCATATCTGAGATAGTATCCGCGCTCCTTCGCAATGTCATGAAACCAAGTGACAGTTATTATCGATTACGATGCTGGAAACCTTCGGAGCGTGCAGCGAGCCTGTGCTGAAGTCGGCCTTGATGCACGTATTAGCTCTGACCCACAACAGGTAGCGCAGGCCGATCGCATCATCTTCCCGGGAGTCGGAGCGGCAGGCAGCGGCATGGCGAGCGTACGCCAGAATGGTCTTGACCGGGTGTTGCTCGATGCCTATGCGGCTGGGGTGCCGATTCTTGGTATCTGTCTCGGTGTCCAAATCTCGCTCGATCATTCTGAAGAACAAGATACCCCAACTCTTGGTTTGCTTCCCGGACAGGTACGGCGCTTCAAGTTTGATGACCCGAGCCTCAAGGTGCCGCATATGGGTTGGAACGAAGTGCGCGTTGTGAAGCCGCATCCGCTGTTTGAGGGGTTTGAAGCAGGGTCTGAATTTTACTTTGTGCATGGCTACTACCCTGATCCTTCGAAAGCTTCCGACGTATACGCCCTCAGTGACTATGAGATTGAATTTCCGTGCGCCGTGGGGAGGGGCAACTATTTTGGAACTCAATTTCACACCGAGAAGAGCGGCCGCGTTGGGCTAAATCTGCTCGCGAACTTTGCGGTCTGGAACGGGGAGGTTTAGGTCGGATGCTCAGCAAACGATTGATCGCCTGTCTCGATGTCCGTAACGGCAACCTCGCGAAGAGCGTTAAGTTTGTCGACACCAAAGATATTGGCGATCCCGTGTCAAAGGCGCGTGAATATTATCTCGATGGGCTCGACGAGCTGGTGTTTTATGACATCACCGCTTCCCACGAAGGGCGCGGCATTATTCTCGATGTGGTTGAGGCCGTGGCAAGCCAGGTGTTCATACCACTGTCTGTTGGCGGCGGTGTGAGCAAAGTACAAGATGCAACAGATTTGCGGCTTGCGGGTGCTGAGAAGATCAATGTGAACTCTGCGGCCGTTGGTGATCCCGATTTGATTAGCCAGTGCGCAAGATCTATTGGGGAACAGAACGTGGTTCTGTCGATGGACGTAAAAGAGGTAGAAGTGAGCGACACCTTACCCAGCGGCTACGAGATTGTGATCAATGGCGGAAGAAAGGCGATGGGTATCGATGCGCTGGAATGGGCGCAGAGAGGCGAGCAACTCGGGGCAGGTGAGCTTGTCGTGAACTCTATTGACGCGGATGGCACGCGAGCGGGCTACGAGTTGGGCTTAACGCGTATGATCTCGGAGGCGGTGCGAATACCGGTCATTGCGTCGGGCGGGGCAGGGGAGCCGCAACATTTGGTTGATGTACTTACAGAAGGTAAGGCAGATGCAGCGCTGGTAGCGTCGATGGTTCACTTTGGTGACTACACCTGCAGCGGCATCAAAACAGACTTGCACAACGCCGGTGTGAAAATGCGGATGGCCTGGTGAGCAAAAGCGAAACCGATTTAGTAGGGAGAACAAGATGAAAGCGGTTGTGTTGAATGACGGCGCATTGGCCTGGGAAGAGACCGAGGCGCCGGCACTCGGTGCGGGTGAGGTACGCATTGCTAATCGTGCCAGTGCCGTAAACCGGGCTGATCTCGCACAGGCCGCGGGAGCCTATCCGCCACCTCCCGGTGCCAGCCCTATTCTTGGCCTTGAGTGCGCGGGTGAAGTCACCGAGGTTGGCGAAGGCGTTACCAGAGTTGCGCCGGGTGATCGGGTGTGTGCATTACTTGCCGGCGGAGGCTATGCCGAAGAGGTTGTTGCTCCAGCGGGCCAGGTGTTGCCCATTCCAGGAGATCTTTCCTTTGTTCAGGCTGCGGCGCTGCCCGAAGTTTTTGCAACGGCCTACCTCAACCTGTTTATAGAAGCCAAGCTTATGGCTGGCGAACACGTGGTGCTGCACGCCGGGGCCAGCGGCGTTGGCACCGCGGGCATCCAGCTTTGTCGTGCCTTTGGTAATCCGGTGTTTGTTACTGCGGGTAATGCCGAAAAAATTGCGCGCTGCATGGAATTAGGTGCCGCCGGTGGCCACTCGCGGCATGAGGGTTCGTTTGTTAGCTCGGTAAATGAGTTTTCTAACGGCGCCGGCGCCGATGTGATTCTTGATCCGGTGGGTGCCAGCTATCTCGCGGATAACCAGGCGGCACTCGCGCTTGATGGTCGACTTGTGATCATCGGATTAATGGGTGGTGTGCAAAGTGAGATAAATCTCGCGCAGATGATGATGAAGCGTCAGCGCGTTATTGGATCCACGCTGCGTGCCCGCAGCGTACCGGCGAAATCAGCGGTGATGGATGCGCTGTACGAGCGGGTATGGCCGCTCATCGAAAGCGGCGAGATCAAACCCATCATTGAAACCGAAGTGTCGATGGCAGAAGCGGCTTCCGCACATGAACTGATCGCTGGCAATCAAACCGTAGGCAAGGTGATGCTGACGCTTTAGCTGCCGGCAGCTAACCCAGCTCGTCTAGCTGGGTGAGCTGAGCGTTGAGGGTTTCTAGTGCCGCGGAGTGATCGGCTGCCTTCTGCTTTTCTTTAGCCACAACATCATCGGGTGCGTTGGCGACAAATTTCTCGTTGTTGAGCTTGCCGTTCAGGCGCTTTAGGTCTTGCTCGCGCTTGCCGATTTCTTTGTTCAGTCGAGCGCGCTCTTCTGCAACATCAATAAGTCCGGCCAGCGGTACCATGACGCGCAGTTCGTTTACCAGTTGTAGGGCGTGGGGCGGTGGCTCTTCATCTGCTTGCAGCCAGCTGATGCTTGAAAGCTTGGCAAGACGGGTTAAAAGCGGTGCGTTTAACTCAGCTAAGCGTTTGTCGGTGTTTGCGCCACCCTGGAACACCAGCCCAATTTCCTGGCTGGGCTTTATGTTAGCCTCGCCACGAATGTTGCGAACGCCTTCAATAACGCCCTTGAGCCACTCCACTGCCGCTTCGGACTCTGGATCACTCTTGAAGTCACTCGCCTCGGGATAGATTTCGAGCATTATGGTTTTGCGCGATTGCCCCGTCTGTTTGCCCACCTCTTGCCACAGCTCTTCTGTGATGTAGGGCATGATCGGGTGTACGGCCTTTAGGAGTGTCTCTAGCACCGTAAGCAGAGTTTGCTGAGCGCCCGCCTTGGCCAGTGCATCGTCGTCCCATAAAACGGGTTTGGTGAGTTCAACATACCAGTCGCAGAACTCGTGCCAGATAAATTCGTAAACAACAGACGCAAGCAGGTCAAAACGATAGGTTGCGAAGGCCTGTTCCGCCTCTTCGAGCATGG
>CAZFIA010000150.1:0-4055 GCA_964519335.1 uncultured Pseudomonadales bacterium
CCCAGACCTTTTCAAAGGATTCATGTTTAGGTACGGGCTTCTGTGGTCGCACAGCACACTCGATCCCGTGCTTAAAGATCTGGTTCGACTGAAGTCGGCGAACCTTAACGGCTGCCGTTACTGAATTCCCGCACGATCTGCCGCGGCGCGGCAGAATGGCATGACCGAAGAGATGATTGTTCAAATGCTCGATCATCAGAGTTCTGATCTGGATGATCGGTTGAAACTTGCGATGGATCTGACGGTCGATTTTATTAATAACCACGCTCAAGGCGTGGATGACGAGTTGATGCGACAGCTAAAAAACCATTTCAGCGAAGAGCAAGTGGTGGAGCTCACCATCGCCATAGGCATCTGGGATTCCGTACACAAGTTCAACAACGTTTTTAATATAGATCCGCCTGTAGTCGGCGAGTTATTCGAAACTGAGCTTCCCGATGTGCCCGAAGACATGGCCCAGCACGTCTCTAAGCCTGGCAACAAGTTCTAGTACTTTCGATGACTTGCAGGCTCCTTTGTGGCGTTTTAGTCGATGTCTTCGGTGCCGGTTTGAATAAAGCCATCTTTCATACGAATTTCATCTGACGTTGCCAGCATGGTTAACACGGCCGTAAATTCTGCCGGGTTGTCGAGCTCGAACATGATTTTGTCTCCGTCACCCGTCACTAGTCTTATCCGGCCCTCGTGAGTTTCCGGATTCCACGCTGCCTTGTAACTTTTTGCGGCCATTGGCGCCTCCTTCTTGGTTTAAAGTTGGTCTAATCTTTTGGGCTCGATCTTCCACCTCGCCTCAGACCCGCGATCTTACAACAAACGCTTAGGGCGCACCTTCTGATTAGTCTTGCGCAAAGGGGTATTGGGCGCCCTTAGGTAATGGCACATCGAACGCATTGAGCGTCATGGATACCAGTGTGTAGTAGCCGCACAAGCTAACCAGTTCTGCCACTCCTTGCTCACCAAAGGCTGCCACTGCACGTTCGAAAGTTCCTGGGCTTACGCGTCTGGTGAGGTGTAGTTGGGTGGCAAGCTCATAAACGGCCTCATCTTTGGAGTCGTCCATCTGTGGCCGCTCGCCAATCTTGATGGCGGCGATTAGCGAAGCAGGCACTCCCGCCTCTCGGGCCATCGGCTCGTGCGCATACCATTCAAATTGGGCTTGCCAGTACTGACCAGTAACCAATATCGCGAGTTCTATGTAGCGTCGATCAACGCTGGTATCAAAGCGAAAGAAGCTGCCAAGGCCAACCAAACGCCTACCCATTTCGGGGTTTTGCAACCAGACATCAAAGGGTCCGCCAATATGACCGTCGTCCGGCTTCACCGGGCGCGACGCGACAATCTTGTCGAATAAGTCGCGTTGATCTGCTGTTAGCTCTTCTAGCGTTTTGCGGGTCAATCGACTCATAGGGGTCTCCTCGAAGTTGAAATCACTATATAGAGATTTCGAAAGCTGTGTTACGCGCGAACCAATTCACAGAAACCTCGATCTGGGTGTGTGTGAGTCACACCGCTTTGGGTACTGCTTCAATATTTCATCCGCTGTTTTACATTCTGCGTGAAGTGTTCGCCAAATCGATGGTGAGATCGCGAAGAATGCCAATTGTTTCAGTTCTTTACGTTCATTCTGGAGCTTGTCCAACTCGCCGATTTCTTTCTGGCTAACGTGAACTTGAGCTAAGAATACTCCCTGTGATCGAACTATCGTCCGCGACAGTGCCTGATGTCGCGAGTGCAAGTTGAATAGTTGTAGCTCCGTTACAACGAACACCCAGCTGTTGTTGGTGCCATCCGGTGTATTCCCAACCTTTTAGCTTGGTTACAGAATGACGTTTCACCCAAAATCAGCCGTTTTTTCATTGCTCTATCTAGCGGCGATGTGTGCTAGTTCGGGAGCACTTGCCGATAGTTTTCGCGCAGTGGCGAGTGGCAACTGGAATGATCCCAACATATGGTCTCCGAGTGCCGTTCCAGGCGCTAACGATATAGTGCTTGGACTCGGCTCTCATGACGTAAGGGTAAGCTCAAACGCGCAGATCGGGCTCGGCTTGGAGAGCGATGCAATCACTTTGGACGGTGGTGGCCGTCTGATCATTGGGGCTGGCAGTAGTTTGACCATTGATGGTCATTTGCTGCACTCGGCCCATCGGGGTGAACTTGTTATTGAGGCCGGCGCAGCGCTTCTGTTTAGTCCTCGGTCGGGCCAAGTGTTCCGTTTCAAGCAGCGAAACACAGGTCAGAAAGTAACCTTTGCAGGTCAGCGAGACCGGCGCGCTCGAATTGGTCTGGCTGCGGGTGCCGCCGGGCACTACTTTTTCGATACCGTTGGCTTTCGAGATTCCCGTTTTAACGGAGCCTACGGAATCGTCGAGGATGCTTTCGATCCCGTAACCGAAGCGGGCTGGTTTATGGCGATGAACAATGAGGTAGGCCAATCCGAATTCGTCGCTCACCATGTAGAGTTTCTTCGTTGTGGAGAGATCGCTATCTTTGGTTTAGGTGCTGGCGCGAATACACGGGTTGAACTGGACTCCCTGACTTTTCGGGACCAAGCCAAATTACGAGACAGTCACACTCGGCCCGGATTCTGGTTTGAAGGTTATGGTGATGTTAATGGATCTGTGGACAATCCTGTACACGACAACTTTGTCACTAACATTGTTTCCGATACGCTCATCAACATACGTTTTGTTCAAGGTTACAAGCTTGATAACTATGTAATCGACGGCAAGGGAACTGGCCACGCGCGTAACAACAACAAAGGTAATGCACGCTCACATAACAATGTATTTATTGCGATGCGCAGAGGCGGCCTGGCAACTGGGCTGCTAGCCGACGAACAACTAACTAGTTACATATATGGGGAAGGTGACAATCCCCATGGCTGGCATGCCAACGATATACGCAGCGACACGCTAATTAGAAATTATTGGTTCGAATCCAACCGAGAAATTCAATCTGATAATGGCGATGCCGTTCTCAGCAATGGGCCACAGCGAAAATTTCAGCTGTTTGGTGGTCCGGCGCCTCGATTAACCGTTGAACACTCAGGATCCGTTGGAGATACGTCAGGGGGTGTCTGGCATCCAGTGTTCTTCACGTACAACAACTCTGTAGGTCTGCATCTAAATCTCAATCATATCGTTTCAAAAGTGGGCTTTAACTCACGGGCGATCGCTTTGGATGAAACAGGAACAACAAACACGGGTGCGGGACTTGAGTTCGTCAACAGCGCTTTGTTTCTGGGCTCAGACCGCCTGAGCAATACGGGTAACGGCATCGGCAGTGCATCTGCAAGTGAGGCGATTGAACTCGATACGTTTTTGCGGGTTGATCACAATCTCTACCATGACTTATCGAGTGACGGTGTTGATGGAAATCTGGGTGTACACCAGGCCAGATTCACCTCAGACATCGATCGGCACTCGATCACAGACAATCCCCGGTTCTTCGATCCGAGTCGCAATCTAGCAGGATGGGACCGGAGCCTTGGCGGCCCGGGTACAGCGGAACACGCAATCCAAGAACTAAAGAAACGCAATGACGATTCAGGATTCGATTCTCGCTACACCGTTGAGCAGCTAACTGCCTGGGTGGCGCAAGGCTATGCGGTTACGGACGCGCAGGCGCTCGGAGACGATGGTCTGCCGATGGGCGCGGCTTTGCATTTGCCCAACGTTAGCCCTGAAATAATCTCGCAGACCGAAAGTGCCAGAGCGCCGACCGGAACTGCAGTAACGCTCAATGTGCGTAATACAGGTTTGCCTACACCTGATTATCAGTGGTTTAGGAATAACGTCGAAGTACCAGGCGCAAACTCCCATACGTATAGATTTACAGTTAACGAAGCCAACACGGGCAACTATCATGTGCGCATTAGTAACTCTGTTGGAACAGTGCGCAGTGATCCCGCCTTTGTAACTATCGGATCCGATGAGTCTTTCCAAGAGTCGCGGACTCAGCCCCCTAGCCCAACGGCACCCGTCAGCCAGCCGGTGCTCGCACCGGTGGTGACTGTTCCTGAGACTCCCGAGCCAGTGGTGGCTGTTCGTCCTGAT
>CAZFIA010000150.1:4155-9931 GCA_964519335.1 uncultured Pseudomonadales bacterium
CAAGTCAGCCAAGTCAGCCAAGTCCGCTGGCCGGCGCTGGCCAGGATGGCTCCGGGGCTGCAGAGTCTGTCGAAATTCCTTCGGGAGAAACCTGTGCGTTTCAACAATCAACTGACGGCTCCCAACTGCTGGTATTCGAAGCAGAAAACCACCACGGCAATATCTCCCGGGGCGGACGTGAATGGGTGCAGCCAACAGAGAACTTTGGCAGTGGGTTTTCTGGTGAAGGCGTAATGCGCGCGACGCCAGATAACAAAATGTCAGTACCCTCTGGGTTTGTACAGAGCTCGCCACAGCTAAACTACAACGTGCGGTTTGAGAGAACCGGGAGACACTTTGTGTACATACGTGGCCGCGCACTAAACACTGAGTCCAATTCACTGCACTTCGGTATCAACAATACCGGTCCGGCCACAAGCGAGAACTTCACTGTCTCTCCCAGTGGAAACTACCAGTGGACTCTGCGTGAACAAACGATCGATGTAGCCAGGACAGGTGTCCAGTCGCTACATATTTGGATGCGTGAAGAAGGTACCTTTGTAGATAAGGTGATTCTCACTCCGAGCCGCAAGTTCACACCTGTCGGTAGCGGACCGCAGCAGAGTGACTGCACGGGCTCTTAGAGGTTCTCGCTAAAAGCGCAAACCCTGATTCTAGAAGGGTTTGCGCCATTCTGAGCCGCACAAGCGCCCAGACTGTCTGACATAGCCGTTGCAATCGACCGGTATAAATTAACAACCCCACAAGTATCGAAATTCCTGAATGGGACATTGGTCACAATCTCATTGGTGGCCATTGTTTAGCGTGGTTATAAGTCGTTCGTAGACTATCTTTCTGTTAGTAGTTACCGCTGCTAGCAGCAGTTTACGGACTAAATTCGGTCCAGCTAAGACAGACCGTTAACAGTGATCCACGCCTCTGCAATGACTGCAGTTTAGGAGCACCGCATGGGAGTTATCGAGCAGTATCAGGCCCGTTATGATTCTACGCTAGAAGATGAACTGAGCCTCGACGAGTACCTTAATCTTTGCAAAAGTGATGTGAGCGCCTACGCCACTTCCGCTGAGCGGTTGCTACGCGCGATCGGCGAGCCAACCTTTGTCGACACATCGAAAGATCCCAGACTATCGAGGATTTTTTCAAACAAGATCATCAAACGCTACGACGTATTCAGTGAGTTCTATGGCATGGAAGATGCCATTGAACAGATCGTTTCGTTTTTCCGTCACTCGGCTCAAGGCCTTGAAGAGCGAAAGCAGATTCTCTATCTGCTGGGTCCAGTGGGTGGCGGTAAGTCCTCTATCGCCGAAAAACTCAAGTCGCTGATGGAGAAAACTCCATTCTATGCGCTCAAAGGCTCACCGATAAACGAATCTCCATTGGGACTGTTTAATCCCGCGGAAGATGCTCAGATTTTGGAAGAAGACTACGGTATAGCGCCGCGCTACCTTCGCGGTCGGATGTCTCCATGGGCGGTAAAGCGCCTTCAGGAGTTTGGAGGAGACATCAGCAAGTTTCAGGTAGTCAAACTGTACCCCAGTATTGCTAACCAGATCGCAATCGCCAAGACCGAGCCTGGTGACGAAAACAACCAGGACATTTCTGCTCTGGTCGGTAAAGTCGATATTCGTAAGCTCGAAGAATTTGAGCAGAACGATGCAGATGCCTACAGCTATTCCGGCGGTCTGTGCAAGGCAAACCAGGGTCTGCTTGAGTTTGTTGAGATGTTCAAGGCCCCAATCAAGGTACTGCACCCGTTGCTCACCGCAACTCAAGAAGGTAACTACAATGGCACTGAAGCTATAGGTGCGATGCCATTCGACGGGATTGCGCTTGCGCATTCCAATGAATCTGAGTGGCAGACGTTTAGGTCGAACAAAAACAATGAAGCCTTTATCGATCGCGTATCTATCGTGAAGGTACCCTATTGCCTACGTGTGTCGGAAGAGCTGAAGATCTATGAGAAGCTGATCAATGAAAGTTCTCTGGCCAGCAAGCCCTGTACACCAGACACACTGTCAATGCTTGCCCAGTTCACCGTGCTTTCACGCCTGAAAGTACCAGAAAACTCGAACTTGTTTTCGAAGATGCGCGTGTACGATGGTGAAAGCCTGAAAGATACGGATCCCAAAACCAAGTCCATACAAGAATACAGAGATAGCGCTGGTGTAGATGAAGGCATGGAGGGCATTTCTACTCGATTTGCCTTCAAGATTTTGTCGAGGGTTTTCAACTTTGATTCCACCGAAGTGGCGGCGAATCCGGTGCATCTTATGTATGTACTTGAACAACAAATCGAACAAGAGCAGTTCGACCCTGAGCTTCGAGAGCGCTATCTCACCAACATTAAGGAATATCTTGCGCCGCGATACGTCGAGTTCATCGGTAAAGAAATCCAAACAGCCTATCTAGAGTCTTACTCTGAATACGGGCAGAACATCTTCGACCGATATGTGACTTATGCAGATTTCTGGATACAAGATCAAGAGTATCGCGATCCAGAGACGGGCGACATACTGAACCGAGAATCTCTGAATGAGGAACTTGAGCAAATCGAGAAACCTGCAGGCATTAGTAATCCGAAAGATTTTCGAAATGAGATTGTCAATTTTGTATTGCGCGCGAAGGCCAACAACGGCGGCGATAATCCCTCATGGTTGGGCTATGAGAAGCTTCGTCTGGTAATCGAAAAGAAGATGTTCTCTAACACCGAAGAACTTCTGCCGGTTATCTCGTTTAATGCCAAGAGCTCTTCCGTCGATCAGCAGAAGCATGACGATTTCGTGCAACGTATGGTTGAGCGTGGTTACACCGAAAAGCAGGTTCGTTTGCTCGCGGAGTGGTACCTCAGAGTACGTAAGTCGCAGTAACGCTGATTGGATGGAGGACCACGATGTCACACATCATCGATCGGCGTTTGAATGGCAAGAACAAGAACGCTGTGAATCGACAGCGCTTCATGCGTCGTTACCGCTCTCACATCGAGAAAGCAGTTACCCGAGCCATCGGCAAGCGCAGTATTCAAGATATGGATCGTGGAGAAGCGGTAAATATCCCTGCGCGGGACGTTTCTGAACCAAATTTCTCCCATGGAACCGGCGGCAAACGTAGCATCGTTCACCCTGGCAACAAGGAATTTGTTGAGGGTGATCAGATACAGAAACCCGATGGTGGCGGTCGAGCCTCGAGCAGTGCATCAGATACTGGAGAAGGGTCTGATGATTTTGTATTTCAACTCACCCGTGAAGAGTTCATGGACTACATGTTCGAAGATCTCGAGCTGCCGAACATGGTTAAGTGCAGTCTGCAGGGTGATGACGCCTTTAAGTATGTGAATGCGGGTTACTCGAATGATGGTGTGCCGGCCAAGCTATCGGTTGTGCGATCGCTAAAAACAGCGAAAGCTCGCCGTATCGCGCTTACGGGTAAATCCAGGAAACGTCTCCGTGAATGTGAAGAAGAGAAGCGCACCGCAGAGAGCGCAGGCGACGAGCTCAAGCAGAGAGCCCTATCTAATGAGATTCGTGAATTAGAAGCAAAGATACGGCGGGTGCCTTACCTGGACACTTACGACCTGCGCTTCAAGTTACATAATAAGCAACCCGTGCCCACGTCCAAGGCCGTTATGATTTGCCTGATGGATATCTCGGGTTCAATGACCCAGCAGATCAAGGATCTAGCGAAGCGCTATTTCCTTCTGCTTTACCTGTTCTTATCCAAGAGTTATGAGAAAACGGAAATCGTTTTTATACGGCACCACACGTCAGCTAAAGAAGTAGATGAAGAGGAATTCTTTTATTCCAGAGAGACGGGCGGAACCATAGTGTCGAGTGCACTTAAACTTGCCCTCGATGTAGTAAAGGAGCGCTATCCGGTTGATGACTGGAACATCTATTTCGCTCAGGCTTCGGACGGTGATAACTGGGGTGATGACTCTAGCTTATGTCGTACGTTGCTCAATGAACAACTGTTGCCGCTTGCTCAGTACTACACTTACATCGAAATCACAGCAGGTGAGCATCAATCGTTGTGGGACGAGTACCTGAAGCTGGAAGAATTGCATCCCGAAAAGTTTGCTCAGCGGCAGATTACTGATGCCTCGGACATTTACCCCATCTTCCGTGAACTATTTGAGAAGAAGACCGCGTCGTGAGTGCTGTAGTTAAAGAGAAAATGCGCCTGCAAGACGAATCCAACGACTGGAACTTCGAGCTTTTGGATTCGTTCAACCGTGAGATCGGTCGAATAGCCGCCAATTTTGGGCTTGATACCTATCCGAACCAGATAGAAGTGATTCGGGCAGATCAAATGCTCGATGCTTACTCCTCGGTAGGTATGCCGCTTGGCTATAGTCATTGGTCTTATGGAAAGAAATTCGTTGAACTAGAACAGAACTATGCCCGCGGAAATATGGGCCTTGCCTATGAGATTGTGATCAATTCCAATCCTTGTATCGCATATCTCATGGAAGAGAACACGCTAACAATGCAGGCGCTGGTGATTGCTCACGCCTGCTACGGCCACAATTCCTTCTTTAAGGGTAACTACCTGTTCCAAACATGGACCGACGCAAGCGGCATTATCGACTACCTTTCTTTCGCCAAAAACTATGTTTCCCAATGCGAAGAAAAGTACGGCATAGAGAGCGTCGAGAGAATTCTGGATGCCTGTCATGCCCTTATGAACTATGGCGTGGATCGCTATAAGCGACCTTATCCGATATCAGCTCAGGAGGAAGCGCTCAGACAAGCCGAACGAGAGGAGTATGTGCAGCGCAATCTAAACGAGTTGTGGCGCACTATACCCCAACAGAACAACAAGGCATCGGAAGCTGTACAACAGCAATTTCCTGCGGAACCTGAGGAAAATCTGCTTTACTTTATTGAGAAGAATGCCCCGTTGCTTGAGCAGTGGCAGCGCGAGTTGGTGCGCATAGTGCGAAAACTGGGCCAGTATTTTTATCCCCAGCGTCAAACTCAAGTTATGAACGAAGGCTGGGCAACCTTTTGGCATTACACCTTGCTGAATCAAATGTATGACGAGGGGCTGGTAGACGACGGCTTTATGATTGAGTTTCTGAGCTCTCATAGCAATGTTCTGTTCCAGCCCGGTTTTGACAGCCCGTACTTCAATGGAATAAATCCGTACGCTTTGGGTTTTGCGATGTTCAGCGATATACGCAGAATATGCGAAGAACCGACTGAAGAAGATCGGGAGTGGTTTCCCAATTTGGCTGGTAGCGATTGGTTGCCTGCTGTTCACGCAGCCATGCGTGACTTCAAAGACGAGAGCTTCATTCAACAATACTTATCACCCAAAGTAATTCGAGATCTCAGATTGTTTGGGGTGCTCGATGATGCGAAAGATGACCACTATAAGGTTGCCGCGATCCATGACGATCATGGCTACGCCAAAATACGTTCGCTGCTCGCCGCTCAGTACAATTTGGGCGACCAAGAGCCCAATATTCAGATCGTGAATGCCGATGTGAGTGGCGATCGCGCGCTTACTTTGCATCACGTTCGTCATCAAGGCCGGCCGCTAAATACCAGTACCGAAGCAGTTCTAAAGCATGTCCATCTGTTGTGGGGCTTCCCTGTACACATGGAATCTCTTTCTGACGGTAGAGTGGTTGCTAGACAAAGCGTCCCGCAGACTGAGCCAGAGCAAGAACACCTGATTTGGGGATCTGCGTTCACTCCCTGACGCCAGCGACGATGGCTCGCTATATAGTGGTTGATAAAACAACCTTGCGGTAGGGGGAATTATGGCCGCA
>CAZFIA010000151.1:0-9864 GCA_964519335.1 uncultured Pseudomonadales bacterium
AGCGACAGGCACAACACACAGCCAAAAGCCTGAACGTATCGATACGGTGATTCTCTGCCGCTGAACGCCGCCCGTTTGGTACTCAGATCGTAGGCGGTGATGGAATGGAAAATACGTAGCCCGGTGTCCGCGGAATTTCGCGACAACAATCTGACTTCTACATAAGGTTTATTCAATAAGTTATTGAAATTTAGTAATTTTTTTACTAAAGGAAACGCCTCGCCGGGCTCAAGTATCTCGTCTTCATGAGCGATCTGATACGCCTGGTAGGCGGCCAGCCCCTCAGCCTCAAAAATGGCGTTGCTGGCGGAAAGATCAAACAGCGCGCGCGAGGAGATGGCTACGGTGAGGCTCGTGTCGGCTGCTGGGAAATCGCTCATGCCGTGGCATCATACACTCAACCAAACGGGATCAACGCAATGCTCTGGGTGTTCATCGGGCTTTTGGGCGGCATTGCCTTCGTCTTTCTTACGCGGCTGTTCTGGAGCGATCCGTCTACTGGATCGACAGATGGCGAGCCGTCAACCAACGGCTCGCGCAAGCCAATAGTCACTCTAGCGATCATCATGCTGGTGCTCGCGCTAGTCGTCATGATCGCAACGGGCAGGTTGCACTGGCTTAGCGCCGCGATCACCGGTGCTATTCCTTTTCTTCGTCGGCTTGTACAGCTGATACGGTTTGCCCCCCTCCTCAAGCGGCTATTTCCCGGACTATTCAGACCCGGAGCAACTCGCAGCCAACCCAGGCCGCAGGCCAAGTCATCGCTCACAAAAGACCAGGCGAGAGCCATGCTGGAGGTAGCCCCCGGGGCGGGTCGCGAGGACATCGTTCAGGCGCACCGCAGGCTAATGGCGCGAAATCATCCTGATCGCGGCGGATCGAACTACATCGCGGCTCAACTCAACGAGGCAAAAGAACTGCTACTTGCGGATATCGAGTCGTCCTAAACTAGTTTTTTACGTTGACCACATAAGTTGGCAGCAACTCTGCTAACTCGGTCACAGCAACACCATACGGTGCTTGATAACTTACTCGGATGAATCCGGAAAGCACCACAGATGTGACAGAAATGAGCGGAATCGCAGAGCTGACTAATGCCCTGGCGACCGACGCAGAATCCTGTACCCGACGACAACACAAGCGCGTTTTCTGCGAGCAGCAAAACGTACGATTGTCGATTCGGCTGCGCGGAGATCTACGCAGTCATCGCGCCGAATTGCTGGATCTCAGTTCTTATGGCGCGGCTATTTCAGTGACCCGCCCGCTCACTGCCGAACGCACCGCGTTTCTAACCGTGAGCTGGGGTGAACATCGGATGAAAGATCTGGTGGTGAACGTAAGCAACTGCGTGCAAACCAGCAAGACAAATGCTCTGCTCACCGGTTATCGCTGCGGGCTGAGTTTTCGGCCTTCATCGCCATTGCAGCTCGACAGAGAAGACACCGTTAGGAAGATTGGTCTGCTGGCCGATGCGTTAGCGAACGCAGGGTCACCGGTCAGCTCTGATGATCAGGCGAGCCCGAACATCAGCCCATTAGGTTCAACGCCTCTTCCTCAAGACTAACAAGCCGCTTGACCCAGTTGTCTAACAGGTGAAATTCAGCATCGGGCACTTCAAAGGCCTGACTGATTTCTTTAAGCACGCACTCTTCTTCAATTTCGAACGCACCGTCGCTATAGCTCAGTCGCAAAAGATTGAGCAGCGCAATCATCCGAGATCTACGACTATCAAAAATAGCCTCGATACCGTCAAGTTCGAGGTACTCTACTTCTTCAGTAGAGCTCAGGCTCATCTCCCGCTTGAACTCATCGAGCATAGTTTCTTCGTTAGGATCAAGCAGACCGTCTGATACCACGACGTTGTGGGCCAGACCCAACAACGCCGTGCGTTGGCTCTCGCTGAGTGACGCTAACCACACGAGGCAGAGCTAGGCCGCTGTGAGCAAATTATAAATGGTGAAGATCATGCTGCTGCCCATAATGATAACGGCCAACCAGCCCAGCCCGGTTAGCGCCATCAGCACCAGGTTCTTCTCAAAAAAATCTTCAATCAAATGCCACATCGCTTAATGCTCCAATGCCTCAGGGCCCCAAAACGGCTCTATTCTAGGCTCCCTCTAATTAAGTATCCAATCCGCAGCTCTCAACCCCGAGGGCCCTAGCTTAATCGAAGAGCATCGCCGAGGGCTGTCGCGTACAAATCGTGGGCATCGCTATTTTGGACCCGCACCCAGGCGAACGCTCCCGCCTGGAGCCCGGCAGCATCTGTAACGTGCACCACGCCGTCGATTTCCGGGGCATCCGCGTAGGTTCGAGCTACCGCGATTGGGCCGTCACCCTGGTCGTGTACCCCATCAATCAGCACACGAGTATCTTGTCCTATCCAGTCCTTTAATTTTTCTTCGCTGATCTGTGCTTGCAGGGCCATAAAGCGCTCCAGCCGCTCTTCCTTCACAGCCTCCGGCACATGGTTGGCCAGGCTCGCAGCTGAAGCACCGTCAACATCTGAGTAGGTGAACGCCCCTACCCGATCAAGACGGGCCTCGCGCAAAAACTCGAGCAAGGTCTCAAACTGGGCCTCAGTCTCGCCGGGGAACCCCACAATAAAGGTACTGCGTAACTTGAGTTCCGGGCACTCGTTGCGCCAGTTCTTGATGCGCTCCAGAGTCTTTTCTGCAGCGGCCGGTCTGCGCATCGCCTTTAGAATAGTCGGGTCGCCGTGCTGAAGAGGGACATCAAGATAAGGGACCAGTTTGCCGTCGGTCATAAGCTCTATCAGCCGATCAACATTTGGGTAGGGATACACATAGTGCAAACGCACCCAATCAAACATCTCACCCAGCTCTCGCGACAGCGTTCGTAGATCGCTGTCGAGCAGGCGCCCCCCTACCTGTTCCTTACGATACCCAATGTCTACGCCATAGGCGCTGGTGTCCTGGGAGATCACCAACAGTTCCTTCACGCCAGAACGCGCAAGTCGCTCGGCTTCAACTAGATTGTCTTTAATGCCGCGGGACGCAAGCTTACCGCGCATACTGGGAATAATGCAGAAACTGCACTTGTGGTTGCAGCCCTCTGAAATCTTCAAATAGGCATAGTGCTTTGGCGTCAGCAGCGCACGCTCGCCATGCAGCACGCCATGCGACACAGATCGACTCGTGATCTCAGGGTTGTTCTGAAGTGGCTGCCAACTACGAACAGCGTCGGCCACTTCGGCGATTGCCTGAGGACCAGAAACGTGCAGCAACTCGGGAAACCTCTCGTTGAGCATCTCTTTATCGGCGCCCAAACAGCCAGTGACTATAACCCTGCCATTCTGATCGAGAGCCTGTTCGATGGTTGAGATCGATTCTGCAATAGCGTCATCAATGAATCCGCAGGTATTCACAATCACTACGTCGGCGTCAGCATAGTCGCCGACCGTGCTATACCCATCGTGTAGAAGTTCGCCGACGATGGCCTCTGTATCTACCAGCGCTTTGGGACAACCCAGCGATACAAAGCCAATTTTCCCGCTCGCCGGTGCGCTGGGACTTAGTGAATCTGAGTTAGTGTCGGAATTAGCCATTTAACGTCTTTGGTTTAGTGCCTTGTTGGTCGAGCCGGCCTCCTGAAGCCCGCGCACCCTAACTAAGGCCTGTGGGTGAAGCAAGGCGCTGTTAGACTGCTGCTTGTGACCAACACCGCCTTCCTACCGTTTGCCCAACTCACCCCCGCCCGCCGCCAGGCGGCCGAGAACGGCACGCTGGTAACCGGCAGCGACCGCCTTCGCCGCGAGTACATCTACGCCTACGATTACGCTCGTATGGCCGAGGGAGACAAGGCCTGGCAAGAACCCTCAATAAGTGGTTTTGACGCCCTGGTACGTCGCGATCACGATCGTGCCCGCGCCATGGATGCGCAAACACCAACACTATTATCAGCCGTGGAGCAGCACGCACTGTTCAGGAGTTTGGCGCCAGATAACCTGCAACACCTGACCAGCCTATTCGAAGAGGCCTGGGGTCTTGTCCACGCCTGGCACCTCGACTACACCACCAACGCTTTTCAGGCCTCCGAAAACACCCGTAGCTTTATCGACTGGGCAAACCGGGCAACCAAGGCGCTTGAGCGGAGCAACGCCATCACCAGCGCCCAGCTCGCCGATCAACCCTACACATCAGACACTACCGGTTCGCTGTATCTCACTGGTTTTGATGTGCTCACGGCGCAACGGCTCGCCTGGCTCAAACGGGCCAAGGAACGGGGTGCCGATGTGCAGGTTGAAACACCACCCACCTCTTTATCCCCACCCAACCCTTCTGAAAACAAACAAACACACAGTGCCGCGCGTTTTTCCTCGATCACCAGTGAACTAACAGCCGCTATTTGCTGGGCCCGCGAACGCATTGAGGAAGCCAACAAACAAGCACCACCGCCGCGTATTGGCATCGTCGTGCCCGATCTGTTGGCACAGCACGCAACCATTGCGCGCTTATTGCACACCCATCTCGAAGGCAGCGGAGAACGCACAGAAGCGCTCTACAACATGGGCGGTGGACTTCCCCTGGCGCAACACCCGTTGGTAGAGAGCGCGTTGGGACTGCTTGCCAGCATTCACAAACCGACCCACTTCACTGCTCTGGAGCAACTGCTTGCAGATCCGGCGCTACCTGCGATCAATGCACACAATCGCCTGCCAGAATTGTGTGACGAGTTTCTAACGCTCCAGCAGATTCCGCAAGATGTGGCCACGGAACCACTGCGCGGCATCACTCGTCAGATTGCTGACTGGAACACGCTCAAAACACCGTTACGATCGGTGCAAGACTGGTGGAACGCGGCAGCTTCTGTACTCCGTGCAGCCCGCTGGCACACCGCTCGTAAAGACTCCGAAGGTTATCAAGCAACAAATGCTCTGCTTGAACTGCTCATAGCCCAGGCACCGCGTTTAGAGAGTGACCGAGCGGTGAGCTGGAGCGAGGCTTTTGCGTTGCTCTTGAGCGTTGCCGGCCAAACCCTGTTTGCACCGGCCAGCACCCCGGCGCCTATTCAAGTACTCGGCTACCTCGAAGCCAATGAACTGGAGTTTGATCATCTGTGGATCACGGGTATGGACGCGACCGCCTGGCCGTCCCCGATATCTAACAATCCTCTATTACCCACTTCAGAGCTTGCGCGGGTTTCGGTGCCAAGAACTACCTATGCTTCCGAACTCGAATTTGCCCAGCGGTGGCTTGCGCGCGCAACGCTACACCCTCAAGAGTGTCGGATTAGTTTTGTAGTAGAAGAGCTGACTGACGAGGAAGGTTCAGAACAAGGACAGCAACCAAAGAACCCACTAGAAGGTATCAGCCCGTTGTTTGCAGACTGGCCGCAGAATGAACAAACCTCACAAACCGCTTCGTCGCACCCGCTGCATGACTACTGGAACAAACAAGAGGTCACGCTGACACCGCAGAACGACGCTCATGGCCCCCCCGTCTCGCCAGGCCGTCTAAACCGAGCCACCCGTAGACTCGAGAACCAGGCCGCTTGCCCGATGCGCGGCTGGAGTTTATACACGCTTGATCTCGAACAACCAATTGCGCCACACAGTTTGCCAAACGCGCTGGAGCGCGGCGTATTGTTACACAATGCCCTGCAGTTGCTGTTCGAGAGATTACCTTCATCTACAGAGCTACTAGCGCTAAACGATGACGCTCGCGCCGAGCTCTGCCTGGAGCTTGCGACCCAACAAACTGCTAAGGAACTGCATCGGTTCGCGCCGGCTATTCGATCACTTGAAGCAGAGCGACTGAACCATGCATTACAGAACTTTTTGCAACTGGAGGCACGACGCAAAGAATTTTCGGTCGCAGCAACTGAACAGGCAATTCAAGGCCAACTGGGCCCCTGGGAAATCCATCTCAAAATTGATCGTGTCGATGACCTGCCCGATGGCCAACTTGTTATCGACTACAAGAGCACCGCGCCTAGTTCAAAAAAACTGCTAGACGATCGCCTTACGGCACCGCAGATACCGCTATACGTTCTGTTTCTACTTGCCAATGGCAAACCGATAAGCGAACTGAGCTTCGCTGATCCAATCGTTCAGGCTGGCGCCTTTGCCGAACTAAAACCCGATAGCGCAAAGTACGTAGGCCTGCGCGCAGAACAAGCAGAACAGGGGCTGCCCGCAAGGCTTGCAAGCAATACTCCCTGGCCAGAGGTTCTCAATTCATGGTGCACACGACTTTTGACGCTCAGTGAGGAGCTCGAAAAAGGCTGGGCGCTTGCAAATCCAACCAAGGACGCCTGCAACAACTGCCACCTTCATCGCCTGTGCCGCTATCACTTAAATCATGACTGAAGCCGTTCAAGTTCTCGATCAAGCGGCGCGTGAGAAGGCTCAAGATCCAACAACGTCCTGCATCGTGCAGGCACCAGCGGGCTCGGGCAAAACCACCTTGCTCGCTGAACGCTACGTACGGCTGCTCGCAACTGTAAAGCAACCAGAAGCAATACTCGCCATCACCTTTACCCGCAAAGCAGCCGCCGAAATGCGCGAGCGGGTACTAAGAGAGCTAGCGGATACGAACAGTGAGATTGGCTGCGCAGCCACTGCACACGCCCATACGGAAGGCTGGCAGCTCGACAAATATCCAAGCCGCCTACGCATTCAGACCATCGACTCGTTTGCGACCAACCTGGTTAAACAACTTCCAATTACAAGTCCGCTGCAGCAGACAAACATCTGCGCTCATCCGGAAGACTGCTACCACCAGGCTGTAGCAAGGGTGCTCCGTCGCGTCACACAAGACGATCCGGATGATTCCGCAGCCATCGCCGGCGACCTACTTGGCAATTTCTTTGGCAACAACGTGCAGGTGCACAATTTGTTGGTCACGATGCTCCGAAGGCGTGAGCAGTGGCAGTTTATGCTGATGGAGCGGTTGTCGAGTGTCGACGGGAATGAACTAATACAGGCTATTTCAGAGGGTATCGAAGCTCTTCAAGAAAAGGCGCTTCGAGACATTAATCAGCTACTGCCCGCACCGCTAACAGAAAAACTGCACACTCTGGGCGCGTACGCCGCCGATAATATAGACGACCAACCAGCATTTGCGTCACTTAGTCTTTTTGAGCAATGGCGCTTCATCGCTGACAATCTATTGCTCAAGGCCGACTCAAAAGTTGGCAGCCCACTACTTCGCAAGGTGGTAAACAAAAATCAGGGCTTCCCCGACGGAAAGAAGAATCCCACAAGAACGGAGCTGCTCGAGTTGCTCGCGGATATCGCCGCTAAAGAAAAAGACTACCGGCCGTCTCTTGCGGCGCTCGCATCCCTGCGCCTGCTACCCAGCGTGGAAACGATTGAACTCGATCAAAACCGTCTCGCCCTAGTCGGCGCTGTGCTATTTAACTGCGTCACCGAGCTCAACCAGCTATTCAATGAACGCGGCGAGGTTGATTTCAATCAGATCACTATCGCCGCAATTACGGCGCTGGGAACACAGTACGCCCCGAGCGACTTAGCACTCAGTCTCGATTACCGCATCAATCACCTGTTGATCGACGAGTTTCAGGACACCTCAAGAGCCCAGCATGAACTATTCAGCCGGCTGATTCGGGAATGGACACCAGACGACGGGAATACGTTCTTCGCAGTGGGCGACCCTATGCAATCGATCTACCGATTTCGCAACGCAGAGGTGAGTCTGTTTCTCGAAGTCTGTGAGCGCGGTATTGGCGACCTGCCGCTAGAACACCTGCGCCTCACCACCAACTTTCGCTCGTCAGACTCAATGATTGGCTGGTTCAATCAAGTCTTTTCAACCTTGCTTGGAGATACCGACGACCCGACTCTCGGTGCGATCAGCTACGCAAGCGCTACCTCCCCACGCGAGACGCTGGAGCCGCTGCCACAGGCTCAACTTCTTAACCCGCTGAAACTCAGCACAAACATTGGCGAGCAAAACGATCAGGTCATTGCGCACATCAGGCAGCTTGCCGAAGAGACAAACTATTCGAACATCGCAATTTTGCTGCGCAACCGCACGCCCGTGGGCCCCTTGGTAAAAGCCCTGGAAGCAGCAGGTATTCCCTGGCAAGGCACCGACCTACACGCACTTGGCAACACCGCGATAGTAAGCGACGCAGTAAACCTCGCGCGCACACTGGTGGATCCAGGTGATCGTGTAAGTACCTTCGCGTTATTGCGCAGTCCGCTTGTGGGCTTGTCGCTGGTTGATCTCAGCGGTGTGGCGAATGCACTGGCAACACCCCGGCCAAACACAACTGAATCAGAGCAAGCCCAAACAGATGAAACAGGCTCAGATGCTTTTGTTCATGGCGGACTATCGCCTCTGTTCTATTTGTCAGCGGACCAAATGGCGTCGCACTTAAGCGATGATGCCATTGCGCGCGTGCAACGGCTGCAATCAATAGCAGCACCACTTTTGCAACGTCGCCTAACTCTGACGCCACGCGAACTCATCGAATCTTTGTGGCTGCATCTAGGGGGCCCCAAGGCCTACGCAACGGGCACCCACAAACACATTATTCGGCTGTTTGACGTCATAGAAGCGGGCCACCCCCGACGCCTTGATCCATCGCGGTTGGAGCGCGACATCGAAAAACTCTACGCCGAAGATGACAGTTCTGGGGTGCAGATACTGACGGTGCACAAGTCAAAGGGGTTGCAGTACGCACACGTGTTGGTGCCCAACCTGCAATCGAAAGACAGAGCAGATGAGTCGCAACTGTTAATGAGCCGAGAAGCTTCAACGGGTTACCTGATGGCTTGCCGCCTGCCTGGGGAACAGAAAGCGGATGAGAAAGCGCGCAGCCTTTACCACTGGTTGCGGGAAGAAGAAAAACAGCGCGCGAAAAACGAAGTCAAGCGGCTACTTTATGTTGCGGCCACCCGGGCCGAACGTTCACTCGCTCTATTTGGCACACTGTTTGACAACAACTCCCCCTGGAGCAATAGCTTGTTAGGCGCGCTTTCGCCGGTGTTTGGCGAACTGTGGCAAGACTTACCCTCACCTGAGGGGAGAGACGAAGAGCTCGATGAAGAAACGGTGGATCTCACGATAGAGTCGCTACCGGCTACCCTTGCTGCACCGCTGCTCGCCTCGCCCCATGTCAATCTGCCGAGTCGCGCGAGACGCACATCGCTCCGTCGCGCAGGACCGGAACTCGACGACCCGGAGCTGCTGTTTGCCGACGAGCGCCGAGCGGCCATCTTGCGCGGCAACCTGACGCACCAGATGCTCTGCAACCTGACTCGCGCAACCAGCGAAACGGACGCATCCGCGGCCGCCAGTGCGAAGGACGTTTCCGAACTCATTGAGCGCGAAATGCCGCAGTGGCATCAGCAAGCTATGGCTATCGGGCTCGGCGCAACACTCGCCGACGAAGTCGCAACTGCCACCGCTGACGGCATCAGCCGGGTTGTGAATTCCGAATTAGGAAAGTGGTGCACGCTTCAACCTCAGGCCGATAGTCAGGCGGAGTTGCCGCTCACGCTGTGGGAAAACTCTGGCCCAAACAAGCTCGTCATAGATCGCACCTTCGTGACGAGTAAGCGTGACGACTCCGCTGCAAGTGACCGTCGAACACGCTGGATAATTGACTACAAAACCGCCCAGCCAGGCGAAGATCTGGAAGACGAGAAAACACAGCATTGGCTGCAGGCAGAGTTCGCGCGCTATGCGCCACAGCTCGCCGGTTACGCCCGCGCACTCCAGGCGATACATCCGCACCAGAGCCTGCGCACCGGCCTCTACTTTACGGCCCTGGACGAGTTTTGGGAGCTGCAAAACACCCCTTCTAACAGAGCATCGGACCAGCATTCAGCCAACCCAGCCCCGAACGCCATTAAGCTCAACCTGGCCGCCC
>CAZFIA010000152.1:0-9803 GCA_964519335.1 uncultured Pseudomonadales bacterium
GAAAAATGTTTGCCACTCTTGGCGAAGAGGACAAGCTCGCGCGCATTAACCTTAAGTGCGATCCAGATGAAGCCCTGTTTCTACGCGACACCTTTAAATCGGTACTGCCCGGTTATCACATGAACAAAGTGCATTGGAACACGGTGCTGCTCGACGGCTCGATACCCAACGGCGAGATCGAGCGCATGATCGATTCGAGTTACGCGCTGGTGGTGAAAACCCTGAAAAAGGCCGAGCGAATCGCGCTCGAGACACGCCACGGCAAGCAGGCGCTGTATGCCCTACCCTTCTCTGAAAAAGAGTCCGATAGCAAAAAGTAATGGGCGCAACCCCCGTCATAGCAGACGACGCGAGCGAGTCTGTTGCCATTCTCGACGCAAACAATCGAGTCATCCAGACAGGCTCTGCCGTGCTGCCCATCTACAGCCTCACCAAGACATTTATAGCCGCAACGGTTGTAGCTCGCCAAATCGATCTACGCTCCCCGATTAGCCGCTGGTTTGATACCCACTGGGTGCCGCGCGGCGCAGATATCAATGTCGCTCAACTGCTGAGCCACCAAAGCGGTATCCAGGATTACTTCTCAGCATCAACTGAGTACTCAGATGCGGTGGCACTGGCCACCAAAACAAAGCAACAGACAAAACCCTGGAGCGACGACACCTTCGCCGACCACACACTGCGCCAGCCCCTGTGGTTTGAGCCGGGCACAAGCTTTGGTTACTCAAACCCGGGCTATTGGTTGCTGGGTCAGATACTGCAAAAGGAATCCGGCCGGTCG
Source organism: uncultured Pseudomonadales bacterium (assembly GCA_964519335.1). Lineage (GTDB taxonomy): Bacteria > Pseudomonadota > Gammaproteobacteria > Pseudomonadales > Azotimanducaceae > JALZVT01. The sequence goes on from CAZFIA010000152.1 coordinate 782, forward strand.
CTCGCCGAACTCTTTGACGCGCACATCAGCAAGCCGTTGGACCTTGAATCGGTACGCCTGGCTGAGGGTAAGTTCGCAAATGACCTGCCCCATTATTCAGCGGGCTGGGTCTGGCACGGCCTGTTGCTCGCCAGCGCAACGGACGTCGCACGGTTTATGGCGTCACCGCTCATCGAGCCGCTGCGCGAACAACTTGTAGCCGTGGCGGGAGACCAGCCCGGTTGGCACAAACCCCACTATGGGTACGGACTAATGGTCGAACCCGGTGAGCGCTTTGGGCACAACGGTGACGGCCCTGGTTTCAGTGCGGCTTGTTATAAGTTTCAGAAGTCAGGTCATACGCTCTGTGAGTTGCAGAGGACGGGAGGCTCAGATGAACAGGATACGGATGGAGCGGCCATGCGCCGACTGCTGTCGCTCCAGGCTCAGTTATGAGGTTGTAAGTGAGTACATACTTACATTCTAGCCATTCAATTTATGCTCCGGTCCCGTCTCATCAAACACCCACACGCCGGCGGTGCGCTTGTTGAGCGAGGCACTCTGGGCGCGCTGATCGCGGGTTTCATCGAGCGTTTTGAGGACCGTCGATGCGTCTTCCGCCCAGGCTTCATAGAGCGCGAGGTACGGCAGCGGACAGGATGCACCTACCGATTCGGCAAGCTTAAATCGTTGGCCCGACGTCCAACCGGTGGTCTCAAGGACTTCATCGATATGATCCTGCTCGTAGTAGCGATCAAACTCTTCGGTTTGACCTTCGGTGGGTTCGGTTAAAACCAACACCAGATGTCGCTTAGTCATTTTGGTCTCCGTCATTTCTGCTAACGTCCCAATCCTAATCAAGTGAGCGTCAAAAATTGAGCGATATACAGTTCTCTACCATCAAAAGTAACGGCATTAGCATGCGGGTGGCCGAAGCAGGTTCGGGCCCAGCCATTTTGTTTATTCACGGCTGGCCCGAGTCATGGTACTCGTGGCGGCATCAGCTTTCTGGCCTTGCTGAAGCAGGCTTCAGAGTTATAGCACCAGACATGCGCGGTTACGGTGACACCGATGCACCCGCCGAAGCCAGCGCCTACAGCGTAGATATCCTGGCGAAGGATGTTGTTGGCGTACTCGACGCGCTCGATATCGACAAGGCCACGCTGGTTGGCCACGACTGGGGCGCCATGGTGGTATGGAACACCGCACTCTTTCATCCTCAGCGCTTCAACGGCGTCATCGGCATGAGCGTGCCTTACGGGCCACGAACCGATCGTCCACCACTGGAAATTTGGCAAGAAGCCATGGGCGACAACTTCTTCTACATCAACTACCACAACGAACCGGATGGCGTTGCCGAGGCGGAATACGACAGCGATCCGGCGGCGATGATCACCGCCCTCTACGCATCACCAGATACACCCAGAGAAGATCCAGCCATTGTGGATCCAAAACGTGCAGCAGGCGGATTCATCGGTCGAATTGGCACGCCCAAAGAATTGCCCAGCTGGATCACCCAGGAAGAACTCGACTATTACATCAACGAGTTCACCCGAACCGGATTTCGCGGTGGCGTTAACTACTACCGCAACTTCGACACCAACTGGCGTCTCACAGAAGGCGTTGATCCTGTGGTGCAAATTCCGTCAGCCTTCATCTCTGGCGCTGCCGACATGGTAATCGCCGGCGCAGACGAGGCTGGGCTGCGGGCCATGATGCAACCCCAAATGAGCGACCTCAGAGAGATCACGCTTATCGACAAAATGGGTCACTGGGTGCAACAGGAAGCTCCGGCAGAAACCAACGCCGCTGTACTGCGTTTTATCGAATCTCTGTAGTGGCAGGCGGAAACATTACCGACGTCGTGCTGGTTGGCGCGGGCATCATGTCGGCGACACTCGGCACCCTGCTCAAGAAACTCGACCCGTCGCTCAGCATCCAGGTGTTCGAGCGGCTGGATCGGGCGGCAACCGAAAGTTCAGATGCCTGGAACAATGCAGGCACCGGCCATTCCGCTTTTTGCGAACTCAACTACACGCCTCAGGCTGAAGACGGCAGCATCGATCTCAGCAAGGCCATCCGCATCGCTGAGCAATTCGAGTTAAGCAAACAGTTTTGGTCGGCATTGGTTAAGACGGGCGAGCTACCAAAGCCCGAGGAGTTTATTCGCAAAGTCCCGCATATTGCATTTGTGGCAGGTGCTGACAACGTGAAATTCTTGCAACAGCGATTTGACGCTCTCATCAAAAATCCGCTGTTTGAAGGTATGGAATTCTCTACCGATCACGAAGTTCTGCGCTCCTGGGCACCATTGATAATGCAAGGCCGCGCAAGCGACGAAACGGTTGCCGCTACCCGTATGGCTATCGGCAACGATGTTAACTTCGGCAAACTTACGCGGACTCTGCTTACCGAGCTAGGTAACAAGCCAGACGTAACCAAACACTTTGGTCAGGAGGTCGTCGACTTCCGCCATAAAGACGACGGTATTTGGCGCATAAAGATCAAGGATCTCGACAGCGGCGAGGAACGCATAGAACGGGCGCGCTTTGTGTTTATCGGCGCGGGCGGCGGCGCTCTGGAGCTGTTGAATGCAACAGACATACCCGAGAGTGATGGTTACGGCGGCTTTCCGGTTAGCGGTCAGTTTCTTCGTTGTACCAACCCAGATGTAATCAAACAGCACGAAGCGAAAGTTTATGGCAAGGCCGCAATCGGCGCCCCACCCATGTCCGTACCGCATCTCGATACCCGCTGGATAGGGGGCGAACGGCAACTCTTGTTTGGACCTTACGCCGGGTTTAGTACCAAGTTTTTGAAGGCTGGGTCCTATCTAGACCTACTGCGTTCGCTGGATATCGACAACATAGTGCCCATAGTGCGGGCTGGTCTCGACAACCTTGATCTGTCGGTCTATTTAATCGGTCAGGTGATGCTCGATAAAGAGGAGCGCATGGGTATGCTGCGCGACTATTTTCCAGATGCAAAAGACAGCGATTGGGAAGCGCACATTGCCGGCCAGCGTGTGCAGATCATAAAGCGCGACGAAGCCAGGGGCGGACGATTGCAATTTGGCACCGAGATTGTCACCGGCGAAAACGGCAGCGTCGCGGCTCTACTTGGCGCATCTCCAGGTGCTTCAACCGCAGTGGCCATTATGCTCAACTTGATCGAGCAGTGTTTTCCAGCGCAGTTGCAGAGTAGCGACTGGCAAGACGCCTTGAAGGCGCTGATTCCTTCCTATGGTGAATCACTAGCAGATAACAAAACACTGTGCGCAGAGATTCGCGCCGCTAGCCTCGCAACGCTAGGCATTAAAGCCTAGCGCTTAACCTCAAGGTACGAATCTCCACCACTCTCGGCGTCGCTACCACGCTCTGTCTTTATCGACCACTCAATGTTAGTGAGCGCATTAACCAACCGCTGATCGTGGCTAACAATGAGCAACCCACAAGGACATCCCGCTAGCGCTTGCTCCAGCGATTCAATAGACAAAAGATCCAGATGGTTAGTGGGCTCATCAAGAACTAGCAAATAGGGCTTCTTTACGATGCCCAGCGCGAGCAACAACTTGCGCAGCTCTCCAGGGCTTGGTTCTGCGCTTTCGAGTAATCGCGCGGGGCGAGAACCCAGTCTGCTTACAATAGACATCACAAGGCCTAAATCGGCCTTACCCTGATCTGAGCGAGCCAGCGTTTTAAGATCAGCCAAAAGCTCTGTCGAACGCTGCGCGCTTACCTCTTGCGGCATTAGCACCAATCGATCTTCTGCCAGCGACAAATCGTCCAAAAGGGCAGAAAGCAACGAGGATTTGCCTGCGCCGTTTGGCCCAGTCACGGCAATACGATCAGTAGGCCGCATCAGCAAGTCGGGGTGGGTAAGTTTGCGATTGGGGCCCAGTGCAAGCGTGCCCGCAGGTCGAGCAAACAGCGCCTTGGCTTTGGATGCTTCTCCGGCTACCCAAATTTCAGATGCGTATTCCTTCTCGAAGCTCGCCGCGTCCAAAGCATCACGATGTTGCGCGGCCCGACCGTCTAACTGGCGCAACAGCTTTCCGGCAGTGCCGTCTTTGCCGGTTAGGCGCGCACGATTTGATTTTTCCCGGGCATCACTGTCTTTTGGATCAAGATCGCGCTTGGAACGATCTGCATTCGCCCGGTTTGCCTTCTCGCGCCGACGCGTAACTTCTGCATCGAGTTTCCTTTGCTCCGACCGCAGTCGGTCCCGCGTGCGTTGATCACTCACACGGCTTCGATTGCGCTGCTCTAACGATTCGCTGTAGCCGCCGGCAATGGTTTCAATCGTCGGAGGGCGCAGCCACAACGATTGTTGGCACAGCGCATCAAGCAAGTCGCGATCGTGGCTGACAATTACTCCAACACCAGAAAACTGCTGCAACGCACTTTCGAGCAAAGCACGTCCAGCGCTGTCGATGTGATTGGTGGGCTCATCGATCAGCAGAATAGTAGGTTGCTGCCAAAGCGCTGAAGCGATCTGAACTCGCTTGCGTTCGCCATGGCTCAGCTCACCCCAACGCTCGAGCGCATCCTCTGGCACACCTAATCGGCCCCTCAGCTCAAAGGCGGATGCGTCCCAGTCGGACAACATTTCTGCAAGAACTGCAGGCGGATGATCGGTGCGCTGCTCGCAATAAACCACATCTACAAAACCCTCGAGATTGCCTTCGTCAGGTTTCAATTGCCCGGCCATCAATTTAAGCAACGTACTTTTGCCGGCGCCATTGGCACCGATAACCGCAGTAAAGCCAGGCGGAAAGGTGGCCCCAGCACCGGCAAACACCGGGGCAATGGTGCCTGGATAAGAAAAGCTGAGATTACGCAATGCAACAAGGGAGGCATTCATGGCGGCCATTATAGTTCTCAATCAACGCGTGTTAGCGTACGCCTAATTCGAATAGCTGCGGATAAACAGCCGCACACAGAAGGAGCAGTTTTTTGAGTTCCGTAGCCCCCACTAGCTCGCTTAGCCAATTCGTCGACAAAACCTGGGACGAAGATATTGTGCCGCAACTCGTTGAGTACATTCGTATCCCCAACAAGTCACCCACCTTTGACCCAGATTGGGAAAGCCATGGCCATATGGAAGACGCCGTATCGCTCATCTTTGGCTGGTGCGAAAAGCAGAAAATTGACGGGTTGTCGCTTGAGGTGGTGCGGTTACCCGGCCGCACACCGCTCATCTATATGGAAGTGCCCGGGGCGAGCGATTCCACAGTATTGCTCTACGGCCATCTAGACAAGCAGCCAGAAATGACAGGCTGGCGCGACGACCTTGGTCCGTGGCAACCCGTTATCGAAGGCGACAAACTCTACGGGCGCGGCGGCGCCGATGATGGCTATTCCGCCTATGCCTCACTCACGGCTATTGCCGCGTTGCAACGCGAAGGCATCCCCCACGGCCGCGCGGTTATCATCATTGAAGCCTGTGAAGAAAGCGGCAGTTACGATCTGCCGTTCTATATCGATGCACTCGCCGCGCGCATTGGCAAACCCGATCTGGTGGTTTGCCTCGACTCTGGCTGCGGTAACTACGATCAGCTCTGGTCAACCACCTCACTGCGCGGTATGGCCTCAGGCGTGTTAAGCGTCGAGGTTTTGAACGAGGGTGTTCACTCTGGCGACGCCAGCGGCATTGTGCCATCAAGCTTTCGCATACTCAGGCAACTGCTCACTCGCATCGATGATCCACAAACCGGCGCGCTAGTTGTCGAAGAGTTTCAGGCCGACATTCCACAGCAACGCATCGATCAGGCACAGCAAGCCGCAAAAGCGCTGGGCGATGAGGTGTTTACCAAGTTTCCGTTTGTCGACGGCATGCGACCAGCGGGTGCTGACCTCGCCGAATTGGTGCTCAATCGAACCTGGCGTGGCGCACTGAGTGTGACGGGTGCCGACGGCTTGCCCGAGGTTGAGAACGCAGGCAATGTGTTGCGCCCCGGAACCCAGGTAAAACTGTCTCTGCGCCTACCGCCCAGCGTCGATGCAGAGGAAGCTGCCACAAAGCTCAAGGCACTGCTTGAAACCGATCCGCCTTACGGCGCGAAAGTACATTTCGAAACAGAGAGTGCCGCCAGCGGCTGGAACGCGCCGCCACTTGCAGACTGGCTGCGCGATGCTGTTAACCAGGCCTCGCAAACACACTTCGGTCGCGATGCCATGTACATGGGGGAAGGCGGCAGCATTCCGTTTATGGGTATGTTGGGAGAGAAGTTTCCTGAAGCGCAGTTTTTGATTACCGGCGTGTTGGGACCGGCCTCAAACGCTCATGGTCCGAACGAATTTCTGCATATCCCTACAGGTAAGCGGCTAACCGCGTGCGTCGCCGACGTATTGGCGGCGCATCTAACAGAAAAAGGGTAGTTCGTTCGTTAGCCCGTGCCAAAAGGATTGGCGTTGCGCTTGCCAAAGGGCGGTAACGCGTCTGGATCAACCTCTACCCAGTTGGCTTTGCGCTTTTCAAAGAACGCCTTGTTGCCTTCGACAGCATCAGGGCCGTTTATCGCCCAGGCGATGGCATCATCGTCTTCGTAGATGGCTCGATACAGCTCACCCTCATCCATCATGCGCCCCCAGGTCATGCGCTTAACAACAGAAACGGCAGACGACGACGAACCTTCGGCAATTTCTTTTGCCAGTCGATAGGCCTCCTCCATAAGTTCGGCTCTGGGCACCGCTCTTAGCACCAAACCAAGTTCCGCCGCCTCGGCCCCGGTGATCTTGCGGCCCGTAAGCATCAGGTCGCTGGCCTTCTCTATGCCGACGAGCCGCGGCAGCGTCCAGGTGGCGCCCATTTCGGGAACCAGACCCCACTTCACAAACGAAAACGCAATTGAAGCTTCAGCGGCCGCCAGGCGGATGTCGCAGGTCAGCGGATAAGCCGCACCAAATCCACCAGCCGCACCGTTAATGGCGCAGATCACCGGCTTGGAAATCTGAAACGGATAAGTACGCAGCACGCGTTGCGACGGGTGACCATCGTCATCGGCTGGTGGGTTGTCCTTGTTGTTTTCACCGCGCTCACGAACATCATTCATGTCTAAACCAACACAAAACGCATTGCCCGCGCCCGTGATTATTACTACTCGTACATCAGGGTCACTATCGCAATCGCGCAAATACCGCGTGAGGTTCTTCGCCATCTCTGGCGTGTAGGCGTTGCGCTGCTCCGGGCGATTAAACGTAATCGTTGCGATGTGATCTGACTTTTCAAGCAGCAGGTGTGGCATGCGTAAGTTCCTTTGTACTGGTTTAACTATTCAAACTACTACTTCTGTTCGTGCAACGGCGCCTTTTCTAGTTGAATGCGCCAGGTCGGGCCGGCTAATACCTTATGCGTGGCCGAAAAGTTGCCTTGATTGAGGGCAAGCGATACCTTGCTAAGGCTGTTGAGATACAAAAGCGCCTCACCCAGCGCCACGCTGCCAAAGCTGCGGTGATACGGCATCACTTCATCAAACACACTTTCTTCGTCGTTTGAAATACTCACCCGAAGGCTGTCTCCGGGTTCGAGTTCGAGGCGCGCAAACAGCTCGCGATCAATATTAGTCCAGATGTTGCCGTACTGCGGATCCAGAACCTCGATGTTGCCTACAATCTTTCCGTCCGCAAACTCAGCTTTTTGATACGGAATGCGTAGCACATCGGCAGGCAGCTTTTTGCCGACCTGCTTGAAACTGATGACACCCGCGGCAAGCCTTGCGCCGGTATAGGCATAAACATCGCGACCATGAAAGGTATAAGACTTCTCGGAATTCGCGAGCCGGTTTACGGCCTCGTCAATTTCTCGAACGGCAGCAATACCGTACTTTTCTGCAACCGCGGTGAGGCTGCCGTTATCTGGAGTAACGTAGTAATGGCCCTGTTTGGTTTTAAGCACCACCGACTTACGTTCCGTGCCTACACCTGGATCCACCACCGAAACAAACACCGTGCCTTCTGGCCAATAGTCGGCAACTTCAGCAAGCCGTAGTGACGCCTCCCAAATATTGAACGTAGGAATTTCGTGCGTAAGGTCAAAAATGTCGAGCTCGCGCGAGACGCCATAGGCCACACCCTTCATGCTGGCAACGGCCACGTCTTTGTTGCCAAAGTCAGACTGCAATACCAGGGCTGATTCTGCTGCGGATAAGTTGGCGCTCGACAATAGTCCAGCACTTAATGCACAGGCACAAACCAATCTGGCAAACCCGCGAGTTGCATAACCCATAGTTAGTTCAGCTCCAAGCCTTCAAGCGTCCCGTCTTCGCGCCACGCCTTCATTTTTGCAAAGAATGGATTTGGCCCCTTGCCGTAGGGAGAGTTTTGCGAGCTCTTCGGATTAGGCTGACCTTCGTTGTTGTAATACCCCGGCGTGCAGGAAGCCTGAAACGCCTCACTAATCCGCGACAGCTTAATAATCTCTTCAACCCATGCGTCTTCAGCATCAAGTTCAGCTTCCACTGTATTGATGTTGCGGTTAAGACACTGATTAACGATGTAGCTTAGGTGTCGCGCAGACTCATCCATTGCATGGGGGAAGTTAGTGGTGAATGCAGCCTGGCCGTTGCTGATGATGAACAGGTTCGGAAAGCCGTGACTGTGCATGCCGTGCAATGTGCGCATACCGTCCGCCCACTTCTCACTCAGCTGAATGCCCTCTTTGCCGATCATCTGATAGCCCGCACGCCGTGTGTAGTCGGTGCCAACTTCAAAACCGGTGGCAAACACGATGCAATCCACAGCATATTCTTTGCCGTTGGCAACGATTCCCTTTTCGGTAATCCGCTCAACGCCACGGCCTTCGGTATCTACCAAATGCACGTTGGGTCGATTGAACGTGGGTAGATATTCATCATGAAAACAGGGCCGTTTGCAGAACTGTCGGTAGTACGGCTTAAGCGACTCCGCAGTATCAGGGTCGTCAACCATCTCCTGGGCTCTGGCGCGCACCTGCTCCATTTTCTTGAAGTCGGCCAGTTCCATTAACTTGGGAATCTCGGCCCGGTCAATGTTCTTGCCCCGGTAGTTAGCCATTGAGATCAGAT
>CAZFIA010000153.1:0-9755 GCA_964519335.1 uncultured Pseudomonadales bacterium
GCACCTCACTCTCGTAGGCGTGAGTTGTGAGCGCTTCAGACACGACCTTGATTTTCATGCCGCGAAAAGGCTCTGCCGCCTCTGTAAACCACGCAAGCTCCGCGAGTGCTTGTTCTTCGCTTAATGTGCTGGGCTGAAACTCCTCGCTTTGCAGGCGCTGCGCGTTCGCCGCAAAGTTCTCAGAGGTGAGGCTCCCTGCTGCACTTGCACTCCCAGACGAGGCAGCAGCACTAGATTGGCCGGCCTCTCCCTCTCCATCCCCTGAACCCCCACAGCCGGCCACCAGTAAAGCGGTGGCCAAAGTGAGTGTGGACGAAAAGCCCAATAGCCCGGGGTGCCTGCGCTGCCGATTGGCCGCTCTGGGACCCGAGGTTTGTACAGTTGCTGACATCCAGTAGTGCTCTCCGATCGGTTCAAGAATTTCTAACGGGCAATTATCCCCAGCGCATAATCACCAGTGTACTCAGCATACAGGCCACGCTCATCCACCACACGGGCCAGTCAGTGAATCCGACAAAGGCGATATGAGCAAAAGCAGCCGTAAGCAGACTGATAAAAAATCGATCGCCGCGGGTGCTGTCGATGGGCAAAAAACCCCGGCGTATGAGACTGGGAGAGCGCAGCTCCCAGACTGTAAGCAGCACCAGAGAGGTTGCAATGGCGCCAAAAAATAGCGCGGTCGGAGCCGTCCAGGCCATCCAGGAAAGCGAAGCCATCAAGACACCCGACCCAGCGCAAAGCCAGCCGCCAGATGCTTGCGCACAAACCAAACGACAATGACGCCAGGCACAATGGTTAGTACCCCGGCAGCGCACAGCACACCCCAGTCGAGACCCGAGGCACTCACCGTACGCGTCATGACTACCGCGATAGGCTTGGCTTCGCTACCCGTTAGCGTGCGCGCCAACAACAACTCAACCCAGCTAAACATGAAGCAGAAAAACAATGTTACGCCCAAGGCCGCACGATTCATGGGCAAGAATATCCGGGTAAAGAAAAACCATCGGGAGTGACCATCAAGTTCGGCCATCTCATCGACGGATCTTGGCACTCCGGAAAAGAACCCCTCCAGAATCCAAACGGCCAAAGGCACTGTAAACAGACAGTGAGCAAGCGCTACAGCGAGAGGGGTATCAAACAAACCAATAGACGAGTAAAGCTGAAAGAAAGGCAACAAAAAAACCGCAGGGGGCGCCATGCGATTAGTCAGCAGCCAGAAAAACAAATGCTTGTCACCCATAAACCGATAGCGAGAAAACACAAAGGCAGCCGGAACAGCAACCGCTAACGAAATGACACTGTTAAGAGCCACATAAGTAAGCGAGTTGGCAAAGCCTCCCGACCAAACTGGATTGGTAAAGATCTCTTCAAAGTTGCTCAGCGTGGGCGATGACGGAATCACTTCAACCCCGGCCGCAATGCTCTTGTTGGTGCGCAGCGCCATGTTCACCAACCAGTACAGTGGTAAAAGCAAATACAAACAGTACAGCCACAAAACAGCACGACATACCTTCGATTGTGTCGCCGTTTGAATCATGCTCGTTTCACCACGCTGGTATAAAACAGGTAGCACAGTAGTAAGTTCATTAAGAAATACAGCAGCGAAAACGCGGCAGCCGGGCCAAGATCAAACTGCCCCACCGCCATAGTTGCCAGATGTTGGCTGAGGAACGTCGTGCTACTGCCCGGGCCGCCGCCGGTAAGCACAAAGGGTTCGGTATATATCATCAAGCTATCCATAAGCCGCAGCAGCACCGCAATGACCAGCACTCCCCACAGCTTCGGAAGCTCTACAAATCTAAAAATCTGCCAGGAGGATGCGCCATCCAGCAGCGCCGCATCGTAATTTGCGCGTGGAATAGCCGAGAGTCCGGCAAAGGACAAAAGCGCAACCAGCGAGGTCCAGTGCCAAACATCCATAGCAAGCAAGGTAAACCAGGCGTGAGTTGGATTACTTGCGTAGCTATAATCGAATCCCAGCGATACCAGAGCTGACCCGAGCAACCCAATATCGGAACGCGCAAAGATCTGCCAGATTGTACCCACAACGTTCCATGGCACGAGCAAAGGAATAGCAAGCAATATAAGAAGAGCAGACGTGGCCCGTGAATCTCGTGGCATACCCCGAGCGACCATTAGCCCGAGAGGTATTTCTACAAGAAGTACCGCCCCGCTAAACACCAATTGCCGCTGCAACGCATCTATGAAACGCTGATCACGCAAGGTTTCCCGAAACCAGTCAAGACCAACAAAGTAGCGAGAATTGAAATCGAGAATGTCTTGAACGGAGTAGTTGACCACCGTCATCAGGGGCACGATGGCGCTGAAGGCAACCACCAGCAGTACGGGCAACATTCCCAGCCACGCCCGGTTGGTGTAAGCCCGGTTGGAATAGGCCTCCAAACTCAAGAACCTAACCCCGACTCTATTCGCAGGCCATCACAGAACAACTCATAGCGATCAAGCAGTAGTTGCAAGGGTTTTTCCAGTTCAGGACCAGGTGAACATACAATCTGCGCTGTAGCTGAGCCAACCATTATTCTCGCCACGCCAATCTCCTTACCTGCCTCAGCGCCGGTCAGGCGCGAGCCAGCTAAGGTGACTGGCACAGACAGCAAGCCATCGCCTGGATCCGATTCCACTCGTCGATTAGCCGCCTGCCGATCAACCAAGCGCCCCCACTCCGGCCGGAACCCAACCTGCAGCGAACCTCGCTCAGACGTAGAAATGACTCCAGCCGCCATTTCACCGGCAAGACTCAGCCGGCCATTTCTTAGCTCTGCCGACAAAAGATTCATTCCCGGATTACCAATAAACCGCGCAACTTCGGCATGTGCGGGTCTTTCAAACAACTCTTCCGATGTGCCTGTTTGCAGCAACCGACCGCCATGCAAGACGCTTACCTCATCAGCAAACGTGAGCGCTTCGGTTTGGTCGTGTGTAACGTAAACCATAGTGATGCCCATTTCGGACTGCGCTCGCTTAACCGTACCTCGCAAGCGCCACTTCATCGCAGGTTCAACTGCCGTAAGTGGCTCGTCGAGCAGAACCATCGCAAGGTCATCGCGAACCAACGCCTTGGCAAAACCCACCAGCTGCTTCTGAAAAAGCGAAAGCTCCCGGGGCTTCTTCTCAAGCACGGTAGTTAAATCGAATAGCTCGGCCACCTCAGCCGCACGACGCTTGCGCTCGATCCTTCCAACTCCGAGCGTGCGCAACGGAAAGGCAATGTTCTCGACGGCGGTAAGAGAGTCATACATCACGGGAAATTGAAAAACTTGTGCCACACCGCGCGTACTGGCGACACTCTGCGAAACATCTTCACCGTCGAAGCAAATTGAACCACTGGTGCAGGACAAAAGCCCAGACAGCAAATTCAGTAGCGTCGTTTTACCTGCGCCAGAACTGCCGAGCAGCGCAAGGCTATTACCCGCGGGCACTGCGAAGCTGATGTCTCGCAACGTTGCATCTGCAGCACCAGGATAGGTATAAGAGAGCCCCTTTACTTCAAGCCGCGCCATCTACAGCTCCCGCGCTAGCTGTTCCCGCTCCGGCAAGCGCCGTGGCAGCCAAGCTACCTCGGGCTACTTCCAATCGATTGCGCGGATCAACAAAGAAATCTACTAGCTCATCCCCCGACGCAGTACTCATTGCACCCTTCGCACTGAGATTGGGCATACCTGCAAGACGCGCGATCCAACGGGGTTCAGATTCCTCAGAACTAATCAACAAGCCTTGCACAAAGGTATGGCTACCGCTGGTCTCTACCGCCTCAACCCGCAATTGATAGCGCAATGCATCCGCTGCTCCATCACCCAACTCTTCGGTACTAAGCTTCATGTGCTCGGGTCTAACTAACTGCACAGTCTCAGCATCTGCAGCGCCGGGTAAAACGTTAACCGATGGCTCACTCATTAGATGTGCAGCCTCAACGGAGACCGGTTCGCGATAGACTTCAAGCGGACTGCCGCTTTGCAACACATTTTGGTCAGCAAGCAACGAAAGCGACCCGCCAAGCGCAAACGCGTCTCGGCAGTCTGAACTCGCAAACAAAACCAAGGTTTCACTATTCTTGAGCAATTCACCAAGCTCTTCGGTTAGTCTCTCGCGCAATCTAAAATCCAGATTCACAAAGGGTTCATCGAGCAGCAGGATTCGCGCATCGGTCGCGAGCGCTCGACCAATAGCCAAGCGTTGTTGCTGACCACCAGAAAGCTCCGTGGGGCGGCGATTGAGCAGCTCGTGCAGCTGTAGGGTTTCAGCTATTTCCGCAACCCGGTTTTCACGCTCCGATCGACTGAAGCGCCTTGCTCCCGAACGCAGAGGCGACTCAATGTTCTGTTTTACGCTCCAATGTGGATAGTTAACAAATTCCTGGAAGACGTAGGCAACCGGCCGCCGCCCGCCACCCAATTTCTGCAAAGGCTTGCCATCGAGAATTACTTCACCCTGGGCCCGTGTAGACAACCCAGCGATCAGGCGCAACAAGTTGGTCTTGCCGCTATTGTTGCGTCCTAACACAACACCTATTTCACCTGGCGTAAACTCAAGCTGCACGGGTACGCTGCCCGGAGCTAGGCGAAGGTCGTGGAGCTTGAGCAAGTTTAGTTCAGTACTTCAGAAACAGGAGAAGACAAAGCAGGGTCGAGCTCTTCCAGAGCCATCCGCGAGGCCTCCCGGAAATAGTCACTCGCCGCCCACCGCGCCGCATTCTCCAAGTACCAACGAGCACGACTATCACCCACAAGGCGCAAATTCTCTCCCAGAAAATAGTTAACTCTCGCTGACCAGGGCGCGCGGCGCCAGGCAATTTCAAGGTACCCCAACGATTCTCCTGGTTGGCCTATATGAAGGTGAGCAAGACCCAGGCGGTAAATAGCTTCGAAGCTATCAGGCTGCATCTCCAAAACATCCCGCAGATTAAACACGGCATCTCGCCAGCGCTCGGCGCATTCCGGTCCACGCTCAACAATACAACCGCTGGTATCCAAAAGAGAACGCTCAAGCATTAGCCCCCAGACATCAGGTTGTGTGCTCTCGGCCTGCTCAAGCACAACGGTGGCTTCTTCCTTTTTGACCTGGTAACGCAAAGACCTCACATAACCAAGCGTAGCTGACAATCGAGACGGTTCGGATTTTAGCACCCGCGCGTATAAACGTTCAGAGGCCGGTGCGTTCACCAGAAGAGTGGATTCCGCCAATATCTCACGAACATCGTTTGTAGACATCGGCGACACAGTAAACTCAGCAGGCTGTTCAGGAGCGGTAAACTGTCCCCGTAGATAGGGATCGTTTCTTGGCTTTGAACCGCGATTCAATAGCCTACTTACCGACCGGCTCTCGTTCGGTTTCAAATAGCCCATGGACTTTTTGGCAGCCTGCAAGTCGAACCCTGTTTGTTCGGTGAACTTCGGCACGCCCAACACCAGTGATGACGCTAATTGTTGCTTGTCGACGTTTGCATGCAAGTAAAGGTAACGAACCAGGGCGTGGGCGGTGCGATAGAAACTCTGCGTTTTGCGGCGGCCGACGCCTTGCAAGTCGCGCATTGCAAAAAGCTGGTCAACCGGCATATCGGGCGCTCCTTCTGACTCTCGCCACAAACCAAGCTTGTAGAGGTGCGACCCCGTGGGCTGCTCCGACTCAATATCAACCTCCGCAAATATTACCTGCGAAAGAAAACTAGCCAGCCCTTCTTCAAACCAAAGCGGCAAACCACCCGGGACATCTCGTCGCATCCGATAGTGTACGTACTCATGCAATAGGTTGTCTCGAATCGATTCAGTACCCCTTGTGGGGCCAACAACCAAGGTGGTGCGAGCGAGCGTTGGAATAGTAAAGGCTGCAAAATGACCCGAACTAAACAGTTGAGTGAAGTCGGAGCGACGCCGCATTACAACCACTCGCAACGCGGCTCTCTCGCCTTCCCGCCGCGACTCTTCAGCCACCTGCATTTCTCGCGCTACCTGCTCGGGCGCAATCTGCCTGGCGAGAGGTACAAAGGGCGCAACAAATTCATCCACAAGCGCATCAAACAACTCGAGTTGGCCAAGTAAAAACTTGGCGTCGCGCGGCCCTAAGTCTGTCACCATCATCAACCGGTCAGCGGGTACCAGCTCAGAGGTTATGCGGCGCCAATCGCGCTGCGCCGTATCCGCATGGGCGGCGTGAGCAGGCCCAATGATCAGGAGTGCCAGACAAAAAATAATGAGTAGGAAACTTCTTGCTAGACTTGGCGTCATGCAAAACGCTTGGTTACAAACTCCCCGATGGCGATGGGTTAGCGCCATGTTCATAACCTCGAGCCTATTCTTGGCTGTCTCTTCAGCAGCCGAAGCCCAAGAGGAGCGAGCCGAGGAGCTATCAAAGGAGCAAGAACCTGCAGCCCAGCAGGACGCAAAGCCAGCCACAGCGAAGCTGCCAAAGAAACTTCAATGCGGGGCTCTGCAAACGGCTGGTCTGCACGACTACGCAGGCGCACCGGAAAACTACGAGCCTTCAACATTTATGGAATCTGAATTTGAGTTACGCATAAATACCGTGCTCACCCGTCATCTTGCGGCAAACTCAACTGGCGCCGCTGAAGCCACTCCAGACCTGTTCTTGACTATGCGGCCCAGAAACGAAAACCCAGTGGAACTGCGCTGTCGGCAGGTTCAGGGCAGAGGCGGCGAACTCGGTTACAGCTGCACCAATACGCCACCCTCGGAGCTACTGCTTATCAATCCGGCAAACCTTCGCTTTACCCGCACATCTATCGGCGGTTGGACCTTTGCTGACTCAGATTCAAAACCTGACCCCGAATCTACGGCGAGCACCGATACCAGCGCAAATTTAGGCAGCGACTCTCTATTTGTGGAATACGGGAGCTGCAACTAGCGCCTACGGATTCCTCTTTTTAGAAATGCCAGAAGGGGTCTAGTCTTCCGTTGATTCTGCGGTCGCTTCCGCTTCGATCTCTTCAAGCTCGGCAAGCAATTGCGCAACACCCTCGCTCGGTGCTGGCGCATCGGGATCGATCGACTTTTCGGCCGTAACGTTCACTTGCTCCATTGAGGCGATCCGAGCCCTTACTTCAAGACTCGGCACCTGCACCTGCGCGACATCAATTGCATAAGCCCCATTTGCATAAGTACTGGGCGCCGCCACAATCGCAACCGCCAGACCAGCCCCCGCCAGTAACAATCTTGATCTATTCATCCAAGTTTCCTCCTGCTCACTACCTTTGTTTTAGCACGTTTTGTCCGCCACCGGGCGAACCGCTAGAAATTGTTCCAATCTGAGGACTTTGTCCGATAATCCCAAACGCCCCCCTCGTTGAGCGCATAGACATAGCGATATCCAAAGTGAGATCGCTTTTTGATCACATTATCGGACTCTAGCAGCCAAACGTCGCCATTCTCCCAATGATAGGCCAGAACGGCGTGATGGCCCCGCTGCTTAGGCTGCTTCGCCACCACTACCCGCATCCGCTCCGGATCAACACCGAGCATTCGCAGCAAAAAGTACTTCGAAGAAGCATAGTCTTCGCAGTCTCCGCCGCGCTTAAGAAACTCAAACAGCGTCGACCAGTGAGAGCGCACGCGTCGCCTTTGGACATTATTCGCGCCACTGCCACTTCGATTCTCCTGGGCTACCTCGTCAGCATTGTTGAACCCCGAGTCATAGTCGTACTCGCGTTTATTCAAGTAACGATTTACCAGCTCTAACCGGTCCTTAATGCCCAGATCTCGACCGCGCAAAACCAGCGCTCGGAGCACCTTTTGGCGCCTGGAACATGTCTCAAGGCGAGCGATACACAGGTCAAACTGTACCCGTTGCACGGTATTGCGCTGCAACGCGTTCCACCAGGGTCCAAACAACTCGGCGCCCCCCAGCCGCAATCCATTATCAAACTGATAAAGATTGCGATCGGCGGCTGCCGGCGAAGAAGCCAGGCCAATAAAACCCAGTATCAGCAGATAAGAGCGGAGATTTTTCACATTTTTCAGCGCGTTAAGCGTATTTCAGTTCGACGCAAAGTCAGGCAGTTTGATAATAGCACTGCGCGCGTCCAACCGGTTTTCTCAGAACCCCACTCAAACTCGCTTAGTAGGGTGTGACCGCACGCCCAGCTACACCAATGAACCGGCAGCAAGGGACCCGCCTGCAGCGTCGCAAGCTTCCTATAATTAGCCGTGCTAGAGTACGCCCTCCAGAAATCGCCCCTGTTGAATATTCTCTTATATTTCAACAACTTACGTAATATTTAACCTAACAGCAGAAGTCCAAGCTCATGACAGACCTTAACCTGTACCGAAACATCGGCATATTTGCCCACGTTGACGCCGGCAAGACCACCACCACCGAGCGAATTCTGAAATTGACAGGCAAGATTCATAAGATCGGCGAAGTGCACGACGGCGCTGCGACCACCGATTTTATGGAGCAGGAACAAGAGCGCGGCATCACCATTCAATCTGCGGCAACAAGCTGCGAGTGGGACGGCCATCGGCTGAACATTATCGACACTCCTGGGCACGTCGACTTCACCATTGAGGTCTATCGATCGCTCAAAGTTCTCGACGGTGGCGTCGGTGTGTTCTGTGGCTCCGGCGGCGTTGAGCCTCAGTCCGAAACCAACTGGCGCTACGCCAACGAGTCTGAAGTGGCTCGGATCATCTTCGTAAACAAGCTGGATCGCCTGGGCGCGGACTTTTATCGCGTGGTTGAGCAGGTCAAGACAGTGCTGGGCGCAAACCCGCTAGTGATGACCTTACCCATTGGCGAAGAAGACGATTTCAGCGGAGTGGTTGATCTGCTTGAAATGAAAGCCTACGTGTGGGACGACTCGGGCAATCCCGAAGCCTTTGAAGTGAAGGACGTTCCGGCCGATCTTGCTGATAAAGCAGCCGAGTTTCGCGAGCAATTGGTCGAGACTGCGCTGGAACAAGACGA
Organism: uncultured Pseudomonadales bacterium; assembly: GCA_964519335.1. Lineage (GTDB taxonomy): Bacteria > Pseudomonadota > Gammaproteobacteria > Pseudomonadales > Azotimanducaceae > JALZVT01. Next base: position 8,938 of record CAZFIA010000153.1, read on the forward strand.
CGATCTGATGGAGGCCTACCTCGACGGTACAGAACCCTCGGTGGCAGACCTTAAGAAGTGCATTCGCCGCGGCACCATCGCGCTGGATTTCTTCCCGACTCTCTGCGGCTCGGCGTTCAAGAACAAAGGTATTCAAAACGTTTTGAACGCAGTTGTAGATTACCTGCCGAACCCAACCGAGGTTAAACCCCAACCAGAAGTTGATTTGGAAGGTAACGAGACGGGCGAATTCGCTGAAGTTTCACCCGACCGGCCATTCCGAGCGCTTGCGTTCAAGATTATGGATGACCGCTATGGCGCGCTGACCTTTACTCGAGTTTACTCAGGGCAGATCAGCAAAGGCGACACCGTACTCAACACAGCGACCGGCAAGACCGAACGCATTGGTCGCATCATCGAGATGCACGCCGATGATCGCAACGAACTTGATGCGGCTACGGCAGGTGACATTATCGCTTTGCTGGGTATGAAGAACACACAAACCGGCCACACGCTGTGCGACCCTAACAACCCCGCAACCCTTGAACCTATGGTGTTCCCGGATCCCGTGATCTCAATTGCGATTTCACCGAAAGACAAAGCTGGCGCCGAGAAGATGGCCATGGCCATCAATAAGATGATTCAGGAAGACCCCTCATTCCGCGTCGAAACCGACGAGGAATCGGGCGAGACCATCATCAAGGGCATGGGTGAGCTGCATCTCGACATTAAAGTCGACATTCTCAAGCGAACCCACGGTGTAGAGGTAAACGTAGGCAAACCTCAGGTGGCTTACCGCGAGACCATTACTCAAACCATCGACGACAGCTACACCCACA
>CAZFIA010000154.1:0-9653 GCA_964519335.1 uncultured Pseudomonadales bacterium
CCTCTTGTCTTATATAGAGGCCAAAAACCTCAAGCAACTAAAAGTTGTAGTGAACGCCGGCAATGGCGGCGCCGGACGCGTGGTCGACCTGCTCGAAACCAGCCTGCCCTTCGAGTTCATAAAAGTGCATCACGAACCGAACGGCGAATTTCCAAACGGCGTACCCAACCCACTGCTCGAACAAAACCGCGCGCCAACCATCGCCGCTATTCGCGAACATGGTGCTGATCTGGGTATCGCCTGGGATGGCGACTTCGATCGCTGCTTTTTCTTTGATGAACACGGGCGGTTTATCGAAGGCTATTATGTTGTTGGTTTTCTGGCAGCCGCTTTTCTCGCCAAGAACCCGAAGGGTACCCGCATCGTTCACGACCCTCGTCTTACCTGGAACACCATCGACCTCGTTGAAGCAGCAGAGGGTGTCCCCGTGCAATGCAAAACGGGGCACGCGTTCATCAAAGAACGTATGCGACTCGAAGATGCCGTATACGGTGGCGAGATGAGCGCCCATCACTACTTTAAAGATTTTGCCTACTGCGACAGCGGAATGATTCCCTGGCTGCTGACCACCGAGCTCATGTGCAAGAACGGGGTTAAACTATCTGAACTCGTAGACGCTCGAATGACCCTCTTCCCGGTAAGCGGCGAGATAAATCGCACCATCAAAGATCCTGCTGGCCTACTTAAAGAGGTCGAAGCCAAGCTTGCAGGAGATGCCTTAACTATTGAGCATGTCGATGGGTTATCGATGGTTTTTGATGAATGGCGCTTTAGCTTGCGAATGTCTAATACCGAGCCCGTCGTGCGACTCAACGTCGAGTCGCGAGGCAACCAGGGGCTTATGGAAAGCAAACGCGACCTTCTTCTTTCCTACATGGAATAACCTACTGTCGAGTAATTAGAACAGCAATTGAGTACGTAATGCAAAGAAAAGACCGGGTTGATGCTCTCGGTGCGGTACTGCTCGTGAGCTTTAGCGTGCTGCTAGGGCTTAATCAGGCACTCGTTAAACTGGTGAACGCAGGTCTTGATCCTTCTGCACAGGCGGGCTTGCGTTCTCTGGGTGCTCTGCTCCCTGTTGCCTTGTTTGCCTGGATCACGCGTAAACGCCTGTCCATAACCGATGGCTCTCTAGGATTCGGTGTGCTGAACGGCCTGTTCTTTTCGGCTGAGTTTGCTCTGTTGTTTATCGCGCTTGATTATTCCAGCGTTGCTCGGGTCTCCCTGTTTTTCTACACCATGCCGCTGTGGGTTGCGCTGGGTGCGCACTTTCTTATTGACGGCGAACGCTTTACCCCGCGGCGTTTTCTGGGCCTGATGCTTGCGTTCGCAGGGGTTGCCATCGGCTTGTTTCAGAACACGGGATCGACAGACGGCGTATGGATTGGCGATGTGCTTAGTTTGTTGGCCGCAATCTGCTGGGCTGCCATAGCACTAATGTTGCGCACAACACGGCTTTCTCGTGTGAGCCCGGAAATGAACCTGCTCTATCAACTTGTGGTATCCGGTGTGCTACTCACGTTGTGGGCGTGGCTGTTCATTGAGCCACTAAGAGAACCCACCGCAATGACCTGGGGAATTCTCGCGTTCCAGAGTTTGTTTGTGGCCTGTATTGGCTTTCTAATGTGGACCTGGCTGCTCGGCATCTATCCAGTTTCGGACATGTCTTCATTCAGTCTGCTAACGCCACTGTTTGCGGTTACCTTTGGTTGGCTGATTTTCGACGATGAGATTACGCCGTTATTTATTGTTGCGCTTGCGTTGGTGTTGTTCGGGTTAGTAATCATCAACCAGAAGCGTCCGAGCACCGCCTGATGCCCAACCTCAGACAGAGAATTCGATTGCACAGGTTCGTTGGCCTGCTCGCCCTGTTTGCAATGCAGCTCGTCCATGCAGAGGATTGTGCGGCGCCACAAAGCACAGAGTTTCTTGCCGGATCCTGGGGCCAGGATCATCGCAACACGCGCTACCAACCCAACAGCCTTATCAACGCAAAGAACGTTGCCAGCCTCGAACTAGCCTGGGTGTTTGCGCTCGAAGGTGGCGAAGCACCACATTCCTATCCTATTGCTACCCGCGACAGCCTCTACATAGGTACCCAGGCGAGTAAACTCATCGCTCTTGACCGAACAACAGGCTGCACCCGCTGGACCTACTCGGCCCCGAACAGCATTCGCACAGGCTTAGTCCACGGCAAGCTCAAAGGGCTGAACGCCATTTTCTTTGGTACCGGAAATGGTGAGGTTGAGGCGGTCGATGCGCTTACCGGACGTAAACTGTGGTCGATTGACGCCCGCGATCATGACGCCCAGTTCATAACCGGTACTCCCGTGTTTCACAACGGCGTTCTCTTTGTTCCAATCTCATCAAGAGAAGTCGCCCTGGCCATTAGCCCTCTTTATGGTTGCTGTACCTCCCGCGGCGCAATTGCGGCCTATGAAGCCGCAACTGGGAAACAAATTTGGCGCACACATAGTATTGAAGAAGAACCCGCAGTTACGGGTAAGCGCTGGTTGTTTATTGAAACCTGGGGGCCCTCAGGGGCGCCAGTATGGTCTGCTCCGACTATCGACGTCGAACGCAATGCGCTGCTTTTTGGCAGCGGCGAAAACTACAGCGCACCAGCAAGCACGGGGTCAGATGCAATAACTGCGCTCGACCTTGCCACCGGTGCACAACTTTGGAGCCAGCAATACACCGCCTCCGATAATTACAATATGGCCTGCTCGCTGAACAAAGATCACCCCAACTGCCCAAAAGAGAACGGCCCTGATCTTGATTTTGGCGCACCGCCGGTGCTCGCAAAGTTCAACGGGCCTGGTGGTCTACAGGACATCATTCTCGCCGGCCAAAAATCAGCGGATGTTCACGCCATTGATCCCGCTACCGGAGTGAAACTGTGGTCGCGCAACATTGGTCGCGGTGGCTACCTGGGTGGCGTGCACTGGGGCATGGCGACTAACGAAGCACTCGGGTTGCTGTACGCCCCGGTCAGCGACATCCGCCAGGGACCGCCTGGTAGCAAAGAAGAGCCCGCGCCCGGCATGTACGCGATCGATATAGCCACCGGTCAGATTCGCTGGCAAACACCGACACAAGATCGCTGTGCAGGTCGCGAACGCTGTTTGAACGGATTCTCTGCTGCACCTATCGCCAATGCAGATCTGGTGTTTATCGCCGGTCTCGATGGTTGGCTGCACGCGTTGCGAGCTGACAACGGAGTCAGCGTCTGGGAATTTGATACCTGGCGCGACTTCAGCGCGGTTAATGAATCCGATGTTCTCAAAGCCAGTGGCGGCAGCATCGATGTCCACGGACCGCTGCTGGTCGAAGACCAACTATTTATTCAAAGCGGCTACGGCAGTTTTGGCCAGAAAGGCGGTAACGCCTTGATTGCATTCCGGCTCCCCAAATCGCAGCGCTCAGAACCGTGACACAAGCGCAGCACATCAGCCCAATACAGCCTGCTACAAAGCTCCGCCGTGTAGCGGCGACCCTCATCGATGCACTGATCACCGCGGCCCTGGTGGTATTCGCAACGCTTGCCAGTGGTCAGTTTGAAGTTGCGGCTCCCTACCTCGACGGCACGCTGGTCTTGCGCGCAGCCGCTCTGGTGATCGGCAGCTACCTGCTACTGCACGGGGTATTTCTGTTCCGGTCGGGACAGACCATTGGCAAAAAAATACTCGGGCTACAGATTGTTACTGGCAACCACCCAGCGCCTTTCTGGCGCTTGCTGATCCGCGCGGGCACACTCTTAAGTCTCGCGTTCATCCCGGTGGTGGGCTATGCCCTGCAGGCTCTGCATCTGGTTGATATCGTTTTGTTTCTGCTGCCTGCCGGGCTTGCAATGCACGATCGAATTAGTGGAACACAAGTTATTAGTCTTGCTCTCGGAGAAAAGTCGAAACGGATAACGCCACAAACCGATGGATGACAAAACCAAAGCGCGCCAGAAAGAACTGATTGAACAGTACAAAAAAACACCGAAACAAATGGGGGCTTATTGCATTCGCAATACCGAAAACAACCGCTCGTTTGTTGCTTGTTCTCGCGACGTCACTGCCCGCTTCAATCGTCATCGAATGGAGCTCAAGATGCAGGCAGACCGTTCTTCGGCGTCCTTGCAGGCGGATTGGTTAACTTTTGGGGCGGAAGTCTTCAGTTTCGAGTTGCTAGAGGAGCTAGTGCCACTCGATGATGTTGGCTACGATCCAACCGATGACCTGGCAGAACTTGAGAGCTTATGGATCGATAAGCTAAATTCCCGGGCACCAGCCGGCTACAATTGATTTATGAACTACAGGAGAGCATGGAGCAGCCAACCCGGGTACGCGCCCATTCCGGTCGTTTGTCCGCAAACTCTTCACACCCCGGCTGCTCAGTGTAGGGGTTACGCAATACCTCCAACTGTTGATGAATACGACTGAAATCGCCTTCAGCAGCGGCATCTATCGCTAATTGCGCCAGATAGTTTCTAAACACATACAGCGGATTCACCGCGTTCATCTGTTTCATGCGCACAGCTGGCTCCGCGTTATCGTCCCGCAGTCTCGCGGCGTAATTGTGTAACCAGCCATTCCAGGCGTTGTGTACATCGCCATCAAGCGCCGCCTCATCATAAAGGCTTGGCACCAGAACCTTGGTCAGATCCGCGGAGCTATCTTGAGACCCTGCCTTAACATCAAAAGAGGCAAGCGAGCGATAGAATAGAGTCATGTCCACTTCAATAAGTGGCAGCACGGCGTCCAGCGCCTCAAACAAAGGCGCATCGCTGGTTTGATAAGAACGAAGTCCCAGCTTCTGTGCCTGCATGTTCTGGTAGTGCGATACATAGGTGGTTTCAAAACTGGCCAGAATTTCTTCGAGCGGCGCGGCTTCGTTTACCAGCGGAAACAAAGCGTTTGCAAGCTGCAGCAGATTCCATTGCGCTACCGCTGGCTGATGCGCAAAACGATAGCGTTTACCCCCGGCATCCGTGGTGTTCGGCGTCCAGTTGGGATCGTAGTCTTCGAGCCAACCGTAAGGACCATAGTCAATGGTTTCACCCAGCACTGACATGTTGTCGGTGTTCATCACACCATGCACAAAACCCACCCGCATCCAGTGCGCCACCATTAAGGCGGTGCGCGAACTCACGAGCTGAAACCAGGCAAGCACACGCTCGGAACCAGCCGCCACACTTTCGAGCTCTGGAAAATCAGCAAGCGCGTTGTGGTTAAAAAACTGTTCAAGCAATTCTGTTTCGCCCCGGGCGGCAAGCATTTGGTAATGGCCAAACCTCACAAAAGACGGCGCCACCCGACACACCACCGCGCCGGGCTCGTTAGCAGCGTTACCGTCGTAGAGCATATCGCGCATCACTTGATCACCAGTGAGGCAAAGGCTTAGCGCGCGTGTGGTGGGTACCCCCAGATGAAACATCGCTTCGCTACACACAAATTCGCGCACCGACGACCGCAAAACCGCGAGGCCGTCTGCCGTACGTGAAAACGGAGTCTCGCCAGCGCCTTTGAGCTGCAGGGTATAGCTACGCCCATCTGGAGCACGCGCATCACCAAGATTGATGGCGCGCCCGTCACCAAGCTGCCCCGCCCAGTTGCCAAACTGATGGCCCCCATAACAGGTGGCATAGGGCTGCATACCCGGCAGTAAGGCATTGCCGGAGAACACCTGAGCAAAAGCAGGGCTCTGGCAATCCTCCTCCTCGAGCCCCAAGAGTGCTGCAACTTCGGCGGCGTGGGCGACCAACTCAGGAGCTGCAGTGGGCGTGGGCTCAACAAACGCAAGACAGGCGTTTTGTACCTGACGGCGCGCGTGGCCATCGCCGGGATCGGCAGGCAGCTCTCGCACCGCCGCATTATCAAATTTCAGAGCAGCGAGCCCGCCGGCGGCTGAGCTTGTAAGTGTGGGCAGTGGCATGAAATCTCTCGTTGTTCCCCGGCAGCCGGGAAGTTCTATAGAATACGCGACCCGCGCCGGACCGTCAGATCGCGAGCCAAACCGCCAGATAGAGGAAGCAATGTGACCGAACTGGAAATACCCCACGTGTTTGCCGGTAACCCGCTGGATCGAGCGGAAGTGCAGCGCCGTGATGACAATTGGCTCACCCAGGCCCCGGGTCAACCAGGCGCTCTGTTCTTGCCCCTCCAGGGCCTCAAGGTCGCCCTCACTGACAGATGTGAAGGCACTCAGCAAGGCTTGCGCTGGTTTGGTCTCGACGAGTTAATCCAGAGCTTCGAGACTCAAACACCCAGACTGCTCGGCCTCGAAGACGGCGCCCCCAGATTCGCTGTAAACGTGGTTGAGCTAAACTCACCCAATCAGCCCCCAAGCGATTGCACCTTCACCGATGCACGGCACGCCGCCATGGCGCTGGACACGCCGGCCGCGGGCATAGTTGCACAAGCCCGGGCGCAACTTAACTGGCATGCAAAAAATGGTTTCTGTGCGGCTTGCGGCGGCGCCACAAAGGCGGGACGCGGTGGTCAGATTCGAACCTGCCCTGCTTGCGATAGCCATATTTTTCCGCGCACCGATCCCGTGGTGATCATGCTGGTGTGCGATGACAAGCACTGCTTACTTGGACAGTCCGCCATGCGAATGCCGCGTATGAAAATCTACTCGGCACTCGCAGGTTTTGTAGATCAGGCAGAATCCATAGAAGAAGCCGTCCGCCGCGAAGTTATGGAAGAGGCCGGCATCAAGGCAGGCGCGGTGCGCTATCATTCTTCACAGCCCTGGCCCTTCCCTTCGTCGCTAATGATCGGTGCCCACGCAGAACCACTTACCCACGACATCAACTTCGACACACAAGAGATGGCCGATGTGAGTTGGTTTACCAGAAAACAGGTACGTGCCGCGTTTGCAGGTGAACTGGATTTTGGTTTGCCCGGCGAAATTGCAATTGCCCATCACCTTATAAAACACTGGCTAGAACAGGAGTAGACGCTCAATGACTACCGAAGACCAACATAGCGAGTCTGCTCCGCTCGCGATCGCCAAAGACAGAGTCGTTGAGATTCACTACACCCTGTACGACGCCGAGGGAGAGGAGCTCGAATCCACCAAAGACGAACCACCACGCGCCTTCCTGGTTGGACATAGGGGAATTCTTGCTGGGCTAGAAGAGGCGTTGCTTGGTCAGAGAGCGGGCGCCACACTCGACGTTACTCTACCTCCCGAGCGCGCGTTTGGCCTGCGCGATGAAAAACTCAAAGAGCGTATGTCCAAGAAATACTTCAAACACGTAAAGCGTTTAGAAGCCGGGATGCTCACCCAGGTAAATACTAAAAGCGGGCCGCGACCCATCACCATTGTTAAAGTCGGATCGAAGATGGTGGATGTGGATCTCAATCACCCGCGCGCCGGGCAAACCCTAAAGTTTGATCTGGAAGTTGTGTCGGTGCGGCAAGCCACCGGGGAAGAACTTTCCCACGGTCACGCGCACGGTGCTGGCGGTCACCAGCACTAACGGTTTTCGGTCCACCTTGCTTGCCCAGCTTGCTTACTCTGTTAAAGCAGCGTAGCTCAATACTTTAAACTTACTGGCAAGGTCTGTGCGGTGCGGCAAAATCTGCACCATAAACACCCCAACGATCTGCCGTTCCGGATCAATCCAGAACCGGGTGCCTGCGGCACCGCCCCAGTTGAATTCGCCAGCCGAACCAACGTCACCCGCGGTACCCGGATCTTTGAGCACGGCAAAGTCGAGACCAAAGCCAACACCCGGGCGACCGAACCCCATGGTGACATCACCCATGTGATCACGAGCCATCAGCTCAACCGTTCCTGGTGACAGCAATCGCACGCCATCAAGCTCGCCACCATTGAGCATCATTTGCGAGAACCGCAGATAGTCCATCGCCGTCGAGATCAGCCCGCCGCCGCCGCTTTCAAAGGTTGCACCGGGCTGGAAACCCCGGTTCGCGTATTCGGGTGCGACCTCAATCTCGGTGCTCGCGTTAGGGGTGAGCCAGGCATCCAGCCCGCCCGGGGTGCCCTTGGGGGCATACATCTGGGCAAATCGATCGCGCTTGTCCGGGCGAATGGTGAAGCTGGTATCCGGCATGTCCAGCGGGTCAAAAATGCGGGCTTTTAAAAACTCCGAGAACTTCATGCCCGACAGCCGCTCAACTAAAGCGCCCTGCACATCAACAGACACGCTGTAGTGCCAGCGTTCACCCGGCTCGTATTGCAGCGGGATTTTGCCAAGCTTTGTAATGAAGTCACCTAGATCTGGATGGTCGCGCAACAGCCCGGCATCACGGTACTGCTTGTCCACTTCGGTATTGCCAAACACCCCGTAGGTAAAGCCGGCTGTGTGGCGCATGAGATCGCGAACGGTGGGCTGACGTTTCGGCTTACGTGTCGCACCTGCGGTGCCCGCCTGGCCTTCACCTTGAGTGCTGCTTTGGGTGCCGTCAGACACCGCGCTTGTCTCACCATCGGCGGTCGATACTGACAGCGACAGATCGGCGAGCTCCGGCAAATACTTAGCCACCGGATCGTCGAGCAAAAATTTGCCCTCTTCGTGCAGCATCATTAGCGCAACGCCCGTGATCGGCTTGGTCATGGAGTAGATACGAAAGATCGCGTCTTCGGTCATGGGAATCGAGTTTTCTCGATCGCTCTGACCCCATTGGCTGGAATACACAATGTTGCCGTTACGAGCAATCATGCCCAGGCCACCAACCATGACACCGGCCTCAACCTGTCCGTTCATGTAGGTATCAATGCGCTGTAAACGCTCAACGTCGAAGCCTTCACGATCGGGCCGGACCGAGCGCATGTCTCTGGCCTGTGCCGGGCTGATAAGCGCAAAGCCAATCAGCGCCAGTACTAAAGTAGCAGCCAGCCCTCTAAAATTTGTTTCTACGTTCAAAGTCATACCCTAACCCCCAAAAATCCAATACCCAGCCTATCACGCCGCTGATGATTTTCATCCAACGCCGGGGCGAACTCGTCGCCAACGCGGTATAATCTGCGCTCCTTTTACCCAAGCAGAAATATCATGATTGCCAGAATACTCTCGGGCTTACCCGGCCTGAAACTGGCGGTGGTCTTTGTGTCGAGCACTATTGTGCTGTCGGCATGCACAGCAAACACCGGCGCACCGGCCGGCACTGCATCAACTACCGCTTCTACGACCTCCTCTACCCTCTCTGGGCAGACCGAGTCCGATCGTCTGAACCAGTGGTTCGAACAGAAGTTCGAGGAAAAGCTGCAGCGCAGTCCGTTGTATCTCACGATTCTCGGTCGCAAAGAAAAGTACGACCAGTTCGATGACCCCTCAGAAGCAGAGGAAGATCGGGAGTTTGCGATCGCAACAGCAGACATCAATGAGCTGCGCAATAACTTCAATTACGAAAAGCTAGACGACGAGACAAAGCTATCTCGCGACCTCTGGATCTATGAGTACGAACGTGACCGTAAGGCGCGTAATTTCCGCAATCACAACTACGTGTTCGATCAGATGAGCGGCATCCAGTCGTTTTTCCCAACCTTCATGATCAACTATCACCGGGTTGACGAGCGCTCCGACATGGAAGCCTACACCAGCAGACTGGGCGGCATCGCCACAGCGATTCGCACCCTTCTTGGACGCGCTCAAAAATACGCAGCCGAAGGTGTACGACCGCCGCGCTTCGCCT
>CAZFIA010000155.1:0-1647 GCA_964519335.1 uncultured Pseudomonadales bacterium
TTCCGGGTTGTACGCAGGATCGCTACGTTGAGGGCCATCATGTGGTGCACTGGGCCCTCCTTATGAAAGAGGGCGGTGGGACACGACTCGATAATCTGTTGTTGCTCTGCGGCCGCCATCATCGAGCAGTTCACGAGTTCAGTTATCGCATTGAACGGACACACGAGGGACGGTTTGAGGTGGTTAAACCCACAGGTTCTAATTTCGCAGCTTCAAAACCCGTTTGTACCGGCTCATCTCTATCAGTACCGGCACAAACGGAATAAAAACTGCCGCTGAAGCTACCGTTCGCAGGCCGGCTGGTTCTGCGGATCTATCCTGCTATTTCGAATGGCTGAGGTTAGTCCCTAAAGTCGTGCTTATCGCGCTTCGAGCAGTGAACTGGTTCTAATTTCCTGACAGTGACAGTGTTTATACTCTCGTTGTTGATCGACTTGGAATCTGACGGACAGAAAACCTTTGATTTCTACCCACGCCAAAAACCTTCTAGCCGGCATGTTGTTTGTAGCCTCCCTATTCCTCTCCAATGCAGACAGTCTGGCGGGCGGAATATGTAAGAGACTCAATGATCAGGGTCAAACCGAGTTTCTTGATTGTGTTGAGGCGGTCGATGCCAAACAATCGCAGGTTACACTCGACGAGACCTATTCGAATTCGTACTCCGCCCCAACCCTCCCGACAGTGAGTGAATTGGAGGTGCCGGAAACATCGAACGAGGATTCGGAGGCGAAGCCAGGCACCATAGCAACCGCCGAGCCCGCATCTGATGCACTACCATCAGAGATCTCCGACAAGGAGATAGAGTTGGTGATGCGTTCTACGCATGCGTCGGCAGAAAAGAAACAAGAACGTTTGCAAAAGCTTCTAGACGAAAGTTGCGAACGAGCCCGGCGAAAAGAGCTGGAAGTCGATCGAGTTGCGTTGGTGATGGAGTGCATTGAAGGCAATCAAAAAGAAACGCCAGCTGACTGTGTGGCGTTTTACGAAGACTATGGTGAGACAGCGGCACGGAGGAGAGGGAGGAATTACCGGGGGCAGAGTCGTACAGGGCTTAGTTACACTGAAATCTCCGAATGCGTAAGAGCGTACGAAGCGGAGCGAATGAGGCCGAAACATAGAAACGGGCTTCGCTAGTTAAATTAAGCGGAGTGAGATTCAGGGCTCGAATGAGGTAGCCCCTACATCAGTTCGCGAAGTCTTGGGTTCCGCTGACCGTAGCTGACTACTTTAACTTCGATTGGATAGTACCTAAATAAATCAAGTGCCCGGTTGAGAGACGAAAGAATCCAATCTTCTTCATTGCCGAAAGCGCCGCCACCTAGCAGAGTTAAAAATACTCTGCCGTTCCCGGTTTTAGCTTTGTTTATAACCGCCGCCGCCAATGTCGCTTCATAGGCGCCGTCCAGAATCAGGCGCGCGAAATCCCGCCATAGTTCTGCCGGATGGCTAGAGTAAGAAATGGGGAGTGCTGAGCAATAAGCCTGAGTTACGAGCTTTCTATTTTCGTTGAGTGTGACTTCGGTATCGTGTTGCAGGCCAATTCGGAGTGCGTCGCGCAGCGCAGTTCGCTCTTCGGATTCCAGGCGACTGAGTCGCTTGTTAAGCTCGAGCAGTCCATCAACGGTCGGCAGGGCGTAACCGTTCTTC
>CAZFIA010000155.1:1747-7281 GCA_964519335.1 uncultured Pseudomonadales bacterium
TTCTTCCTTCTTTTCTTGAGCCAGGTCAGACTCAGTCCAAAATACTGGAAAGAGTGGTTTGGGCTGAAGTTTGCCCCCTAAACACGCGGATTCCTAATTAGCAGGCAATTGTGTAGCCATATCTATGGCATTAGCATTAAGCACAATGTCTGCAACAACTTTCCTTATTGAGAACCGTATATGACCGTTACCGTTTTGGAACATCCCCTGTCGCCTTACGCACAGAAAGTAAAACTTGCGCTGCATTTCAAAGGCATTCCATTTGAGGTGGAACAACCAATGGTGGGTACCGACATCGAGAGTTTTACGGCTGCCAGCCCGCGTGGCGAGGTTCCTGTGCTGCGCCATGACTCGATAAGTCTGTACGATTCCGCCGTCATTGGCGCATACATCGATGAAGTCTGGCCGACGCCACCAATGTTGCCGACTAACCCTACAGAACGTGCGTACATTCGGCTCATTGAAGATGCCATGGACACGCACTTTGAAGGTAACACCTGGGGCATGGGTGAGGTGCGCGTCTTTGGTCGCGCTGCGGGGGACGAAGCAGAACGAATGTGCGCGTTCGCCGAGGAACAAATACAAGGCTGGTACAAATGGCTGGAGCCACGGTTAGGTGGAGCGAACTGGTTCAATGGCTCGGATTATGGCTGGGCTGATATCTGTGTAGTTCCGTTTGTGAACGGTGCTGGTCGCTTCGACATTCTTCCAGAACCGCACTCGCAGCTGGCCGACTGGCTAGCACGAGTCAATGCGCGGGATGACGTCGCATTAGTCACCGCAGCGGCGCAGGCTGCCGAACTAGACCCGGAGATGATGCGCGCCGCGATCGCAAGCGGTTTCAAACGTGAATACCGTGACCATCGTCTGGAATGGATGATTCGTGCCGGTGGGATTGACCTGGTGGCGGCGGGAATTACCGCAGACAACATACGTTTTAATGGGAGTTTCGCAGCAGCAGGCTAATACCCGAGCGGTTGTAAAGATAATGTGATGAGTTTGTATAGATAGCCCAGATTGCGCGGAATCGGACTCGGCATTATGAATGTTTAGCGTATGGTAAAAGGAGGCATCACAGGCTGCTGCGGGGAGGGACTCCTATGTCACTGTTCTACTTTAAGGCCACACGACGGCTGAATTGGTTAAGCGTCGCATGTCTGGTTGCTGTCGGACTTGCACCGACTGCACATGCCCAGAACGCAACACTACTCAGTAAGCGCTTGGGTGAGCCGTTGCTGAATGTCACGGCCAACGGTGACTCGCGTGCAGCAACGATTAGTAGTGACGGCAATGTCATCGCATTTCGCACAAATGCAACGAACACGCTTGGCCCTAATTCACCCCAGGGTCTCTACGTATTCCAACGAACAACCGGTGCGATCACGCATATCAGTGCCAGGGTTAGTTTGTCTAACTCCGACCCAGAGCTGTCTGGTGATGGTCGCTATGTGGTTTTCGACGAGACGGGCGACACTACTAACATCGTGCGGCAATACAACAACGAACGACCGCACACAGGCATAGGAGGCATCACACCAAGACAGAAGTTGGCGTTAGCCGCATAATTAACCTACTTCGGAGCCCCACTAAGAATAGGGGGATTGCACAACCAGTAGCCGGAAACCGACTATGCTGAATGATTACCGCGTTCTCGATCTGACGGATGGGAGCGGAATTTTTTGCGGCTATGTCCTTGCCCACCTTGGTGCCCAGGTTGTCGCCCTTGAACCTTCTGGTGGGCGACCTGAAAGAGTTGATCAAGAGTTACTCTGGCAGTCCTATGCGCGAGGCAAGCAAAGTCTGGAACTCGACATTGATAGCGAACTTGAGCGATTCGAAGCGTTGGTTCGTCAGTCTGATTTTCTGCTTGAGAGTTACTCACAAGAAGACCGAGACAGGCTAGATCTCAACTATGAACAGCTTGCAGAAGTTAACCCGCGGCTCATCGTTGTCTCGATAACCCCGTTTGGCACTGGCGGGCCGAGGTCTGACTGGCCCGCAACTGACTTAACCGTTTGGGCCGCAAGTGGTGCGATGATCCTGAGCGGAGACGCCGATCGAGCGCCTGTGCGTACCAGCGTCCCACAGTCTTTCCTGCACGCCGGTGGTGATGCTGCGGGCGCAGCCTTAGTCGCCCTGCAAGAGCGTCACCGATCCGGGAAGGGTCAACACGTAGATATATCCGCTCAGACCAGTTCGGCGCAGGCGGTGCTGTCAGCTTATCTGGCCCCGGGTAATTCATCAGAAACTGTGATCCGTCGGGAAGCGGGTGGTGTCGCGGCATCCTTTCCGCTGAAGTTATCCTGGCCGTGCAAAGATGGTTACGTTGCCATTATGTTCTCGCTTGGTCCTGCCTTTGATAAACCCAATCGCAGGTTACTGGAGTGGGTCGCCGAGGAAGGCTTTTGCCCCCAGGAAAGCGTGGAGCGCGATTGGGGTGCGGATATCGCAGCGATGATCGCCGGAGGTGTAGAGCCGGAACCCTACTTTGAGCTCACCAGACAGATCGAAAAATTTGCGCTACAGCATACGCAGTATGAGCTATTCGAAGAGGCCTCTAGACGAGGTGTCTTCCTTGCGCCGACGCTAGACGTTGCCGGCCTGCTAAACGAGCACCATTTCCATTCAAGAAATTACTGGCGAACGCTTAACCTTGAAGGTAAATCTGTACGCTTACCCGGGCCCTTTGCAAAACTGTCTGAATCCGCATTGACAGAGATTGGGTTGGCACCGGAGCTGAATTCGTTTTCCGGTTTCACCGACCGTGCCACTTCCGAAGTTGAAATGAATGGTTCCTCTGAATTGCCATTGGCAGGTTTGAAGGTTCTGGATTTTATGTGGGTGATGGCCGGACCGATGTTCACACGTGTGCTGAGCGACTATGGCGCCGAAGTTGTTCGTGTTGAATCCACAACCCGGCTCGATGCCATTCGAGCAGGACCGCCGTTCAAAGACGATGATTTAGACCTGACCAAAAGCCTGGTCTTCAATAACTTTAATGCCGGTAAAACGGGTGTAACCATTGATCCGAATAATCCTGTTGGTAAAGAGGTGATTCTGGATTTGGTTCGTTGGGCGGATGTGGTTACCGAATCATTTTCACCTAAAGCAATGAAGGCCTGGGGTCTCGACTACGACACGCTGAAGACGATTAACCCTGATCTGATCATGGTTTCAAGCTGTCTGATGGGGCAAACCGGCGATCGAGCTTTGTTAGCCGGGTATGGAAATATGGCGGCAGCAGTGACTGGGTTTAATGACCTAACGGGCTGGAGCGATCGCCCTCCGGCAGGGCCTTATCTCGCGTACACCGACGGCGTATCGCCACGGTTCATGGTGGCGACATTGATGGCGGCGCTTGAGCACAAGCGCAAAACTGGTGATGGGCAATATATTGATCTGTCCCAGGCGGAAGCGTCGGTGCATCTGTTGGCTCCTGCGATTCTGAACTACGAATTGACTGGCGAGGTTAAAAAACGGTGCGGCAATCGCGACGATACCCTGTGTCCGCACGGTGTTTTTCAGGCTAACGGCGATGATCGCTGGGTTGCCATTGCCTGCCAGGACGACAGGGCGTGGCTTAAGCTCTGCACGGTCATGTCCTTCGATGATCTGGCGGCTGATGAGACTCTGGCTACCGCTGCTGGTCGAAAGCTGCGGGAAGATGAACTTGAACAGCGAATAGCGGACTGGACGAGCCGACATGACGGTCAGGCCGCACAGGATCAACTGATTGCCGAAGGCGTTGCGGCTTATGTGGTGCAAAACGGGGCGCAGTGCATGGAGGACCCGCAAAACATTCAGCGTGGTCACTTCATTCGGGTACCACAGAACTCGGCGGGTGATATGTTGCTTGAGAACTCTCGCTATCGACTCAGCAGGACGCCGGCGGTTGTCACTAAGGCGGGGCCAGATCAGGGCGAACATAACGTTGAGGTCTTAACTGAAGTGCTGGGCTATGACGGCGACAGGACGGCCGATGTGTTTTCGTCGCTTTGTATGGAATAGTGGCGAAATCAGATTTCTGGAAGAGGCGCAGTTCAATGAAACCAGCAACAATGGTTTGCTACCTATGAAAATCCGAATCCACGATGACAGTATCCGCCTGCGTTTAGACCGGAGCGAAGTTGACACTATCGGCAAAGGTCGTCCGGTGGACTGCCGAACGCGATTTGCCGGTGGAGCGGAGTTCCGTTACCGATTGTTGAGTGCAGACTGTGATGCGGTAAGCGCGAATTATGACGATGGCCGCATCGAGGTCAGACTACCCAGGTCAACAGCAACACACTGGGCGACAGATGAAACAGAAGTCTCTATCCGCGGGGAAAATGATGTTGGTGACGGTGCCATGAGTTTACTCATCGAAAAAGACTTCGAATGCCTGGACCCCCGGGACGGGGAAGATCAGAGCAACCGTTTCGTAAACCCAAAAGCAGTTTAGGCGCCTCGTCAGAGGGTTACATTGCTCTCAAATGCCCCAACCCTGCACTCTCATACACGGCGTCTAGAGTGCGTTGTTGAGTGAGTAGCGCATCGCCTTCTGTTGGCAATAGCGATCCGTTCTCGAGTGCACGAATCACCGCAGCGAGTTGATAGGCATAGGTAGTCGACTTATCGATGTCGGCCTCACTCGTTTGACCATCTATGGTGCGCGTTAGTTTGGCTCCGTATTGCGGAGCCAGTGGGTTGTTGAAGCGGATTTCACCTCGCTCTCCGATCACATGTATCTCACACGACGGCGGCAGATCCGCTGCCATTGACGTCGACAGCTCGGCGAGTGCGCCGCTAGCAAAGTGAAGCTCTGCGGTCATACTTTCATCAACGCCTTTGGCAGTTAGCACCGCTTTTGCGTTGCACTCAACGGGTTCATGGCGCATAACCGCCAACGTCCAGCTGATGGGGTAACACCCCAGATCCATCATGGCGCCACCACCCAGCTCAGGTTCGAATCGAATGTTCTTACCGTCATCCACCAGGCCCACATTGAAGTGCGCTCGAATAGAGCGGACGTCGCCAATAGATTTGTTCGATGCCCAGTCCAAGAATATTTCGAAGGCAGGATGGTAGCGGTAGTGAAACGCCTCGATTAGTCGCGCACCGCTTGATTCAGCCGCCGCCAGCATGGCTTCGGCTTGCCCGCCGTTCATTGCCAACGGCTTCTCGCACAGCACATGTTTGCCTGCTTTTAGTGCTTTGATTGTCCATTCGGCATGCAGGTTAATGGGTAAGGCGTTGTAGACGAGATCGATTTCGGGTGAATGTACTAGATCATCGTAGGTGCTAAAGGCGTGCTGGATATTGTGCTTCTGGGCAAACGACTTCGCGCGGGCCGGGTCTCGAGAAGCAACCCCCTGCATAACAGCGCGGGGCTCAGACTCTGCGGGTTTGATGATCGCAACAGGCGCTATCAAAGCCGCTCCGAGCATTCCAATCTTCATCGATCGCTTCCTTGAAATAGGTAAACTGTCCCCGTATTTATTGTTAGTCTGCGAGCGGACTGCTTACTCTGGCACTTTACTCTGACCCCATGAATT
>CAZFIA010000155.1:7381-9624 GCA_964519335.1 uncultured Pseudomonadales bacterium
GTCGTTGTTTATGTCTGTGGTGAAGGTCACCAGGTAACCGTCGTCCTCATCTGTCGATCCATCGCGGGGCGCCATTACGGTTTCGCTCACATACACGCCCTTTGGCATATCTACAATTTCCTCAACGCCGGTTTGCAGGTCGTGTTTAATCAAGCCATCAAACGCAAACAGATCTTTGGCGCAGCGCGCGTTGTAGCTGTAGCGGTGTTTACGGCCGGCGTGGCGGCCGTTAATCATGGGGAACTCGCAGCACGTATCGCTAAGCGGCTCTTCGCGGCACGCGCCGGTTTTCATATTGAATCGCCAGCGATGGGCGCGGGCTTCCAACACGTTCATATCAAGGGTTTCAAACCCCTTCATGTGGCCGGTGGCGCGGGTGACGCCGCGGGCGGTGGGGTTGTGCTGGAAAAATCCTTCGAGCACTACTTCGTCGCCGTCTTCATAAGCATTGGTCCAATGCAGCACAAAGGTGGGGTCGGCCTCGAACCACTTAATGTCCTCTGTTGTACCGTTGCGTGGCACAACAGCAAATCGGCTGGGTTCATCGCGATGAAAGCGGTTAGAGAAGTGGCCCTCGGCCAGCGACTTCACGTCCCAGTACAGCGGCAGGTCATTGAGGATCGCGTAATTCTCTGTGAAAGCCATGTCGTGGGGCAGGCGCGGACTTGCGACAGGGATATCAATGTAGTTGCTGAGTGTGCCATCTCGAGATACCAGGCCGTAGTGCATGAAAGGCGCATCGAGCCCGTAGTTAAAGAACAACAGCTCGCCGGTGTGCTCATCAAGCTTGGGGTGGGCAGAAACGCCTTCTTTGGGAAACTGCCCTTGCCACTCGGTTTTGCCTAGCTGCTCAAGAGTTCGGGGGTCTAGCGCATACAGCTCGCCGCATTGATAGAAACTCGCAAGCGCCTTGCCGCCATGAACGATGACATCGGTGCTCGCGTTATCTTTCATCATAGTGCGAGCGCCCCAACCTTCTTCCGCCAGCGCGTTGCTGGGATGCTCGGTAATGCCGGCCCATAGGCTCTTTTGCGCGGCTTGCTCTGCTTTGAAGGCATCCGTTTGCACAAATCGGTTGGCGTAGCGCGCCTCGCCGTCTTCAAAGCTCATGCTGTGCAACATGGCATCGCCGTCGAAGGGGTGATAGCGCTTGATGGGCTCAAACAGCGGATTTTCTGTATTGCGTAAGTAAACGCCGTTGAGATCACGAGGAATCTCGCCCACTACATCCAGGTTCCAGGCGGTAAATTCTTTGTGCTGCGGTCGCCAGGCGCCGGTGCGATAGGGGTGTGCATCGTCAGCAGGGAGCCGCTGTTCGTAGCTATGGTGCAGTTCGACCTTCATTTTTCGGCGCTCCCCGATGTGTGATCTTGATAATTGGTTCTCAGTTTATGCGATTTTGAACGCCTGAGTAGACAGGAGTTGATTGACACCCCGGCTACGCCTAGGCATGATTCGCGCCCTCTCATTAAACGAACGTTGCACATTCCCGTGATTATCCAGCCCTTCAACAATCTATACCGCGCCGGCTCGCACGCCGTCTGCAAAACAGATACCCAGTCTGTGTGGGGTCCGTTCTGTGCCATGCGATCGGTATTTACGGGCGATACTTCGGGATGATTTGAATCTACGCCAACGCGTTACAAATAACCCCGAAGTGCTTCAAGCCTTCGGGGTTTTTTTTGGCCTGCACTTTCTCAGGCGCTACCAAGTCGAAAATCTATGACTAATCCAACATCAATAGAGCTAACAGAGATTAAATCTCTCGAGCAAAACAAGCGGCGCGTACTGCAGCTGTCGTTTTTTCAAACCTTTATGGTCGTGATACCTGTAGTTGTGCCGTTCATGGGGTCGAAAGGTCTCGACATGGCGGCCATTCTCACTCTGCAGGCAATCTTTGCGGCGGTTATTGTTGTGTGCGAGGTGCCCTCAGGCTATTTGGCCGACGTATTGGGGCGCAAAGCGACACTGGTTGTGGGCAGTTTGTTCTACGGCATAGGAAACTCACTGTTGGTAGTTGCCGATGGGTTCTGGGGGCTTGCCGCCTTTGAGGTGTGTCTTGCCATCGGTAACTCGCTGGTATCGGGTGCTGACCTTGCGATGATCTACGACACCGAAGTTGCCCTGGGCAAACGAAAGGTCGCCAAAAACCGTTCCGGTCGAGTAATTGGCCAGCTCATGGCTGCGCGCAACTATTCTGAAGGTATCGCCTCGTTGTGCTGTTCGTTCGCCGTGCTGTGGGG
>CAZFIA010000156.1:0-9535 GCA_964519335.1 uncultured Pseudomonadales bacterium
CGATTTAATGGACGCAAACAGACGCCAACATCTGCGCCAGCCGATATCGCTGAGCGCCCTAGTGCATCCGCCGCAAGGCCGGTCGTGGCTCTGTACTATTCGCGACTTTTGCCAAGGTGGGATGTTGCTCACCGGTTCTGGCGGCAGCGCCTCGCTGTTGTCATCGGGCAGCGTTTACGAAGCAGGCGCGGATATCAGTTTGCATTTCTCCGTGGCTACGCCGTCAGGGCAATTGCATTTTCGCCTCGCATGCGTCGTTGCTCGAGTGCTCGACAACGGTGGGGGAATGGGCATTCGCTACCCCGATGGCTTGCCGGCTGATGCGTTTGATGCGTTGCTCGAGTACGCGGTGGCTTCTGGGACCGTTTCGCGCCGAGAAGTGAGTGGCAAACCTGGCGCGCCGAGTACTGAAACTACTGGCTCAGCCCCCCAGGTTCCTGATCAGCTACTGCGAGATCACCGCGTCAGCGAGGTTGATGCGGAGCGAATAAGGCGTCGTCTGCGCCGCGTGATGGAACGCGCCGTTGAACGTATTAGCCGCAACTTTTTTGATAGTGCCGGCAAGAGTTTGATGAACAAAGCGCGCGATGCGGGCACCAACGCGATGCAGATGATGTTCTTTGAAGGACTCGATCAGCTCGAGAAAGGCGCTGAACAATCCAAGGCTTCCTTCGCCGATTTGGTGCTTAAGCAGATCGATCAGGTTAGTGAGTTTGAAGAGGTGCTCGAGAAACGCCGGCGCCGCGATACAGGTAACACACAAAAACTTGAGCTGGTGGACACTGAAGAATTTGAAGAGTGGCTGGTTGTAGCAGAGGTTATCTCCAAGGCCGAAGGCAATTTTGGTGATCAGCTTCATGACTTGCGCCACTGGCTCGAACTCATCGCGAAGCCCTGGGGCCACAAAGATGTTGTTCCTATTGGTCCGGCGGTGCTCACGTGGGCCTTTGCCGACTCGATCGAGAACATGGAGTTTCGCAGAACGGTTAAACAGGACGTGTTTACCGAGTTTCAAAACGTTTTGATTCCGGTGCTCGAAAGTCTCTATTCCGCATTGACCACTATGCTTGCAGAAACCGGTGTCTTTCCGAGTGTAGAAGAATTGAGAGCGGCACAGCAGCGCGCGGAGCATTCGCCAAGCCCCGTGTCCGAGCCGCTACTGCCTGACGAATCTCTGGAGCCACCGGCGGTACAAGATCCGGAAAGTTATCAGGAGATGGATTCTGCGGTGCGCGAGGCGGCCATGGCGGTTGATGGCGTGTCTCAACCGCGGGCGATGGCCGGACACGATCCGTTTGCTCCCTCTGTGCGCGGTGGTACCGCGGAAGTTTACAAGGCGGCACGCGAACTGTTGTCGCTCGGGCGACAAACTCGCGAGCGCATGGGCCAGCAAGTCGATGATCTGTTGGTGCCAGAAGACGCACCCGCGGAGACCAAATTTGCGCCTGATGACATCATGGACGCGTTTCAGCAAATTCAGGGCGAGCTGGGCGATGCTTCTCTTGGTGATGAACGGCTGAAGCCCCGACTGGTTGAAGTTCTGCGACAGCAGCACGGCGATGCCAAAGGCTTTGGTCCGGCTGAATACGACACCCTCAACGTGATGGAAAACCTTGTTGATTCCATGCGCGAGGATGAGCTCGTCACCGAAGGTGTTCGTGATTGGATCAAACGATTGGAGATCACGCTAAACAAGGTTGCAGCAACGGATGAGAAATTTCTAGAGCATACCGCAGAGGATCCTCACGAAGCTGCGATGATGCTCAACCTGCTTGCGCGGCTGGGTAACACGAACGATGTAAATCAGGGAATTGATCGCGAAGTTGGTCGTCGCGTAGATGCTGTACTTGAAAAAGTTGTTAAAGACTACGATGAAAACCCAGAAGTTATTCAGGAAGCCGTTAATGAGCTCAACCCGCTTATCGATCGGCAGACTCAAGCCTATCGTGGCAATGTAGAACGGACCGTCCGGGCCAGTGAGGGCCAGCAGAAGCTCGCTCGGGCACGTCGCACCGTTGTAGAAGAGGTGGGCGATAGGATTGCCGATCAGGAAGTACCTGATCTCTTGGTTGAACTGCTTAATCCGGGTTGGCGGAACCTTTTGGTTCATACCTATCTCCGCCACGGCAACGACAGTGCCGAGTGGCGCGATGCGGTGGGTGTTGTCGATCAGGTTAAGAAACACCTCGCCGGCGAAGTTAAGCCTGGCGACGAAGACTTTGTAGAACCTGAAGACATTCTGCGGCGCGTAGTAACTGGGCTCGATGACATATCGTTTGATCCCGCTAAGCGAACACCGCTGGTTAATAAGCTGTCATCAGCCATGGTAGGGGATACCTCTGGTGCCAGGGCGGAAACAGAAAGTGTAGTTACACCTAAAGAAGAACTTGTTGGGGCTCTGGGTCTTGAGGGCTTGCTGCCCGATACCGATCCAGAGATCGATACTGAAGATGAAAGCCTGCGCAGTAGTTGGACCACAGCTCTTGAACGGGCACGTCGCATTCAGGTAGGCGAATGGCTCGCGACCAGTGACGACAATGGTCGACCACTGATTCTAACGGTCGCCTTTGTGGGCGATCAATACACGCTGTTTGTGTTAGTTAATCGAAAAGGCGTTAAGACAAAAGATCTCAGTTTAAAGCAGCTCACAGATGGCTTGCACAAGGGTGAGATCACCTTGCTCGATGACTACGACATGCCTCTCATGGAGCGGGCTTCACAGCGAATGTTGCAAAACATGCACAATCAGCTGGCCTATCAGGCATCGCATGACGAGCTCACCTCGCTGCTAAATCGAAAAGAATTCGAACGTAGCATTGAAAAAGCGATAAACAAGGCCAAAGCCGATCACAGTGAAAGTGCGCTTTTTCATCTTGATCTAGATCAATTCAAGATTATCAACAACACCAGCGGCCACGCAGCTGGCGATGCCTTACTCAAGCACCTTGGTTCGCTGTTAGCAGAATTCGGCGAACCCTACGATGCTAGTGTCGCACGCCTTGGTGGCGACGAGTTTGGTCTACACATAGAGAACCTTTCATCTGAAGACGTTCGTCGCGTAGGCGAAGAGTTGCTCGAAACCATGCGGGCCGAGCGTTTCAATTGGGAAGACCGGGTGCACAGCCTGTCAGCGAGCCTGGGACTTGTCTTTGTCGACGAAACCAGTGATGTCCAGGAGATGCTCGTATGCGCAGAAGAAGCCTGTTACGCCGCGAAAGAATCCGGCCGCAATCGCCTGGAAGAGCTTGAACTTGGCGATTCCAAGATGCAGCAGCGTCAAGGTGTTATGGAGTGGGTAACCGAACTCGATAAGGCCCTGGATGATGAGCGCCTGGTGCTCAATTGCCAGAAGATTGTACCCATCTCGGCGCATTCTCAAGTCCAGCCACACTATGAAATCTTGCTCACCATGATGGATGAGCAGGGCAAAATGATGCCACCAGCTGAATTTATACTTGCGGCCGAAACCTATAACCGAATGGTGCAAGTTGATCGCTGGGTAATAAAGAACGTGTTCCAGTGGGTATCTGAACACCGTGATGAGCTCGATGATATTTCTGGCTTTGCGATTAATATTTCGGGCCACTCCATGAACGAAGAGGCCTTCGCTGACTTTGTACTAGAGCAGTTTGCTGAAACTCAAACGCCTACAGCTAAGGTGTGTTTCGAAGTGACAGAAACTGCCGCCATATCTAATCTTGATAACGCGATCGACTTCATGAATCGTATGAAGATCATCGGTTGCCGATTCTCTCTCGACGATTTTGGAACGGGCCTGTCTTCCTACTCCTACCTGCGCAACATGCCTGTAGATTACGTAAAGATCGACGGTGTCTTTGTTCGTGATCTGGCTGACAGCCCGGGTGACTATGCGGTCGTTCGATCGATCAACGAGATTGGCCACTACATGGGCAAAAAGACGATCGCCGAATTTGTCGAGAACGACGAGATTCTCGCGCAGCTGCGAGAGATTGGGGTGGATTACGCGCAAGGGTATGGCATTCACAAGCCCGAACCATTGAGCGGGCTAAAGCTCTAGGGCTTTCGATCTTCCGCAGATAGCGGCGCGAGCAAAAACTCGAGCAACGCCTTTTGGGTATGAAGCCGATTGCCGGCTTCTTCCCAAACCACACTGCGTGGATCATCCATAACCGCATCATCTACCTCTTCGCCCCTGTGCGCGGGCAAACAATGCATGAGCAAAGCATCAGCGTTTGCGAGATTGAGCAGGCGAGAAGTTATCTGGTAGGGGGTGAAAGCGGCAATACGCTCCTTGGTTTCTTCTTCATGGCCCATCGAGGACCACACATCGGTCACCACAAGGTCCACTTTTTCGACGGCTTCCGCCGCCGAATCGAACAGCCGCACGTTGTTGTTGGTTAGACGCTCGGCTTGAGGTTCGTAACCCTTGGGGCAGGCGATGTTGAGCGTGAAACCCAGTTGTGTTGCGGCGTTAATGTAGGAATTGCACATATTGTAGCCGTCACCCACAAAGGCGACCGTGGCGCCTTCGATTGATCCGCGATGATCGTTGAAGGTTTGGATATCGGCAAGAAGTTGGCAAGGATGCAGCAGTTCCGACATGGCGTTTATAACGGGTACGCTTGAGTAGCGCGCAAAGGTTTCCATGTCGGCCTGGGAGTCGCCGCGAATCATCACTACGTCAACCATCTCGGCGAGCACCCGGGCGGTGTCCTCGACCGGCTCGCCACGTCCGAGCTGGCTGTCTTTGGGGCTCATGAAAATTGCGTGCCCCCCAAGCTGGTGCATGCCAGTTTCGAAGGCAACGCGCGTGCGCGTTGAGCTTAGGCCAAAAATCATCGCCAGGGTCTTGCCGCGCAGGGGCTCCCACAGCTCGCCGCGACTCTGCATGGCCTTGAGTTCGCGCGCGCGATCAATCAGATAAGTAATTTCTTCTGGCGATAGATCAAGCAGCGACAGAAAGTCGCGTTTTTTTTTGGAGTTAGACATTAGATTAGTGACACGACACGGTCGACCATGAGGTCGGCCTCTTCGTTGCTCATAACCAATGGCGGTAGCAATCGAATCACTGAGTCTGCGGTGACGTTAAGGAGCAGATGGTTCTCAAGCGCTTTGCCGATCAACTCGCCACAAGGCTCGGTAAGCTCGATCGCAATCATGAGACCGGTGCCGCGAATCTCTAGAACCCGGTTATTGCCTTTGAGCGAGTTTTCAAGCCGTGCAAGAACGCGTTTGCCCAGCTCGGCCGCGCGATCGATGAGGCCATCTTCTAGCGCATCTATTACCGCATTTGCAGCAGCACAGGCTAGTGGGTTACCGCCAAAGGTAGAGCCGTGTGTGCCCGGTACCAACATCTCAGCGGCTTTGCCGCGCGCGAGGCATGCGCCGATGGGTACGCCATTGCCCAGTCCTTTAGCGGTAGTGACCACGTCCGGCAAACTACTGCTGTGCTGGTAAGAAAAATATTTCCCAGTGCGTCCGTTTCCCGTTTGAACTTCATCGAGCATCATCAACCACTGGTGTTCGTCGCACAGCGCACGCAGTTCGCTCAGGTAACTGTTGCCAGGAATCTGGATGCCACCCTCACCAAGTACGGGTTCAGTAAGCACGGCCACAACGTCGGGATTGTTTGCGGCAATGGTACGCACGGCGTCGACATCGCCAAAGGGTGCACGAACAAAGCCTCCGAGTAGAGGTTCAAAACCGGCCTGCACCTTGCGGTTGCCTGTGGCGGTTAGCGTCGCCATGGTTCGGCCATGAAAACTGCCGTCCATAACAACGATCGTCGGTACCTTGATATCTCGCGAGGAGCCATACAGACGGGCAATCTTGATGGCGGCTTCGTTAGCCTCGGCGCCGGAGTTGCCAAAAAACACAGAGTCCATACCGGAAATATCTACCAGGCGTTTGGCGAGTCGTTCCTGGGCAGGAATCTTGTAGAGATTTGACGTGTGCAGAAGTTGGTCGGCCTGATCCTTAATGGCTTGCGCAACACCAGGGTGCGCGTGCCCCAACCCTGCGACAGCAATGCCGCTAAGGGCATCGAGATAGTCGTTGCCTTGCTCGTCGAACAGATGCGCGCCCAGGCCGCGCACAAAGGCCACGGGCAAGCGGTTGTAAGTTTCCATTATCGCGGTCATAGCGGGATCTTCATGATGTGGCCGTCTTTAGGGCCTTCTTGTTACGTTGTTCAGACAAAAAGCGGCCAGAAACGCAAAAGGCAGCCGAGCTGCCTTGAATCAAAGACTATAATACTCGCTCACGCCGCCGACAAGCGATCCAAAACTTAATGCAAACGCGGTAGAATGAGGTTAATTCACGAGGTAGATCATTATGACCGATGCCGTCCTTGACTCCATTCGCGAGCAGGTAACAACCAACCCCATCATTTTGTATATGAAGGGATCTCCGCAGGCACCCCAGTGTGGATTCTCTGCTCGAACGGTACAGGCGCTCATGGCCTGCGGCGAACGATTCGCCTATGTTGATATTTTGAGTAATCCCGAGATTCGAGCCAATCTCCCCCAATTCTCCGACTGGCCAACCTTTCCGCAACTGTTTGTAAAAGGCGAGCTGGTCGGTGGCTGCGACATCATTACAGAGATGTTTGAAGCCGGTGAATTGCAGGAAGTGATTAAGGGTGCGGGCTCCGGCGACGACAACGCAAACAGCCAAGAAACCTGAAGCCTGCTAGTTTTCCTGCCAGGTACCGCAGTCCGTATCCCAGCGATTGACGCTCCAGCACAAGAGCTCGGCCGTTCGCTCGGCGTCATAAAGTGCGCCGTGGGCCTGCTCGGTATCGAATTCAATGCCTGCGCGATTGCAGGCCTCCCTAAGTACCGTATGCCCCACGCTTAGTGCCGCAATTGACGCGGTATCTATGAAGGTGAAAGGGTGAAAAGGTGCGCGTTTGATGTTGTGACGTTCGATGGCCGCGTTGAGAAATCCCATATCAAAAGCGGCGTTGTGAGCCACCATAATGGATCGTTGGCACTCGGTTTCGCGCTGGAGCTTACGAACTACCGAAAATAGTTCGGCCAGGGCCTCCTCCTCAGCCATAGCCGGACGCGTTGGATCTATGCCGGTGACCTTGAGTGAGGCCTCCTCTATGGCGGAACCCAATCGCGGGGCGACGGCTTGCTGCCAACTTCCAGCAATGTGCAGTCCCTCATCATCTCTGTCGAGGAAGACGGCGGCCATTTCCAGAATAGCGTGGCGGCTGGCGTCAAACCCGCCGGTCTCGATATCGATGACTACAGGCATGAAGCCGCGGAAGCGGGCGGCAAGATTCATCGGACTACACTAACAGTCCTGAACTTCAAAAAAATAGTCTTGCCTGCATGTTTGCACCAATTTTCTGGATATATTGCCAAAACAACTAAACTGGTGTGCTGTCTCAGGGCATGACTCCTAGCTTTACTCTGGTGTCGACGCTTCATACCCTACGCCTCCATTTGGCGGGGAAAACCATGAAAAAAATTGTGCTGGCTTACTCTGGGGGGCTCGATACCTCCGTTATCTGTCGATGGTTGCAGGAGACGTACGACGCTGAGGTTGTCACCTACACGGCGGATCTTGGGCAGGGCGAAGAGGTTGAACCTGCGCGCGCCAAGGCGGAGCAGATGGGTGCAACGGAGATTTTCATCGAAGACGAGCGCGAAGAGTTTGTGCGCGACTTTGTTTATCCGATGTTTCGAGCCAACACGGTGTACGAGGGCGAGTATCTGCTGGGCACCTCCATCGCCCGACCTTTAATTACCAAGCGGCTGGTAGAAATCGCCCGGCAAACGGGTGCAGATGCGATTGCGCATGGCTCAACCGGCAAAGGGAACGACCAGGTGCGTTATGAGCTGGGTGCCTACGCGCTCGATCCTGACATCAAGGTGATTGCACCCTGGCGAGACTGGGACTTGAACTCCCGCGAAGCATTGATGGAGTACTGTGAGAAACACCAGATTCCCGTCGACTATCACAAGCAGGGAGAAAAATCGCCGTACTCAATGGATGCAAATCTATTGCACATTTCTTACGAGGGCGGTGGGCTCGAAGATCCTTGGAAAGAAGCCGATGACGCGATGTGGCGTTGGACGGTAGACCCGCTGCAGGCGCCAGATACACCGCTCGAAATCACTCTCACTTATGAGCGTGGAGATCCGGTGGCGTTAGACGGCAAGGCGCTCACGCCAGCGGCCATGCTCACTGAACTCAATCGTATAGGTGGCATGCACGGCATCGGCCGCGATGATCTGGTTGAAAACCGGATGGTGGGTATGAAGTCACGCGGCTGTTACGAAACGCCAGGCGGTACCCTTATGCTTAAGGGGCACCGGGCGATGGAGTCGATAACGCTCGATCGCGAACTGGGCCACCTGAAAGACTCGTTGATGCCGAAGTATGCGGAGATGATCTATAACGGCTATTGGTGGTCACCAGAGCGACTGGCGCTGCAGGCGCTAATTGATCACTCGCAACGCTATGTTAATGGCGACGTGAAGCTGCGGCTGTTCAAAGGCACGGTTGCAGTACTCGGTCGACGTTCGGATGACAGTCTGTACGATGCAGACGTTGTCACCTTCGAAGACGATGGCGGTGCCTATGATCAGTCGGATGCGGGCGGTTTTATTAAGCTTAACGCCTTACGATTAAGGCTGGGTGCGAAGCGCGGGCGAAATCTTCTAGAGTAGTGTCCGCGGTATGATGTCGCATTCCAATCAGCCGAAGTTCAAGACTGGTACGCCCATTGGGGTATTTGATTCGGGGATGGGTGGTCTCACCGTTTTGCGTGCGCTTGAGGCTGCCATGCCTGGACAGTCTTTTATTTATTTGGGCGACACGGCGCGTTTGCCGTATGGCACTAAGAGCCCGGTTACCGTGCAGCGTTATGCGTTGCGGGCCTCGCGCGAACTTGTTAATCGCGGTGTAGGCGCTCTGGTGATTGCTTGCAACACGGCAAGCGCCGTGGCGTTAGATGCGTTGCGGGCAGAATACTCTGATATCCCGGTTTTTGGTGTCGTAGAACCCGGAGCTACGGCTGCGTGCGCGGTAGATAACGTTGAACGGGTTGCTGTGTTTGCCACCGAAAGTACGGTCCGCGGGCATGCCTATCAGCGCGCACTGCTTTCGCGGCGGCCGCAGTTAAGTGTTCGTGGCCGCGCCTGTCAGCTATTGGTTTCGCTTGCAGAAGAAGGCTGGCTCGACGGTGAAGTTCCTGAGGCAACGCTTAAGGGGTACCTCGCGGGCATCATCGATTGGCAACCGGATGTGCTGCTGCTGGGTTGCACACATTTCCCTGTGTTTCGCACGGCTTTGAGAAGCATTCTGGGTGACGAGGTTGTGCTGGTTGATTCTGCAGCCACCACCGCCGCTGAAGTCGGCCTGGCACTTGGTCCAATGCTTGGTCCTGCGAGCGCATCAACAGATGCTGCAGCCAACAGGACTTTGTTGGCGACAGACGACGTTGCGCGATTTCGACGGGTAGGCAACTACTTTCTTGGTGAAACCATCGACGAGGTCGAGCTGGTCGATTTGTAGGATTTCTCTGTGAAGCCGAAGG
>CAZFIA010000157.1:0-9439 GCA_964519335.1 uncultured Pseudomonadales bacterium
CTTTGGCGGGCTCGTAGCCTGGGGGCATGTTCTTTTGGGGGTCTGGTGCTTCGTCAGTCATGGTTGCGTCTTTTTTAATGCGAAAGCCTACAGTGTACTCAAAGGGCGCAAAATCGAAAGGAGCTTGTCTCGCTGCGGTTTCGCTGGGTATTCTGGACGCGCAGGAACTTTTGAGCATGGCGAGCAGAGCAGCAAATATGACCGACTCCAACCCTTCTACCCACTCTTCATCAAACCAGAGCCCGGCTATATCCGTCGATCCAGAAAGCGGGTTGAAAGTGTTTAACACCCGGGCCGCGAAAGCGAACGACAAAATTGCCGGCAAGGGTTACTCGACGATTACCGATGAAAAGCTCAAGACGCTGCCAGAAGCAAAACCAGGTGCAAGGTTCAACGCTGCCGAGCAGGCGAAGTACCGCGAGTTTAAGGAAGCGCGCGCTGGTGCTGCTGACTACATGGCCATGGAAGGTGACTTTGCGCATTACCTTGAAGACGTTTATTCCGCTCCACCGATAGAGCGAGAGGCGCTTACCGATGAGTGTGAAGTGTTGGTGGTTGGGGCGGGCTTTGCTGGCTTACTGCTTTGGTACAAATTAAAACAAGCCGGCTTCACTGACGTTCGGTTCTGCGAGAAAGGCGGCGACGTTGGCGGCACCTGGTATTGGAACCGGTACCCTGGCATTGCTTGCGACGTTGAGTCCTACAGCTATCTGCCGCTTCTCGAAGAGATGGGTTACGTACCCACAATGAAGTTTGCGGCCGGGTTTGAAATCATGGAGTACTGCCAGTCAATGGCAGAGAAATTTGGTTTCTATGATCGCTGCCTGTTTCATACCACGGTAGAAACCACTGACTGGGACGAAGCGAGCGCGCGCTGGACGGTGAACACCGATCGGGGTGACAAGATGCGTGCACGCTTCGTCGTGCTAGCCAATGGAATTCTCACGACGCCCAAGCTCGCCCGGATCGACGGCATGCAATCCTTTCAGGGCGAGTCGTTTCACACCTCGCGCTGGGACTACAACATAGACCTCAAAGACAAGCGCGTGGGCATTATAGGTACGGGCGCAACCGCAGTGCAGGCCGTTCCTGAGCTTGCCAAGATGGTGAGCGATCTTTATGTGTTTCAGCGAACCCCGTCTTCAATCGATGTTCGAGATCAACGGGCGACCACACAGGAAGAAATTGATCAATGGAGTAACGAACCCAATTGGGCCAAAAAGCGCCGCGCTCGGTTTGCGAAAATTTCCGAGGGACGAACGGCCCTACAGGCAAATGAAGACTATCTGGGTGGTAAGGTCGACGACTTCAAAGTGCGCAAACAGCACGCTACACGGCTATCGCCGGAAGAGTATGTGCAGAAGCAACTTAACTCTAACTTTCGAATTATGGAGCAAATTCGGGCCCGCGTTGATGCCATCGTCGAAGACCCGGAGACCGCTGCTGCCCTAAAACCCTACTACCCTTATGGCTGCAAGCGCCCAACCTTTCACGATGAGTATTTGCCTGCGTTTAATTTGCCTCACGTGCATCTGGTAGACACGGCGCCCACAGGGGTTGCCAAGATCAACGAGCGCGGCGTTGTTCATGACGATACGGAGTACCCGCTTGATGTGCTTATTTATGCCACCGGGTTTCAATGGATGGCGACCTCGTCGTTCAACATGATTACCGGTCGTGGTGGTCAAACCCTCAAAGAGAAATGGACAACAGAAGGCACCAAGACATTTCTTGGTTTGCACAGCAAAGGGTTTCCTAACCTCTTTATTGTTTCGGGACCCCAGGGCGGTGGCGGCACCTTTAACTTTGTCAACGCGATCGAAGAGCATGGCGACTACGTGGTGTGGATGTTGTCAACGCTTCGGGAGCGGGGCGATAACGTGGTAGACATTAAGGCTGAGCCCGAAAATGAATACGCGGAGCACTGTCGACAGGCCGATTCAATGACGCGTCCGTTGCGTGATTGCATTACCTACTACAACGGCCATGGTGACGCCGAACCAGGCAGCCTTGCGTACTACGGTGGCGGCCGTTGGCATAAATACCGGATTGCCGCGCAAGAGTCGCTCGAACCTTATGTGTTTGAGCGCACTTCCTGAGAATTGCCGGATTGAACCGGCAAGGTGACCCAGTCGCAGGCGGAGCAGGAGGCTAGCGCCGATTCCAGCCCGGATCCCAGTATTAGGGCCGGATTAAAACTCTTAACCAGCCCCAATGTGGGCAAGATGTTTGTGGCCTACCTGGTGAGTTACACCGGTACTGCCATGGCGCCCATTGCGCTTGCGTTTGGTGTTTTGGAACTTACCGGTTCTGCGAAAGATTCAGCCATTGTGATTGCGGCCCCAACGCTCGCTGCTGTGTTCGTGTTGCTGTTTGGCGGTGTGGTCGCCGATCGAACGTCTCGTAAGCGAGTGATGTGGATCGCCGAATCGGTGTCTATGCTTGCGCAGTTTGGCATGGCGTGGCTGTTTCTTTCTGGAACGGCAACGGTGCCGCTGCTCACTGGACTGATGCTGGTGCATGGCGTGGTCATGGCCTTTCATCAGCCGGCTGCGGTGGGCTTTATAGTGCAACTTGTTGAGGCCCATGAGCTGCAGGCGGCAAATGCTGTGTTGTCGATGGCGCGCTTTGGTGCTTTTGCGGGCGGCGCGGCACTAGGCGGCTTATTGGTTGCAACGGTAGGCCCAGGTTGGACACTCGCAATAGATGCAGCATCCTTTGGAGTTTCGGCGTTGCTTGTGTATTCGCTTGTGCCGAAGATTCAGCGTCCGCCGGAGAAGGCTTCGCTTATGGAAGATCTGCGCCTGGGCTGGCGCGAATTTACGGCGCACACCTGGTTGTGGGTGATTGTTGCGCAATTCTCGCTTGTGGTTGCCGGGCAAGAGGCGGTCTTTGGTTTGTTGGGCCCGGCCTATGCCCGAACCGAAATGGCGGGTGCCAGTGACTGGGGATTTATTGCCGGTGGCTTTGGTCTGGGGACGCTTGTGGGTGCGCTGTTGGGTATACAGGTGCGTCCCAGATTCCCCATGCGTTTTGGCACTTTTTGCGTGTTTGCTATGGGGGGCTTGCCGATAGCGCTGGCGTATTCATCGCCCCTTACGCTTGCCATCTTCGTTGCGTTTTGCGGCGGTGTCGCCGGACAGATCTTTGGCATCCTCTGGTACACCGCGCTGCAGAAAAAAGTGCCGCACGAAATGCTCTCGCGCGTTAGTGCCTATGATCATTTGGGATCTATTGCGCTTGCGCCGCTGGGTATAGTCGCTGGTGGTTTTCTATTTGAAGCCTACGGCTACCAGGTGGCTCTGCTGGTAGCCGCTGCGCTTATCCTTGTGCCTACGGTTGCGGTACTTTTCGTATCCGACGTGCGAAATATGCAGCTCGATTAAGAGGGTGGCATTTTGATTTCCAGCGGCGGGCAGTGCTCGGGCTGTGGAATTGGTGCTCGCTTGCTGATGCTGCCAACAAACTCAAGGAAGACCCCGTCGGGATCAATGGCATGGACGATAGCCGTTTCGTCCTCGCCGGTGCCGGAACAACAGGGTGCTAGCTCAGATAAAAAGGGGACCCCCTGTGCTTTCAGGATACCCACGGCGCGCTCAACGTCGGGCACCATCAGGGCGATTCGATTTATGCCGATGTGATTGATAGGCGGTGGGTATGCAGGATCGGGATCGAAGGGCGTTATCCATTGCACCAGCCGCAACACGTGTTGGTCGCCGCGACCAAGCGCGATGTCGGCCCCCTTTATCTTAAAGGGAGCGTCCAGTCCCCAGGCCTGTGCCTCGGCCTTGCTGCCATCGGTTTGTTGCAGCATAACCTGTTGCGTATAGCCAAACTTTTTATAGAACTCGAGCGACTCTTCGAGATTGGTTACGTTGATGCCGATATAGGGCATAGCCACTATGTGCATGTTCTTTTCAGGATCGCCGTGTGGGGGTGCCGTTTCCATCAGCTTGTAGAGCACGCCTTCGGGATCTCGAAAAAACACATATCGATTACCGGGTACGCCGTAAGGCTCTGACAAGAAGTCGACGCCCTGAGTTTTCAGGAAGGCAACGTCTTGGCCGAGATCAGT
This sequence comes from uncultured Pseudomonadales bacterium, assembly GCA_964519335.1. Lineage (GTDB taxonomy): Bacteria > Pseudomonadota > Gammaproteobacteria > Pseudomonadales > Azotimanducaceae > JALZVT01. The sequence goes on from CAZFIA010000157.1 coordinate 4,076, forward strand.
AGTCAGCAGCGCGGCATAGGCCATGCCGAGGTGATTGGGGAGCTCGTAGGGAGGCTCGTCATTGAAGGGCGTTTTGAACTGCAACAGGTCGATGTTTGCTGCATTCAAGCTGCCGGGCAATGAGATCACTTCACCCTTGGCAAGCTCATATTGGCACTCATCGAACATACCCAGGGCGCGTGCCATCTGGTGGGTGTTGGTTAGCGGAAAACCGCCGACGCCGTCGGTGTAGCCAAGCATTCGATAGAAGGCGCGCGCCTTATCAAAGTCTTTGGTGTGGGTGGCAAAATGAAACCGCGCCATTAAGCCGATGTCGGTTTCAGATTGCAGGGTGACGGCAGAGATAGCGGCATCCATTCGATTGTCGAGAGAATCCTGTTGCTCGTTGTTGTTCGCGTCTGTTGTTGTGCTAGCTTGCGGTGCAGTGTCGTTCAAGCCAACAGTGTTGGTAACTGATGTGGTACAGGCTGCAAGTAGCAGGGCTACGAGCGTCGGAACTGCTATGCCTTTGGTGTGTGTAATTCGCATGTAAGTCGCCCCTTTTTTTTGCAAAATCCTCAAGTACAGATTACATCTAATCGTCTGATACAGAAAAATAATTACTTGTTAAGCGCAAGACACAGAAATTTGTCGATTCGCCCACTATTCCTCACTTTTAGTCCATCGGTTCTCTGCTCTTCCTGGCCGCGAATTCAGTATTGGCTGTCATTATGGTGGGCATGGAAATCACTCGAACCACAATGCGAAACGCTGTCGCGAGTACCGCTTGCCGCAGCTTGTTGCGTATTGGTTTTGTGCTTTGCCTGGGGCTGAGCGCCCATACCGCCCAGGCTGACAATACGGTAGACATTGCGGACGTAAGGCTTTCCCACAGTAAGGCGTCCGCAGACGTCAAAGTTTCGAAGCCGCGGCTGGATTTGCGGCGCCCGAGCGACCCCTTGTTTGGCCCCTCCTGGACTGCACCTTACGGCCAGACGCGCTCTCTGGTTCAGGCCGAAGTTCAGCCCGAGAAGATTTCCAAAGCGCACCAGGCCACGTCTCAACGGTCGCCTGCCCAATTCAGGCTCGTATCCTCTCGTCTCGACCGGCATCAAGTCGATCAGGGCACACGGATGACCGGCTGGAAGCTCGGTGACGAGGTATTCTTTGGTAAGAGCAAAGGCGACCTGTCGGGCGTTGCGTTGATCTGGCAGCGCAGTCAGACTGACCAGGTGTCTCTATCTGGGAGCGGGCTCAGGCTAACGCGCCGTATCAACTAGCCGCCCGATAAAATCTGAACGTTGTACGTTGGCTGACTCGTATTGAGTCTGCGTTATGCCTATTTGGACTGGTACTGATCGTTTGTGCGTTGGTACTCGAACTGTGTGCGTGGGCTATTCCGTTCAAGATCGCTTCGCCACTTATTCACTGGCCGCGGCCAGTAGCACTTCAGGGTTTGTTGTTGCTTACGCTCTTTGGCATTGGACCCTCAGCGGTTGCCAGCGTACGTCCTTCCTTGAGTAAGCAATTCTTCGATAGGCGATCATTTAGCAGAAGCTGGTTTGAGACCCTCGCTTATAGCGTTACTTCGCTGTTTTTCTTTGCGCTATTTTGCCTCGCTGCCTATATGAGTTCTGAAACCCGGGCGTTGGGCGAATACATGGCGGTGCTCGATTGGCCCCTGTGGTGGCTACAAAGTACATTGGTATTAGCCTTTGGTTGCAACGTGGTTCGCTACAGTATCTATGCGGCGGATGCCTCAGCACGTCCTGCGATCAGGTCGTCAATCGAACGACTCCATCAGTCTGCATCGTTTCTCGATCCGGGAGGCTAGGCTTTTCGCGTGTATTGGCTGATTGTTCTTGGTGTAGTGGCGCTTCTGTGGTTGCGGCAGTCGTTGCTGGTGGTGATTGGCGCTACGGTGTTGATGCTGTATGCACTGTTTGCCGGCGCTCACGCTGAATACGTGCTTTATGACCTTTGGGATGCCCTTAACCGCGACACGTTGCTCGCTGTGCCTATTTTTGTCCTAGCGCATGCATTGATGTCGTCGGGTGTTGGCGCGCGACGACTGACAAGCTTCCTCAGGGTTCTCTGTGGTGCGCTGCCGATTGGCCTTGCGATTGGCGGTCTTGTTTCGATCGTGTTGGTGTCTGCGCTCTGTGGCTCGCCAGCGATCGCCTTGCTTGCTGTTGGCCCAACACTCAATCGGGCATTGCTAGCTGAAGGTTATGGAGCATCGTTCTCGATAGGGCTTCTGTGTTCTGGCGCAGTTGTAGGGGTGCTGCTGCCGCTCTCGGTGCCTCTTGTTGTGTACAGCGCTGTGAGTGAAACCGAATTCTTTAGCTTGTTTTCGCTTGCCGCGATCGCAGCGCTCTGCCTGGTACTGGTGCTTGTTGTTTATAGCGCTTGTACGAACTGGAACCGTGCCGGCTTTAGTGGCTTTGGTGGCGAACTTCGTAAGGCCTGGACGGATGCGTTGCCTGCCGTGATAGCTGTTTCTGTATTGGTTCTTGCGCTGGTTAATTCTGAGCTAGCTCCTGCTCACTGTGGGCTTTTGTTTCTGATTGCTGCGCTAATCGCCGAGAGCGTGTTTTATCGGGAGCTGAGTAAGCAGAAGGCGAGGGATGCAGTGCTGGATGCGATTCAACAGCTCGGCCGAATTTTGCCGTTGGTGTTGTTTAGCGTTTCGCTTGGGGCGTATCTGTTTTACCAACAGATTCCAGAACGCCTTGGTGACTGGCTTGTGCTGCAAGACTTTGGAACCGGGCAGTTTCTTGGCGTTGTTAATTTTGCGCTGTTTGTGACCGGACTCTTGCTGGATGCGGTTTCCGCGTTACTTCTTGTCACGCCATTGCTTGCGCCTACTGCTGAGGGGTTAGGGCTTGCGCCAGCCCCATTTGGCGTAATGGTGGTACTTAATCTCTCGCTAGGCTACCTGACTCCGCCCAATGGACTGGTGTTGATTGCCGCGATGCTCGCGTTTCGAGAGAGTTTTAACGCAGTGCTGGCCGCGGTTGTGCCCTTTATGGCTGTGCTTTGGGCCGGCGTTCTGGCGCTTGCACTTATCGCGCTGTAACTATTGCGCTCAAAGCCTACGACCCTTAGAAAAAACCGTTCGAATAGTTCGGGTGTTGGTGATTTCTTGCAGCGGGTCTTTGTTGAGCAGTACCAGATCGGCGACAAAGCCTGGTTTGATTTGTCCCATTTGATTTTCGCGGCGCAAGAAGCGTGCGGGTTCAATGGTGGCAGCCTTTAGTGCGGCCATTGGGCTAAGGCCGGCTTCTACCAAACGCTCGAGCTCGGTGTGCAAACTGTACCCCGGCAGCGCGCTGCCAATGGGCGTGTCGGTACCTGCTCCTATGGGCACGCCGGCCTCGTGCAACTGGCCGACCAACGCGAGACTAAACTCGCCATTCTGTGTGGGCATAGACGGACGCTGCTCGGCCCATTTTTTTCCCGTGTCGAGCCATTTTTGTTGACTCGCAATCGGTAACTCTTGCACGGCAGCTTGCCAGTCCGGGCGATCGTAGGGCTGGTACAGGGCACTGGTGTTTAGCCGCAGAGTAGGCACTTGAATCGTATTGGCCAGGGCGTCGATGACCTGGTCGCAGGCGGCCTGACTGTAATTTTCGATTGCCTTTGGTCTTTGATCGGAATGAATATCGCGGCGCAGCGTGATCCCGGGCTGATCGCCGGGACTCGCGATGGCAGCCTGACGTGCTTCCAACAGAGCGTTTGCGTTAGCGGCGCAATCCAATTCTATGTTTCGCAAGTGTTCCATTGAGTCTACCAGCGGGCCTGCTTCTCGGGCTGGCATCATCAAAGGTACGTGCGAGGCAATAGGAAGGCCTGCGTCGCGCGCAGCCTTAGTGAGCACCCGAAATACTTCAGGCGTGATCAGTTCGTAAGTTTTTATGAAGTCGACGCCTGCTGCTTTGAGCTTTTCAATATTTGCTTCGGCCATTTCAGGCGTTGCGTTGGCGGTACCAATTTCTGGCACGATGCCGCCATCGTAGACGACAGTGCCGCCGTCGAGCAGGGGGCCACTAAAGAATATTCGTGGTGCGCGTGCCCCTGGTTCGCGCCAGCGAGTTACTTCCGGCAGCAAGTTCGCAAGCAAGCCGCCAGTGTCGCGGACGCTGGTGATTCCATACTTGAGAAACAGTTCTGGCATTGCCTCCGTGAGTTCTGGCTCGTAGGTAATATGTACATGCATATCCCACAGTCCCGGAATTAGATATTTGCCGGTTCCATCAATCGTCTCTCCGGCGCTAAAAGAGGCCTCAAGCTCGGTACTAGGCTGCACGGCGAGTATTTTGTCGCCTTTCAATAACACGGTTTGGCTCGTGCGCGTGCCGTTTTCGGCGTCGATTACGGTAACGCCTGTGATTGCGTAGTCAGCGATAGCATGGTCAGCGGACGAAGTTTGGGCGGATTCGATTATTGCGCTTGGGGCTCCGCAACCAGTCAACAGGACTAATGCGGTAAACAGTGCAGGAAGTACGTTGGCGTATTCGAGAGATTCTTTTGCGTTAGACATTTTCAGTTTGCGTTAAGATGGTTGTTGTCAAAGCATAACGCGTTTCTTCGGTCAGATTCTTAGGTATACGAGCAGGTATGAGCAGGCAATCGTTTTCGCAACTAGATCTGCCGGCCTCAACGCTTGCCAACTTGCAGAACCTCGGCTTTGAAGAGATGACGCAGATTCAGGCCGAAGGCCTGCCACCGGTGCTCGCCGGGCGAGATGTTATTGGTCGTGCCAAGACCGGGAGTGGTAAAACCGCGGTGTTTGGGTTGGGTTTGTTGGCTCAGCTAGAGACCACGAAGTTTCGGGTTCAAGCGCTGGTCTTGTGTCCCACTCGAGAACTCGCCGACCAGGTCGCGGGAGAAATTCGCCGACTTGCTCAGGGCATTCCCAACGTGAAGCTATTGGTGATCTGTGGTGGTAAACCTATAGGCCCCCAAAAGGCCTCACTGAAACACGGGGCGCACATAGTTGTAGGCACGCCCGGTCGAGTGCTGGACCATCTGGGCAAAGGATCTTTGCGCTTGGATCAGTTGCGTGCACTCGTACTGGACGAAGCCGATCGCATGCTGGATATGGGCTTTGCTGATGATGTTAGCGCCATAGTCGAGCGCGCGCCAAAGGCTCGCCAAACGTTGTTGTTTTCGGCGACGTTTCCCGATGCCATTTTGCGAATGAGCGCGTCTATTCAACGTGATCCCTTGCGGATAACTGTTGATACCGACCATGCATCCGGCGTGATCGATCAGCTTTTCTTTGAGATTAATCGCGGGCAACGAAACCAGGTGCTGCTTACGCTCCTTATGCATTACGCTCCGGCGTCCGCCGTGGTGTTTTGCCACACGCGCAAGCAGTGC
>CAZFIA010000158.1:0-9261 GCA_964519335.1 uncultured Pseudomonadales bacterium
CATCGCCCGTAGCTTTGTCTGCACTAGTCTCGAAGCGGATATGACCCCGGATTAGGTTGAGTGCCAGAACTCTTCTGTTTTTGCAGGATGAGTAAAGAATATAGTACATAGAGTAAAGAATACTTTACACGAGTCGTAGATACCCATACTCTGGTAGTGCGAGTTGAGCCCTGTCTCAGATTCCAACCTGCCGGAGAGTCTTCGACCATGACCGATAACGCCAATGCCCTGTTCGAAGACCCGTCGCTTAGGGGGTATCGCGAACGCAGTTTGTGGGCGTCGCTGTTTGCCGTGGCGCTGGTCGATACCGGGTATTTCTTGATGGTGGTGCGGGGTTGGCTCACTGACAATCCCCTTACCGCTCATGGGTTGATCCAGCTGTGCATCGCGATAGTGCTTGTGCTACTTGCGATTGAAGTTGGTTTTGCAGTTGTTCATCGCGCGCGCCGTGAACCCATGGACGAACGTGATGAATTGATAGCTGCGGAAGCGGCGCGATTGGCGTATCGGGTCTTTGTTGCCGGCGTGCTGGTAGCCCTTGGTCTGCATCTGTTGAACGCAGCTACCCCAGCCGAACCTCTTTGGGGACTTGCGTTATTTAGCGTGCCGTTATTCGAAGTTCATCTCATCCTTGCAAGCCTTGTCAGCGCCGAACTGATTCGCTATGGCGGCGCCTTGTGGCGTTACCAGCAGGGGCGCTGAATTGGGCCGCAGCAAACCCACGTTACTCACCAACAAAATTCGCAAATTACGCTTTGCCGCAGATGAGATGACACAGGCAGATCTGGCTGAGCGCGTTGGCGTAACGCGCCAAACAATAATTGCGATAGAGAAAGGCAAATACGCACCGTCACTGGAAGTGGCGTTTCGAATCGCCCGCGTATTCGATGAGAGCGTGGAGAAGGTATTTGAGTTAGACCCCTCGCAATGAAATTCAGTTATGAATTGTTAGGAGATTCAGAATGAAAAATGTTTATCTCGTGTTGGCCATTGTGGGGGCTGTAGTGCCTTACCTGTTCTTTTTTCAGTTTTTTGCAGAACAGGGCGTGAATCTTCCGGCTTTTCTCGGCGGGGTATTTGCCAACGGTGCGGCGGGCGGGTTCGGCGCCGATTTGCTGATTACCAGCCTGGTGTTCTGGATCTATTTATTTCAGGTTGGCGAAAAGAAGCTGTGGCTTTACGTGCTGATTAATCTGACTATCGGCATGTCCTGTGCGGTGCCTTTGTATCTTTATCTTAACGCTGACCGACGAGATGCCTCTGATCCCTCCGAACCAACAGTTGAGCGTGCTTAGCTTGCGAGTCCAAGCGCTTGCTCAACTGAAGCAATCCAGCGTCTTAGGCTGTCTCGCGTACTAAGATCGAACCCGCCCTCGTGCGCGACTCGGGTGTACGCCACCAGGCTGATATCGGCGACGCTAAAACCGCTATCGCACCAGAAGGTGCGCGAAACCAGATGTGCATCCATAAAGTCGAGCGCGGCTTCACCGCGCTCAACGCGCCAGTCGTCCCGTTCGGAGGCCGAGCGACCGGAGTAGAGCATTTGAAATCGGCTGACAGCGATATAGGGCTCGTGGCTGTACTGTTCCCAAAACAGCGCCTCGTCTACTTTTGCGCCGGCGAAGTCGTCGCGCGGTAAAAGCTGTGTGCCGCTGGCCAGATAGCGAATGATCGCATTGGACTGTGCGAGCGTCCGACCGTCGTCCAATTCGATCAGTGGTACCTGCCCCTGGGGACCCTTGGCGAGAAACTGCTGAGTTTTGGATTCTCCCTTGTTGATATCTATGTCTACCCACTCGTAGTCAAGCCCAAGACAGTCCGCCGTGTATTTCACCTTCAGGCAGTTGCCGCTGATTAGATCGCCGTAAATTTTCATGGTGTTTTTATTCCGTTCTCGGAGGCCAAGTTATACAGCCGTCAGCAGGGGGTTGAATAGGTTAGGATGCGCGCATGGAAGAACTCATTGAATTTGGCCGCAAGGTGTTAACCGAGGAAGCAGCAGGCATTGCAGCGCTCGCCCCGAAGCTCGACACCAATTTTTCTGATGCGGTTCAATTGATTTTCGGTTGTGAGGGCCATGTTGTGCTCACAGGCGTTGGCAAGCCCTGGCTCATCGGCCAGAAAATTAGTGCAACGCTCGCCAGTACTGGAACCCCTAGCTTTGCACTGCACCCCACTGAGGCGGTACACGGTGATTTGGGACGTTTGCGCGAAAAAGATGTACTAATCGCGCTCTCCAATAGCGGCGCCTCAGAAGAAATTTTGCGTTTGTTGCCCGAAGTGCAGCGACTGGGTTGCAAGGTTATTGCACTAACCTCTGCGCTTGCTTCGCCACTCGCGCAGGCGGCTGACGTTGTGCTGGATATGGGTAAAACTGATGAGGCCTGCCCTATCGGTATGGCCCCCAGCGTTTCGACGACCGTGATGCTGGCGCTGGGTGATGCGTTGTCACTTACGGTAATGCGCGCAAAGAATTTTGGCCCGGAGGAATATGCGCGGTTCCATCCGGGTGGGGCGCTTGGCCGCAGCCTGATGCGCGTCCGGGAAATCATGACACCGCTAACAGCAACCGCCACTGTGGATGTCGGGGCGACGGTAACCGATGCACTTAACGCGATTACTGAGTATAAGGCCGGTGCAGTGTTTGTGGTCGACAACGGCAAGCTCGCGGGTGTGTTTACCGATGGCGACCTGCGCCGGCACATTCGAGATGCAAACCTCTTGACTCAACCGGTGCGCGAAGTGATGACCCAGGGCGGACATAATGTTGAACAAAGCGCTCAGGCGAGCGCTGCCGTTCGACTCATTGAAGACCACCGCATTGGCGAGTTACCGGTGGTTGATGAGACAGAAACGCTCGTTGGGCATGTTGCCCTCAAAGATCTGCTCTCTATGCATTTTATCTAGAGCGCTCCTGCACTAAGTCTACATCCCATATTCTTTGCCGCTAACCACTATGTCCAGCAGCGCAGGTTGGCCTGTTGCGAGCAGGCGCGTGACTTGCTCGCCTATCTGGCTTGCGTCTGTAACCTGCTCGGCTTGCATACCGTAGCCTTTAGCTATGTCGCTAAAGCCCAATAGCGGATCTGTTAGATCCATATTGGGGTAAGGCTTGTTGGAGTTGGTTTTAAAACGGGTGCGATAGATATCCATGTTGTGCTTTAGCACTCGGTATTCGCGGTTCGACAAAATCACAAACAGAATGGGCAGCTTGTGGTGGCTTGCGCTCCATAGCGCTTGAATGCTGTACATGGCTGAGCCGTCGCCGGTTAACGCGATTACCCGGCGTTCCGGGTACGCGACCTGTACCCCAATCGCACCGGCAATACCCTGGCCGATACCTCCACCGCGGCCCCCGAAGTAGTCGCCAGGCTGGGTGAAGTCGAAAACTCTGGCCAGCTCGACACTGGCGGTAATAGATTCGTCGACCACAATGCTGTTTTCTGGCAGCGCTTGCGCAAGCTCGTGCAGGGCGCGGGCAGGTGCCATCGGGGTTGAGTCCCAGGCCTTTTCCAAACTCGATTTCGCGATCTCCTGGGTTTGTTCTCGACGCTCGCCCACTTCTTGATTGCGCGCCAGTGCGCTGCGCTTGTAGCTGCCAGACAAGCCCTGCAGGGCATCCACCGCTAGCACCAGTGTTTCTGCCAGGTCGCCGTACAAACCGAGGTCGATTGCATGGTCGACAGCGAGCTCCGCCCGGGTGTTTTCGATCTGTACCCGTTTGGCGGTTTCCGGAAACGGCGTTCCTTCGTCGTACCAGACTTCTTCAAGCTGTACACCACCTATAAGTATTATCAGATCGTGGCTTTTTAGCGTTTGTCTTATCGAGCCCGCCTCTAGCGGTAATCGGCCCGCGTAAGAAGGATGATTGTTCGGGAATGCGAGTTGCGCCCGCAACGGCTCGTTGTATACAGGCGCGCCTAACTGCTCCGCCAGCAGAACCAGAGAATGAAAAGCGCCTGATCGCGCGACTTCATCGCCGGCAACAATTGCGGGTGACTTGGCATCTGCAAAGAACTCGCGCAGTAACTCTATGCCTTCAGCATCTGGCGTTACCGCATCAAAAGCGTGGCCTATAGTGGTCGCTGTGATGGTGCTTTCCTGCTCCATCACGTTTATCGGCAAGGCGACGAAGACGGGCCCCTGCGGCGCCTCCATGGCTACTTTGAAAGCGCGCTGCATGATGGGCCCAATCTCGTTCGCGCTATTCGGCTCGACGCTCCACTTAACCACCGGCGCGGCCATGGCGGCAAGATCGTGTGACAGCAGTGGGGAGCGCATGCGCATCCGGGTATCCTGCTGACCGGCAGTAATTACCACCGGCGAACGCGCTTTTAGCGCGCCGTAGATTGCGCCGATCCCGTTGCCGAGGCCCGGAGCGACATGCAGGTTTACCACCGCGGGCTTGTTGGCCGCCTGGGCGTAAAAACTGGCTGCAGACACCGCAACGCCTTCGTGCAGTGCAACCACGTAGTCGATATCAGGATAGTCGAGCAGGCTATCGAGCAGTGGATTTTCGGTCGTGCCGGGGTTTCCGAAAATCTTCTCTACGCCATGCAGGCGCAGGCTGTCCATAAAAATCTGCCGGCCGCGCATCAGAGTGCGCCTTTCGTAACATCTACAATCTGGGCCAGCCGTTGTTGCTGCTGTGCGCGCATACCGTCGTAGACTGTTTGGCGATCTACGGTTCGGGCGTGGGTTTTCTGGTGCCCTAGTGCCAGTTCTTGTGCGACTGCCGGATCGAAGCCAGGCCATTCGGGCAGCTCACCACCGTTGGGGTTTTTGGTTTTAGCAAAGTTAGTCCAGTAGTCGCCCATCTGTTGCGACAGCTCGTCGTCGCGCTCGTCCTTTGGCCAGAATGGCATGTAGCTGCTGAACACGGGTTGCAGCTCGAGCGCGTGGGTTGCACCTATAACCTGGGTGTCGGATGCGGGTGTACGTTCAAAAAAGTACAGCCAAGTTGGGCTGCCCGTCGCGAAGTGGTTCTCGGCCGTGTAGTAAGCGTGGCGGCCAAACATGGCGTCGCCTACTAGCCGGAAGTGTGCGTCTTGTAAATCGCTTTTACTTTCTACCGCGTATTCCTTTGCGAGGCTGGGAATATGTTCATTCAGATAGTTGTCCCAACCTTCGATGCTATCGGGCCTTAGTTCAGCCACGCCGTCGATTGATATGGGGATCATGTAGCCAAGAACACTGCCTTCGTCAGCATTGCTACCTAACATAAAGGGCACGTGTGCTTGTTCGCCGGCAGCGAATATCTGTGCGACTGTCTTGGGCAGCGCGTAACCATCTACTTGAGGATGATAGGTTTGACCGATTTCGAGGTCTGTGTTTTCAAGTGTACGAATCTGCTCGACGGTTAGAGCGCGTAAACCTTGCAGTGCTTGTGCTTCATCTATTTCAGCCAACTCGATAAAGCGCTGCCCAGCTTGGAAGCCAGAGAGGCCTTCTATTGGATGGTGCACGTGCTGCATCTGTTGATTACCCGTGCCGCTTTGGGCGATGGCGCCGTGGATCAGCCCTGTGGTGAGCGGCGACGCCAATAATTGGCCTACAGAGTGCCCCCCGGCCGATTCCCCAAATATGGTGACGTTGTCAGGATCGCCGCCGAAGCTTGCGATGTTAGCCTGCACCCACTTTAGTGCTTCTATTTGGTCGAGCATGCCGTAGTTTCCGGTGCTGCCATCCGGATCTTCTGCCGCCAGCGCTTCGTGCGCGAAGAAACCCCAAATACCGAGTCGGTAGTTAATCGAAACCTGGACCACGCCGCGCTCAGCCAGGGCATTTGAGTTGCTAAACCCCTGGTTGCCTGAGCCAAAGCGATGTCCACCGCCGTGAATCCACAGCATGACCGGAAGTTTTGAGTCCGCATCAATGGACGTAGTTCGTACGGTGAGCGTGAGGCAGTCTTCGCTCATCGGCTCGTTGCCTGCGAACCCGGCCAGGCTACCGAGCATAAACTTGCCGAAGGAGGAAAATCCGGCACCGTCGAGCAAGCGATCAAGAAAGCCGCTCGCTAGTGGACCGTCAACGGGTTGCTCGCAGATGAAGCGGTCTTCTGTTGCATCTCGCACGTTGTCCCAGGGCAAGGCTGGGTGTGGTCGCTGCCAGCGTTTATCGCCTACCGGCGGCTGCGCGTACGGTAGGTCTCTGAACACGTGCACTTGCTCGACAAGATTGCCCTGCACCTGACCAAGGGGTGTATCTACAAGCGGCCCTTTTGCTGGCCCGCCGCAACCACTCAGCAATAGTGCGCATAGAGCGGCAAGGCTTGTGGGCAAACGATTTTTGAGTGGCATATCAGACCCCCTGGGTTGTCGGCAGTTCGCAAAATTGATCCGTTTCAATAGCAACGGTGACGGCGGAGTTTTGATTTGGCCCGGCACACCAGCTTGGCATCACCATGGAATACAAACCGGAGCCGCCTGCCATGAGTACCAGAATGTCACTGGGGCGGGCGAAAGCTCTCTTAGTGGTTTCGCCATCTTTTGATCGCGCCGCGAGTGCGGGCGCTACCTTAACCATGTCGTCAATGGAGTTTGCTGCGTACTCAAACAACGCCTGCTGAATGGCAGCGCGATCGAGCCCTGCGTTCACAAGTGTCGCAGCGTGATCTGGGTTCAGTACAACAACGGCACTGCCGTTTCGAAGGATTGCATTGTTGGTTGCCAGATTGGCGATCCCGATCGCCAACACCTGAAGCAAGGCATCTGCAGACTTCGGGTCATCTGCGTCGCCGCTAAACATCACAGAGTGTGGTGCTTCTGCACCAATCACTGTGACCGTACTATCTGTGTCGGAGTAGCCAAGGGCTGTGTGCATTGGTGGTAGGGGACTGTTTTCTTCATCTTCGCCAAGACAATAAGTGAACTTGCCGGGGTGACCCAACAAGGCCATGTCGGATACGCCAGGTTGTGCGCCACCAATGTTTGTCATAGCCAATCGCAGCGCCCGACCAATAGTTGCATTGGCACGAAAGCCAGGACCCAGGGCGCCAAAGCCGGAGGCGACGGGACCGCAGCTGTGGCGAGCAGGGCCATTCACAATGATTAGTGGTGCGGTGCAGTGAGTGGTGCCCTGCATTTCGGTTAGGTCAAAGCGTGGATCAATGACCGCGCGTACGGCAGCCAGGACCACGGGCATGTAGTCAGGTGTGCAGCCGGCCATTACGGCCGCAACGGCTATCTTTTCGATGCTAGCGATGCCACCGCCCGGTCCCATGCTGCCGAGTGACAGGTCTGCGTCATAACCCGAGGCCAGTACCATGCGACTAACTCTTTCGGCTGTTGGGATGATAACGGGTAGTCCGTCGGTACAACCCAACGAGTGCAGCGTTTCGAGTGCAGCCCCTTCGTCGGCGGCTTGCAGCCGATGGTTTACTATTTTATTCATGCAGAGCCATCTGAGTTTGGAGAAGCGTTGAGCGCAGTGAGAATGCCGGGAACGACCCGTTCGGCGATTGCGCGGAGGCTTGCTTCGCCGGTGCCGGCTACCGGGTGAGGTAGGCGCACACGCGGTATATCAGGCATACCAAAACTGTCTGCGACAAAATCGCCCTGGGGCCAAAATTGCTCTGTAACTAGAGCGACTGCAGGAATGCCTCGCTTGGCGATGTTGATGCCGTCACGCACGGTGCCGGTGGTGCAGCTGCCTCAATGCCCGTAGGCGGCAATTGCGGCGTGATAGCCGTCCATTTTGTCGAGCAGCTCATCTGGTGCCGAGATAGAAGCGTTACCTTTGTTGAGCTGCAAAATTTGGGCGTTGGGTAGTGTTTCTTTGAGCACTTCTTCTATCTTCTGCAAAAACCGCTCGGAGTCTGGGAATCCGTTGGCAAGGCACGCGATTCGTGCGCTGTTCTGCCTCGACAGGTCAACACTCAATGAGTAGTCGTCGGGCCTTGAAGCCTTTGGTGATCGTGGATCATGAAATTCGAGCATAGGTCTCTCCTTTAAAGGGAAGCGGTAATAGATAGAAGCAGTTATCTAGGTTTAGTCGGGCAGTTCAAGTACTCGCTTGGCCAGAATGTTCAGTTGCACCTCAGACGTGCCGCCTTCGATCGAGTTTGCCTTTGAGCGCAGCCAGCCGCGAGTGGTATCGATTTCGCTCGCCGCGAACGTGTCGCCTACCCAGCCTACGCCCTGGCTACCCATAATATCCAACAGCAGTTCGAAGCGATTCTTGTTTTGTTCTGTGCCGTAGTACTTGAACATCGACGATATGGCGCCGGGGGCGATGCCTGCTTTCATCTGCTCGGCGTTGCGTTTAATGGTGAGCGCGTAGGACGCATCGTTCATGCGGTGTTTAAGGATACTGCTACGAATAGAGTCATTGGCAAGTTTGCCGTCACTCACACCGATGTAGTCGCGGGCAAGTTCTTCGAGCGATGCTGATTTCTGATTGCTGCGTCCAATGCTGCCGATAGAGGTTCGTTCGTACTGCAATAAGCGTTTAGCAACAGTCCAGCCTTTGTTTACTTCGCCCACCACGTTTTTCTTTTGCGCGCGCACGTCGTCGAAGAATGTCTCGCAGAATGGCGATAAACCGCTGATGAGCAAAATTGGTTTTACCGTAACCCCGGGTGAGGTCATGTCGAATAATAAAAAGGTGATGCCCTGATGTTTCGGCGCGTCCGGGTCGGTGCGCACGAGACAGAAAATCCAATCGGCGTGATTGGCGCCTGATGTCCAGATTTTTTGTCCGTTGATAATGTACTCATCACCATCAGATACCGCGCTTGTGCGCAGGCTCGCCAGATCTGACCCCGCGTTTGGCTCGCTGTAACCCTGACACCACCAGATTTCGCCGCGGGCGATGCTCGGCAGATGCTGGGCTTTTTGTTCTTCAGTACCAAATTCGAGGAGTGCCGGACCAATCATGCTGATGCCCATGCCCAGGTGAGCAGGCCGCGCATTGATGTTTCTTAGCTCTTGTTGCAGTACTCGGTTTTCTTCAGCACTCAAACCCGCGCCTCCGTACTCCTTTGGCCAGGTAGGCACGGTGTAACCCCGCTCGGCCATGGCGTCGAGCCACTGTTTGCTTTCAGGGTTCTTCCATTTTGCGCGTTTACCGCCGCCGGGATGTTCGTCTGCCGGCATGGGTGTGCGCATGCTGGGCGGACAGTGTTGCTCAAGCCAAGATCGAACCTCAGCGCGAAACTCCTCCATTAGCATCCCCTCTTCTTAACTCTCCGCCCACTATCATAGGGAAAAAACCCTCTTTGATGGTAGAGAGTGGTATTGGCTGGTGGCGGGCGTATAAAGG
>CAZFIA010000159.1:0-9186 GCA_964519335.1 uncultured Pseudomonadales bacterium
GCACTGCACGCAGAATCTTGCACGCGTGCAAGATGTCGCTAGCGCTCGGAGACAGCACTCAAACGCGGTGATTTCGCCGCAAAATTGATAGTACCTGGTGACCACTCTGAACGGTGACCGCCGCGATCGGTGCTAATCGGTATGGATCGGTTAAAATTCGATTCTGCTCGAACGGGAACAGAATCAGTTAGTTACGATTAACGCCGATGGGTACCGACTGAGCTACGGAGACAGGACAGCATTCATAATGTTGGTGTCACCGGGAGCCATCTCTATTAAATCAACGTGTTACGGAATGACCTGAATCGAACCCCAGAATCGATTCGGGGCCCGTTGTTTCTCGCAGTGTCGACATCCCCAGTCGCGCGTTGTATCTCAATGCCATGTTGGTGATGCCTGAGCCTATTGCGCGCAGCCGCCAGGGTGCTAACTGCGGGGCGCTTTGAAAGCAGGCCCTTAAACCTGAGTTTAAACGGCGCCTTTGCTGCCGGGAATTCGAAGAGCAACCTGCCTTTCAAAGAAAATGAAACGCACTAACGAGCAGCACAAACCCGACCATGGAGTGGTGATAAATCACAAATCCTCTTTCACCCATGCTCTCTCTAAAAGAGCGACACTGGGGGAAATCGATATACCACGACCATCTTTGATGCACAGCCACTAAACAAAGCAGCGCGCCAGCAAGGATGAGTAAAAACTGCATGCTAAAACTAACTGGAAAATGTAGCACCACTCTACAGGCATCGAGCAGCTGCAACTTGGGTTATATTGCGACCCACTACTCAATTTGCTGGGGTACATTTATGGTACTGCTGAAAAGTTATCACCTGAAGACAGTTAACCCGGTATTTTACGAGGGTTTGTTATGAATGACGAAAACATAGCAATCTATGAAGCAGTTGAAAAAAGGATAAACTCGAAAGATATTGAGCAGCTTTCTTATGCAAAAATGCTAGAGCTCCGCCGGGAGTTTTTGGATACCTGGTCGCTAGTCAAAGACACGTTGTTCCATGAAAACCGTTGGGAAAATACACTAGTCACGCTATCGCATATAATTCAGCAAAGAAAAGACTCTGCGTTGGCCAGAATGATGTTGCCTGCGAAAAACGTGGTGCAGTGCTAGATGGCCAAGGGTTCATTATTGACGGCATAGACGTCTCGTCATATGAAAGAAAAAAAGTTGAGAATAATTCTGCCCGCCCTACTGCACAAGACTGGGACGGTTCGCGGGTCAATACTTACTCGACTACGGTAACTAAAGAGCTGGTTTTCGGCTATGGTGAAGTTAGTCCGGGTTGTTATTGTTATTGGGGGCAACACCCTAAGTAGTGAAGTATGGAGCAGCCACAGCCTGCCAACCCGTTCACATCGCTCAAGCGGCAAGTCCGGCAAGTTCTGCTATAACTTATACCCGTAATTTAACCCCCGCCTAAAATCCATTCACCCGTCAGGCGAACCACTGCATGCGTGCCATCAAGCTGATATTTTTTGTCCTTCTTGCTCTCGCTGTGCTGTTGGGCGTGGCCGCGTTCATCTTCATCCGCACCTTTGACCCCAACAGCTACCGAGAGCTGTTAAGCACAAGCGTTGAGGACGCGACTGGACGCAAGTTGGTCATTAACGGTGATCTGCAGTTCACGGTTTGGCCCAACATTGCACTGAGTGCCGCAGACCTGGAACTCAGCAACCCACCTGGGTTCGACTTAACTCCCATGCTGCGCGCAAAGTCGGTAGAGGCCACCATTCAACTGCGGCCATTGCTGCAACGTGAGGTGCGTATCAATGGCGTCGTGTTGCATTCGCCAGAGGTTTATCTCGTGGAGCGACCAGGCGCAGAACCCGAAAACAACTGGGCAGACTTACAGGAGCGCGTCAGCGGAGCAGACTCAGAAGAGGGAGCGGACTCAGATAGCGCACCGACCTCCGTGCAGCTGGAATCTATCGTTATAGACAATGGCCAGTTCAGCTACACGAGCGGCACCGAGCAACAATCACTCACCGCGGTAGATGCAGAAATTGAGTTTGTTACCGATTCAGTTTTTGACATTGCAGCGCGCGGCAACTGGCAGCCTGCTGGTGAACAAGCCTTGTCACCCTTCGAGGTGCGAACCGAGCTCACAAGCCTCGACACCATTGTGCGCCTCAGTTCGCCAAGCTTAACCCTAAGCAGTTTGCCGGCACCCTTGCCCAGCGAGTTAAGCCTCACGGCCCTTGATATGAACTGGGGAGAAAGCGGCGGCGTAGTGCGTGAGCTCGCCGGTGATCTAACACTAAACGCAACGCCTTTAGCGCTCGCTGTGCCCAAGATAGTTATTGCCGCAGACCTTAATGCAGCGTCTGCGACAGACATTGCCTTAGAGATCGCCAGTTCGCAGCTCGCAATCGACCTGGAGGCGAGGGCCCTGCTAGACGCCCCCGCGGTAAAGGGCCAGTTAGAGACTAGCGGCGCTGATACTCAGGCTTTGCTCAATGCCTTTGACGTGAGCTTGCCTGAGACAATTCCGCCTGCGGCATTAGGGCCAATGGATCTTAAGTTGAAATTTAACGCGCAGGCCTCAGGTGCAGTCTCAGTTACCGATGCGCGCGTGGCCATGGTGGAGCTTGGGCTCTCCGGCCAGGGTTCTGCTGACTTAACTGCCGAAGGCAATGCCACCGGCGAAGTCGAGCTCGACTCCCTGGACTTGCTCAGACTAAGCACAAGGCTGCCCGAACTGCTGCCACCTGACACGTTCTTAAATCCAAGTCCAAGTTCCAGCGCGCCACCGCCACAACTCGAGAGCTTGAGCAGCAGGTTTAGCTGGCAACCGGAGAGTGGCCAGAAACCCGCCCGCATTGCCTTCAGCGACACCAAATTCAGTGCGCTGGGGATAACAGGCAGAACATCAGGCGAGACCGCGGGTGATGTAACCTCAGCCTCTCTGCAGTTCGACAAGTTTGCGCTAAAGCAGGTACTCGGTTACTTGATAGAACCCATAGCAACAACAAATTCAGCCGCTCTGTCTACCGCTCAAGGTTCGGCAACGATCAAGCAAACCAGCGGCGGCACACGCCTCGACGATCTAAAGATCACACTCGATGAGAGCAACATTCGCGGCTGGCTGAATAATAAAGCCGGTGATGTACCCACTCTGGATTTTGACCTCGCCATCGACCAACTGGACGCGACCGGCTACTTGCCGCCCGATGAGGAGACCGGCACCAGCAACTCTGACCTGCGAGAAGTAGACGCCAACCAGGCACTGCTTGGCGCGATGACGCTGCCAACCGATCTGCTGCGGGCTTACAACTTAAACGGCAAGCTGGCCATCGATGACCTGCAGCTTTATGACCTCGCGGTGGCGGGAGCAAGCCTTAGCTTGCGGCTAGGTGACGGGGTCGCCACGCTCAATAACATGTCGGCGCAACTGTATGGCGGCAGCTTTGCCGGCGACTTCAGTTTCGCTCAGAGAAACTCAAGCCAGCAACCGGTGCTTGCCATAAAGGGCGATCTGAAGAACATTGCACTGGATCAGCTACTGCTGTCACTCGCAGACACAGCGAGCTTTGCCGGCATCGGCGCTGTTCAACTTGATTTGAGCGGCAGCGGCAGTAACGTATTGGAGGCCACTCAAAACAGCAGCGGCAACATGGCGCTTTCGATGACCAACGGTAGTTTCACTGGTGTGAATCTTGGGCACTCACTGTGCAAGCTCTACAACCAACTGCGTTCTGAGCCGGCGCCGCCGGATAACCCAGACAAGAGCACAAACTTTAAGAGCTTTTCCGCAACCGCCGTGGTAGTTGGTGGCGAGGCGACAACCAACGATCTGGCCCTGAGCAACAATTATCTGACCCTGACAGGTGCCGGTCGTGCGCGACTGGCTCGGCAGTCAATTGCCTATGATCTCGACGTCGAACTTACAGGGCCCATTGAAGAGCCAAACTGCGAAACGCTCACCCCATATATTGGTAGCCGAATCCCGGTAAAACTCTCGGGTACCTTTGCTAATCCAATTGTGCGCCCCGACTTCGGCAAGCTTGCCAAACGCGAAATTCGCCGGAGGGTCGAAGAGAAACTCACCGAGAAACTCTTCGACATATTCGGCGGCAAAAAAAGTGAGCCCGAAGTGGATACGGAAGGCGAACCTACGCCTTAAGTGAATTCTTGCCTACGCGCTTTGGCTGGTTGGCATCAAACTACTTCGCTGCCCAGGTTGGACTGTGGTCGGCTATCACACTCTATATTTCCACTACGTCACAAACTACGTCACAAATTGAATAAAAAGCGATCTCTGCATGCGGTAGGTGTCGCGTGGACAGCACCAGTAAGTTGCTTGGGTAACTACAGATCGGTATGTTTTCTGAGAAGAATTTTTGAACATGGTTACGCCCTGCGATTGCCTTAATTGGATTCTCAAGGACGAAAGGCGATAAATGGAAGTTCAGTTACAGCCCTCTCAGGCAGGTGTCAAAAGAAAGAAGAAGTCGGTACTGGTCAAAGTAGGTCTTGCGGCCTGCGCATTGGCGTTGGCTGGCTTGTTAGCCTTTCAGCCCACCGGCAACGTTGAAGACAATATCAGTGAACGAGAACGCTCGCAGATTGTTGAAAACATGAGAACTATGAGCCCCATACCTGTTACGCCAATTGCCGAAAAGGACGTAGCTGATGCGCTAGCAACAATGCCGCTCGATAAAGAGGGCGAGGCTAAACTCAAGGAGAGTTTGCGCAACTCCTCAAGTAAAGGCTCAGCTAAGGCCACTCCCGATCAGCCGACTTTGATGTTGGCAGATGAAGCGACGCAACTGGTATCGATCGATTTTTGGGACTTCGCGAGCCAGGATGGAGATGTGGTTAGTGTTTCCAGTGCCGGTTACACAGTTACCGTAAATCTCATGAAAGCCCCAAGTTCGGTTGCCATCCCAATAGATGCAAGCAGACAGGTTGTTCTGACAGGGCTTGTTGACGGCGGTGGCGGCATAACTCTGGGTGTGAGTACGGGTCATCCGACGCAAGTGGTTATCGCACCCGGCATCAACTTCCAACTACCAGTGAGTTTCTAAGCTCGCTATGCAGGGGTTACTCAATTTAGTCGGGCGATATCTGCCGCTGCTGTTCGCCATTATGATAATCATAATGCTGTTTCAGTTTATCGAGAAACTTCCTATCGCTGGTTTTATTAAGGGCGTTGGGGATTTTTGTGAGAGCTATGCGGTTTACATCCTTTGGGCATCAGGCGTTGGTTGGTTTCTGGTCATTTCGGCGGTACTGCACGCAAACGAGTGCTTACCGAGATTTATGCAAGTAGGTTTTTTTATGGATATTTTGGACAGACTGACAAACAAAGAAGATATCGAAGAAGGTCTGGCGCGGGTCGAGGAAGAGGAATACCTCGATGCGGAGGTTCTCTCTGCGGCACTGAAGCAAAAGGTGATAGGTCAGGATGAGGTCTGCGACGATATCGCGGCGCAGATCCGGCGCCGTCTGGCGCTGAAGATGCGTGGCAAGCCCGTCGGTATCTTTTTGTTGGCTGGTCCGCCTGGAACGGGGAAGACCTACCTCGCTAAATGCCTATCCAAAGAGCTGGAAAGACCCTTACTGCATTTCGATATGTCACAGTTTTCCTCAGGTAGCCATACTCTTTCCCAACTTTTTGGCATGGCCAAAGGCTATGTAGGTTCTGATAGCTATGGCGAGCTAACGGCTGGCCTGCGCGATACGCCAAAGTCGGTTGTACTGCTCGATGAAATCGAGAAAGCCCATCCGGATGTTCTGAAGTCATTTCTAACCGCCTGGAACGATGGTTTTATCACTGAGAGATCTGATGGCCAAAATGTATCAACGACCTCAGCTATATTTGTATTAACAAGTAACGCGGCGACGGATCGACTGACCGAGTTGTACGATCTCCACGCCTCAGACCCAGATGCAAGACGCGCAGCGGCGATCGAAACGCTTAAAGAGTCGCACTTCGCGCCAGAGGTGCTCAATCGCCTGGACCGTGTGTTCGTGTTTCGTAAGCTTGAGGGACTGGACATAGCCAGGGTCACCGCCCTGGAGATGGAGAAGATGATACAAAGTTACGGATTGGAAGTTGGCGACAAGGGTATCGACCCCGAAATAATCTTAACCTTAATGGCCAGGTATCAGAAAATTGGCAAGTCAAGCTCGTCCAGAGATTTGGTCAGAAGTATTGAAGAAAAGATGGCAGATTCGCTTATAGAGGCGAAGAAGCGCGGCGTCAAAAAAGTAACCCTGATTCAGAACGAAGACGGCAACATTCGAGCCACGGTCGTAAATGACTAAGCTATAGGGGATGAAGTCGTGTCTTTGTGGTTAGAGTCCGGATTGTGGCGAGCAATGCTGATTTTCAGCGGTCTTACGCTATTTCTTGGGCTAGCGAACCTGCAAACACAAACATCTTCAACGGTGCAGTTTGGTAGCACAACTGTAGATAATGCCCGCTTCGATCCATCGCAAACCAGCGCGCCAACAACACCTCCTGTAATCGCTGACCGCGGTCCGCGACAATCTCAAGACGATACTTTTAGGTTTAGCATTAAATCCAGGGTAGGGCTCATGCCCAGGGATACGGAATTGCATTTGATTGGTGTTTATGAGGGGGACGATGGGGTAAAAAATCCCCCTTGGTGGAGCAAATGCATGAAGAACGACCAAGGCGGGGTGGATAAGGAGAATGCGCGGAGTTGTCACGCCAAGTGGGCGGGGCATCAAGATACGGAGCCGGTGAAAGTCCACGTGATTTCAGCTAAGCCGACGGTACTGGTTTTAATGGCTTATGATCCTGTTGAGTGGACAGTAGAGGCAACAAATCCAGACAGAATACAAAAAGTAATTTTGTCGGGGTATCACGCACAGAAAATCAAAGGCTTGAACCCTAGTACTCCCGTTGAGGTTGCTACCCATCATAGCTCTCCTGGTTGTGCCAGCTGCACCGTAGTTGGGCTTCTGCCCAGAACCTACAAAAACACCGGTAAAGACTACACGAGGTTGTTGCAAAAGATAGAAGCCAAAACCGGCATCAAGCCCACAAGCTTTCAAGGTAGTTATAGAGCAGGCGAGTTTTACGTTTCAAACTCTACGTTGAGACTTTCGAACGAGAGAATTTCAAATAAATTTCAGCTTAGTGAGCGCGATGTCATCGACAACAAATACCAACATCACTTTGATATTGCCAATGTGCGAATAGACCTTCCCGAAGGACTATGGAAGGGACTGGTTTACCAGTCGATCGGCAAAACCTATGGCGATGATGAAGTAGTTGTTTTTTATCAAACTTATAAGGGCGAATTGCTCGGCCTGTTCGCAACCAGGATTAGGCACTCGCTGGATGGCCACGGCTTCCCGAAAAAACAAGCCTGCGCCGACAAAGTTGGTTACAGTAGCTCGGTAGCAGCAAATAAGGATCAAGGTAATCAGCTTTGCTACTGGGTGGAGCATATGAGCTCACCTTGGAAGACACCACTATTTGAGCTTGCTGCCAAACGCCTACAATCTCGTGATATCTCTGTCCCCTCGGTCCTTATTAACTCAGCGTTTCACCACGCCAGCCAAAACAGTTCAGCTACCGGCTACTATTTGACTAACCCCGAGACAGCAGGAATATCAACCCAGTCGAGTGGTTGGCTTGCCAGTCCCTGGCACCCGCGAAAAATGAACTCTGACCCGGTGAGGAAGCAGTTTGTCGACGACAAAATCGATTGGATGGAATCTTGGTTCCAGATTTTTCGAGTCTCAAGAATGTCAGAAACTTAGCCTGTGCATGACGAATTGGTAGTCACGCTGGAATCGGTCTATCAGATAGGCCACGGCAATGTAGTTTCCAATCGTAGTCGTTGATATTTGCGAGATTCTTTTCGGTTAACTGGCTGAATCTTACCGGCGGTTTCCCTGAAAGCGCCGTGTGCGTTAGATGGGGGAATAAACTTGATTTCGTTCACATTCAAAAACATCACATTTGTGAATGATGAATCATGTCCCGACTATCCTTTAGCTGGAAAGGAAATTTCTTGTTATTCGCATTTTTCCTGGTGGGCAGCATCTACCTCGTTGGCACTGTCACTTTGTCTGCAGTCACAAAGTTGGAGCTGGCGTCCAACGGCGAGAAAGCAGAAGGTGTTTTGGAATTTCTAAACTTCTCCAGTACTGTACGGGATCGAATAGACTTCTTATTCGGACTGGTGGTCTTCTTGCACGCAGGCTTCAGGTGCTCAAAGTTGAAAACGGTCAATCCAGAAGCCTAAGCTGCTATCTTCAAGAGACCAGGTGCTGTATGAACCCAGACCGGGTGTGCAGTCACTCGTAGTCAGTTTCAGCAATATTGAGCCACGCAGCGGAATGAGCCAACAATCCCGGTGGCGTTGCGCGAGCTCGAGCCCCACTTCCAGTGGCCATTCACCCGATAACTCCAACCCTGGTCGCTATAGTGATAGATGGCTGTGCCGCTGGGGGCAAAAACTCCGCTAATAAGGGTGGGTTGGCGCATTTCTGCGCTCTGTAAGCTCTGGTAGAAGTGTTCGAGCGCGCCCTTGAAATCTGAGTTGCAGGGCAAGCTCCGGTTGGGCAGACTCAGCGCTGCATCACAAGGGAGTGGTTTATGTACCAGGCACCTGCAGCACCCGCTGGCATCGGCGGTGTTCTAGACGACGGATTTCGACTCTTTAGAACCTGTTTTGTTGACTGTTTGCCCTTCCTTGTCATTATGGCCATCGTGGGAATTGTACCTAGTTTGGTGCTCCCGAGCGGAGCAGAGCTTGCCGAAAATCCGGATCTGCTTGCAGAGCTTATTGGTCCGGGGCTAATCATTGGTTACCTGGTTATGATCGTTGTGCAGGCGTTTTGTTTCGGCGGGTCGGTTGCCGCCATTCAGCGTCGGGTAGCTGATGCTCAGCCGAGCTTGGCTGCAAGTTTTGCAACCGCGCTCTCACGCCTTCCTTGGTTAGTGGTCGCTGGGTTTCTTTACTCGATTGCGCTCTTCATAGGTTTTATGTTGTTGGTGATTCCCGGCCTATGGGTCTCGCTAGCGATGCTGTTTTTTGGCTATTGCTGTGTCGCCGACAAAGATGGCCCGGTTCAGAGTCTACGGAGCAGTTTGCAGCTGGTTAAGGGCAACTGGTGGCGTACAGCAGCCCTGGTTACGGTTGCCACCGTCCTCGTACTTGTTATCTATGTTCTGGTGATGTTTGTGG
>CAZFIA010000160.1:0-1192 GCA_964519335.1 uncultured Pseudomonadales bacterium
GCAGGCTGAGGCCAGAGCCGGTAAGTTATCAGGTGCTCACGCACAGCAACCGACTCACAACAACAACCTATCGGATGCCCCAGCATTGGAGTCGCTTGCCAAGAGTTCCATTCACCGGCTTTTCAACGGCACCGACTTTGAGCTCGTGCAATACGGTCCTGATGATGGCCAACCGGTGCTCGTGTTCCACGACGAGGTCATTGGCGATGGCTTCGTGCCCCCACTGTTTCGCCATGCGCCGGGCTACCGCTGGCTGATCGCCGTACGCCGGGGCTTTGGCGCGACCAGTTTTCAGCTCACAGACAAAAACGCTGAGAAGGATTATCAAAGCGAAGCGGATGCCTTTGATGAAGTACTGTCTGCACTTCACTCAAAACTACCGGCCGCCCCACTGCTAGCTCACGGTAACGGCATATTCTTCGCCTCAGCCTTTGCCCGAAGTTACCCGGAGCGCTGCACCTCCATCACTGCAGTAGTGGCCAGCCTACCGGGCGACAGCGGCGCTAAAAACGCCACTCGTTATACGGCGTTCATGAAGGGCATGAGCAAGCGCGCGCCTTCGATGCTGCGCTTTGCAGCACAGGCGGGCTTCGCCATGTACGCGCGTG
Organism: uncultured Pseudomonadales bacterium; assembly: GCA_964519335.1. Classification (GTDB taxonomy): domain Bacteria; phylum Pseudomonadota; class Gammaproteobacteria; order Pseudomonadales; family Azotimanducaceae; genus JALZVT01. The sequence goes on from CAZFIA010000160.1 coordinate 609, forward strand.
TTGGCGCCCAACGATTTCTTCAGCAGGTGTACGGCGACTCGGAAGCCGATAGCGCCGTGATTGACTCGCCAGATTACTTGAAAGATCTGGAACACGGTGGCCGGCTTACCCTGGCCCAGGGCTATCGCGGTTTCTACTACGACGAACTGGCCCTGGTGGCAGACTGGTCCGAGCAATTTCTGGCAACACCAGTGCCGGTCCGCCTCATGATTGGCGATCAAGATCAGGACGCCCGGCGCTACAGAGCAGAAGTTCTGTGCAAAGCATCCAATAACGTTGAGCTGCTAGAGCTCGAAAACACGGGCTTCTTTGCCGCATTTTCGGCAACCAAATCCGTTGCCGATACGCTCTTGAGACTCTAACAACCCCTCGTTCGGCGCTACGATTTACCCAACAGGCGGTGTGCCTTGGCCATCAACCCAAACAGGTCAACAACATTGTCCGGCTTGGTTCGGCCTTCAAACTCCCGGTACAAGCAAGCGACGTTAACGACAATGCGTTCGCTGTCGCCCCAACTGTCATAGTCACTGAGGCCAATGTCCATGGCAGCATCAAAAACACTCATGCCCGCATCAAATCGTTTT
>CAZFIA010000160.1:1292-8916 GCA_964519335.1 uncultured Pseudomonadales bacterium
ACAAGCCAGCCCACAAGAAGGGAGACAACAACTCGTGAATATAACCATCACCTATAAAGAGGTAGAGCGATTTGCTCCGGGCTCGAAGGCCAGCGTCGACTATCTGGACGACAATGGTTTTGTCGTCATTAAGAACGCCCTGTCAGAGGCTGAAAGCCAACAGGCCATGACGCTGCTTTGGGACTATCTGGAAGAACTCGGCACAGGCATCGACCGCAATAATGTCGACACCTGGACAGACGACAAATGGCCCACCGCCGTCCACGGCGGCATTCTGCCCAGCTTTGGGATTGGCCATAGTGCGGCCCAATGGTTCATTAGAGATATTGCCGCCGTACAGGCAAGCTTCGCGGCGGTCTGGGATACCGATGATTTGCTAACGAGCTTCGATGGCGTTGCTTTGTGGCGCCCCTGGGCGCACAACCCGCAGTGGCGCACTAACAATGGGCCAAGCTGGCTGCACATAGATCAACACCCCGTGGGGCGCCCCGGCAAACATTGCGTGCAAGGGCTGGTTAACCTGCTGCCTACCTCCGAGCACACCGGTGGTAATGTGGTTGTACCCGGCAGTCACAAACGATTTGCGGCGATACCCCAGGACTACTCCGAGCGTCTGGCGCGTATCCATCCAAGCATCGATCACTTTCGTTTTCCTAATGATGACCCGGCGCTTGCCGACAGCCAGCCCACTCAAGCGCACATGGAAGCGGGTGATATGTTGCTTTGGGATTCACGCACCATTCACTGTTCCAGCCCCGGCAGCGATACGCCGCCAGAAGCACCCGCGCTCATGCGCGCGGCCAGTCTTATCTGCATGATGCCGCGGGCAAAATCTAACGCCGGTGTGATTGAAGAGCGCAAACAGGCCGTCAACCATTGCACCTCCACAACTAACTGGAGCGATCGCTTTATCAATGCCGACAAGTTTCCGCAAATTCTTGCCGTAGAAGATCGAGACAAATACCAATGGCCCCGGCCGCCGGAACTCAACGCCAATCAAAAGAAACTTGTCGGCTGGTAGCGTCCGAACCCGGCTAGACATCAAAAGAACAAAAACAACGTTCCGTCTTTGAACCAATTCGCGTGAATCGACACTAACTAGATGTTGCTCCTAAGGTCATTGGGCGAGATTCTCGTGATGAATATGCGAAAAATTAGGCAAAAGCCGTTATTTAGCGTGTCTTCCATAAGCAGACCTTCGATAAGTATCATCGTCCCCGCACTTAATGAAGAGCAGGTGATGCCTGCCCTGCTTGACCACCTGCTCGCACACCCCTACCTAAGCGAGTGCATAGTCGTCGACGGCGGTAGCACCGATCGAACGGCAGAGATCGTCGAACAAAGTGATGACCCACGAGTACAGCTCGTCCGCAGCCGCCGCGGCCGTGGCGCCCAAATGAACGCCGGAGCTCGCCAGGCCACCGGCGACTTACTCGTCTTCCACCACGCCGATACGCGCCTTGAAGACGGCGCGCTTGCGGCACTGACGATTGCCGCACGGAACCCGAGCGTGATTTGGGGAGGTTTCCTGCATCGCTTCTCCAACGCCAATTGGAAGCTACGGTTTATCTCGGCCCTGCACAATTTCCGCTTCCGCCAAACCGGTGTCGTATACGGTGATCAATCGATGTTCGTGCGCCGCAGCTTCTTTGCCAAAATCGGCGGCTTTTCGGAGCAACCCCTCGAAGACATGGTGTTCTCAGACCAGGCGCTAGAACTGGCCAAGCCCCATCGGATGGACAAATTTGTCACTACAGATTCCCGCAAATTTGTCCAAATGGGCGAATTGAAGGGTCTGGCGGAAGTGCTGCGAATAATCCTGCGGTATCAGTTTAATCGTTCGTTTGCCAGCGAGGCCTTTTTCGCCCCCTATCGCTAGGCCCCCCAGGCCCAGGCCCACCTCAAACTGAAGATTACGGACCCTATTAAGAGTAAAGTAGGGAGAATATGTTGTATTCGCACCGTTAGATCAGGGGAGAAAGAGCGATGAGTGAAGCCATAACCGAGGTTAAGGGCTCAGCTACCGGGACCGGGGCCCCCGGTGTCGAAGAAGGACTCTCTGCTCAGGCAGCCACCGATCCACAGTCCGCCGATATAGCCAACATCGATATGTCCGATCCCAGTCTGTTTGAGCACGACAAGCTCTGGGGTTACTTCGAGCGGCTTCGCAAAGAAGACCCGGTGCACTACCTTGAGGATTCAAACTTCGGACCCTTTTGGTCCATCACCCGCTACAAAGACATCATGGAGGTGGATACCAACCACGCCGACTTTTCGTCCCACCCCGCTATTCTGCTGGGTGATCAGCCAGAAGACTTCACCTTCGAGAACTTCATTGCGATGGATCCTCCCACGCACGATGAGCACCGAGCCGCGGTATCGGGTGTGGTCGCGCCCAGAAATCTCGCTGAGCTCGAACCCATCATTCGCAAGCGCGCTGGCGACATCCTCGACAGCTTGCCTATTGGCGAAACGTTCAACTGGGTTGATCGCGTATCCATTGAACTCACTACTCAAATGCTCGCAACCATCTTTGATTTTCCTTTCGAAGATCGACATCTACTAACACACTGGTCTGATGTATCGATCGCCACACCCGAGATCACCGGCGGCACCGACATTACCGAAGACTATAGGCGCGAGCAGATGGGAGAGGCCATCGCCTATTTCTCCCGCCTGTGGCGCGAGCGCGAAAACAAAGAGCCGAGTTTCGATTTCATATCTATGATGGCGCACAACGACAACACCAAAGACATGCTTGAGCGTCCCCTGGAGTTTGTCGGCACGCTGATGCTATTGATTGTTGGCGGCAACGACACAACGCGAAACTCTATCTCGGGCGGCGTGGTTGCGCTTAATCAAAACCCAGATGAGTACGCCAAACTGCGGGCGAATCACAAACTGATCACCAACATGGTGTCAGAGATCATTCGCTGGCAAACACCGCTTTCGCATATGCGACGCAACGCCACCCGCGACTTGGAGTTCAGAGGTAAGCAGATCAAGAAAGGCGACAAGGTGGTCATGTGGTACGTGTCTGGTAATCGGGACGACAGCGTCATCGACAACCCCAACGCGTTCATGATTGATCGACCCCACGCGCGGCAACATCTGTCGTTTGGCTTTGGCGTGCATCGCTGCATGGGTAACCGGCTGGCAGAAATGCAGCTAAAGGTACTGTGGGAAGAAATTATGGCGCGCTTTGAAACCGTTGAGATGGTGGGAGAGCCCGTGCGCGTGCGCTCTAATTTTGTCCGCGGTTACTCTGAGCTACCGGTTCGATTACATCCACTGAGGGCGTCGTCGTGATTGTTCGGTTTATTCTCAAGGCATTAATTACTGCGGCGCTTGGCATGAGCGTAGCTTTGCCCGCCACAGCAGAGCTCGCCGCCGCGCTTCTACCCAGCAGCCGATCGACAGAAGTTGGCAGCACGGTGACGGTATTCAGCACCATCATTAATGCGGGCAGCGAAACGGCAACGGGCTGTCAGATTGAACAGCTCACCGCTTTGCCACTAAGCCTCAGCTATCAAACAACAGATCCAACTACCAATGCCTCTACCGGCACAGCAAACACGCCGGTGGTTATCCTGCCAGGCCAGGCTCAGTCGTTTGTACTGTCGATTACGCCATCAGCGTTCATCGACTCAACGGAAGTAGAGTTTTCGTTCACCTGCAGCAGTGGCACCAGCGCCACCACCATTGCCGGCGTAAACACTCTGTTGCTGTCAGCGTCTGAAACGCCCGTGGTCGACATCATTGCGCTTTCTGCAACGGCACAAAACACAGGCCTGCTGGCACTTGAAAATTCAGTGGGGGCGTTTGCACTCGCCACCATCAATCTTGGTACGGCGGACAGCATTACGGTTACTGCCGACACCGGAAGTCAGCTTCTACCGGTAACGCTCACTCTCTGTGAGACCGATCCCGAGACTGGCGCTTGCCTTACCAATCCAGCGGCAAGCGTTGAAACCACAGTCTCAGCTGGAGGCACCCCTACCTTCAGCGTGTTTTCGAATGCAACAGGTGCGATAGCCAACAACCCGGCACTCAATCGGGTGTTTGTTCGGTTTACAGATTCGAATGGCGTGGTTCGCGGCGGCACAAGCGTTGCTCTGGAAAACCAGCTAGCCATAGACGCACCGGCGCTGTCTGCAAACACCATAAGCGCATTGAGTGAGGGCTTGAATGGGCTGACCCTGGCAAACACCCAAGCAGCCGGCAGTTCCAATACCCCATTTTTCGGTAACACCGGAAGCGAAGTATTCAGTCTGGCACTCAGCTGCCCAACAGGACAAATTCTGTTCAACGGTACGGTCAACCAGGACCAGCAAGGTAACAGCAACTCAGAAATCATCATTACCTACGATAACTGTGAAGGCTTGAACGGAACAGTCGATGTGAGCTCAAGCACCACACTGGTAGGCACCGTCGCAACCTTTGCAAGCACGCAAAATGGCAGCTACTCAAGCAATGAGTGCTCAGAAATTACGGTAAATAACATTCAGACCACGGCCACATTCGACCTCGAGAGCCTATTCCTCACACCCATCGGCTCAATGCCAGAAGTCATCGACCTAAGCGACCAAACCGTATTTACTACCTCTGGGTCGATCAGTGGTGTCTGCAACGGCGAGGCTTTCAATTGTTCGTTAGAAGAGGGTCATGACCTCGAAAACCAACCCGCTCTTGCAAACAGTTGCTCGACATAGGTTGTTGATTTAAGCCCCGGCTCCACCAATATTATTCGCAAACTTATTTAGCTACCACGTCACCAAGGAACCACTGCAATGCATCGCTCACAGCCCGTAAAACTACTCCTTATCTAGGCGCTTGCCGCCATCGCCAGCCTGAGTTTGGCCTCGCCGGCCACGGCGCAACTCGCCTCTGCGCTGCTGCCCAGCAACCGCTCAGCTGAAGTCGGCAATACAGTGACGGTATTCAGTACGGTGATCAATGCCGGCACAGAGACCGCAACCGGTTGCCAGATTGCTCAACTGTCGGCACTACCACTCACCGTCGGCTACCAAACTACCGATCCTGCAACTAACGCAACAACGGGCAGCGCCAACACCCCGGTCGATATATTGTCTGGTCAGGCACAATCTTTTGTGCTTTCGATTACGCCGATGGCGATAATCGACTCAACCGAAGTGGAGTTTGCTTTCACCTGCGCAAGCGGCGAAAGCGGCGGCACCATAGCCGGCGTAAATACACTGCTTCTGTCAGCCTCTGATACACCGGTGCCTGATGTCATTGCGCTGTCTGCAACGGCGGGCAACACCGGTGTGTTATCTCTTGATAGTTCAGCAGGTGCGTTTGCACTGGCCACTATCAATCTTGGCGCAGCCGACGACGTTACCGTTGCTGCAGACACAGGAGCAGTAGACCTGCCTGTGTCGCTGTTTGTTTGTGAAACCAACCCGGATGGCAGCTGCCTCGCGGGGCCGGCCGCAACGGTCGCCGCCAGCATTGCAGCCGGCGACACCCCAACCTTCAGCGTATTTTCGAGTGCGTCAGGCGCCATCGCTAACGATCCGGCGGTTAATCGCGTGTTCGTGCGATTCACCGATTCGAATGGCGTGGTTCGAGGCGGCACCAGCGTAGCGCTGGAAAACCAGTTAGCCGAAGTACCTATGCAGGAAGGCGTGCCTATGCTTGCTGAAAATTCCCTGGCAGTTATCAGCCAGGGGCTTAGCTTACTGTTCCTGGATCCTAATGATCCAAACGCTCCGAACCCGGCCCTTACCGGGCTACAAGACCTAAATTTGGTAGTTCCTTGCGAACAGACTGGCCAGCTTGTGGCTGTAGGTACTTTTGCTGTGGACGACACTACCGGGTCGAGCACGCTAGACGTCAACCTCAGTTTTGAGAAATGTGATGGTTTGAATGGGTCAGTAAACCTGCTGGCAATAAGCAGTTTCAATGAGACTGGAGGGTCCTTTGAGATCACACAAACCGGCAGCTACTCAAGTCCCGAATGTTCAGCGATCACCCTGGTCGACGTGCAAACCTCGGCAATCATAGACTCGGAGAACGAGGATCAAGATAATCTTGGGCTTACTTCACTGATGACTTCAGGCTCCATCAGCGGCGTGTGTGACGGCCAGTCGTTCAGCCGTTCGCTAGACGGTCTCGATCTGGAAGACGAAGAAGCCCTGACGAATAGCTGCGAGATTTAAAACAAGCTCGGGCCTACTCGACCCGGCCAGACCCGGCAAAGCCCATTTTGGCGATCTGCCAGGTACCGTCTTCGCCTTTTGCCAGTGTAAACGCGCGCCGGTCTTCACCGGCGCCTTTATCTGCACCAGGCTTCTTATAGCTGTATTTGGCGTGCACCATGGCCTGGTCGTTGCTCTTCTTCTCGATCCGATGTGCCATCACCTCGTGGATCACATATTTTCCAGCGAACTCACCTCTGGTGGCGTAGAAATCAGTAATCATGCTGTCCAGGGGTAGCGCCGCGGTAGATGCCGTAAACTCGGCATTCTGTTGCTCCAGGGCATCGAAATGCGCAGTTTCTTCATCAGTGCCTCGAACTATGGTTTTGGCACCCGCGAAATCTGAGCGCGGTTGTCCCATCTCACGGAGCGTGTTGCCGTCGATACCCACGTTGTGCTGCCATGTGCCCTCGTAGAGTATCGACATCGACTTGCCAAACAGGTCCGCTTCATCGCCCGCCTCTCCCGTCTTTTTCAGGAACACCGGGTCACGCCCTCTGCCATCTCGTTCATACAGCGCATCGGTCACCTCAACAGAGGCGTTAAAGCGAGCAATGAATCTGGGCTCGACTTCGTTGCCCTCGTTCTGCATCGCCTCAACGTTGAAATCTGTCACCTTGACGTGATCTGGCAAGGCGCCAACCAGGGCATCTCTCAGCTCAGTTTCACTGGGCTTGTTCTCACCCCCGCAGCCCGTCAGCAAAACTCCGAATACAACAACGGAACCAATAGAAGCTAGAACTCTGCTTCGCTTTGTCATTTAGATATCTCTCAACGTCGGGAATAGAGATACCTTACGCCCAATCGGCGCTATTCCCAAGACACAGACTGGGGTTCCATACCAAACGCAACCAGAAAAAGGGGTTTCGAATGCAGTTCAGCTTCCTCTTGCAATGACAACAGCCCCTCTTTGGAGAAGTTCATCATGGTGCCCATGTCGGAATCCCAACTAACATCGCCCAAATACGCGACCGCACCGGGGGGTATCTGCACAACTTCTTTCGCAGATTTTGGGGCCGGTCTTGGTGACCGCTGGAAGTTCAAATTGTCTGCCTTTATTTGCCGAATATAGTATTGGCCTGCAGGCACCTCCATGGTTTGCAATCCAACCTTACGGCCAAGCAGCAATCTGTTTTTGGTCTTGGAGGATTTCTTTTTATCTCTCTTTTTGCCTTTCTTTTTGTCAGGCATGTCTGCCAACACAATCATAGGGAATTCGGTGCGATTCTTACTGATGGGGTCCGGCGGATAATGAAAAGCCAGAATGCTGGTAGTCGGTTCCGGTGCCTGTTCCGGTTCCGAGTCAGCAGCAATGATGCTGGCCGGCAATGCCAGGGAGACCAGGCTGGTGAGTACGAGGCCTGCAAAAAAAGCGCGCCCTCTGTTCTTCCCTCTGTTCTTCC
>CAZFIA010000161.1:0-8782 GCA_964519335.1 uncultured Pseudomonadales bacterium
GCCGGCACTGGTGTTGGCGCCGGTGTTACGACCGGTATCTGTATTGGAGCTGGTTCAGGTGTTGGGGCGGGCGTCGGTATTGGCGCTGGCGCGGGATTAGTGGGCCCGCCGGGGGCAGTCACATTTAGTGCCGCAAAGGGACGGGTATCCGACTGCAAAGTGAGGGCTTGAAAACCCGAAGTACCACCTACAGCGTAGTCAGCCAGCACGGTAGGGACGAACAGCGCAGCTGACAAAAAGGTCAGTGAAGCGCTTGTTGCCAGGAGCGCACGCCTGCACGAACCCTTAATGGAGCTAGTAGATACCGTCACAGATTCCCCTTATTTGGACGGCTCGGCTGACGAATCCGCGTCAATAACCCAAGCCGAGAGCTGCTAATCAGCTGTACAACTATGTAGCAATCTAGTTGCCAACACATTTTAACGTGATTTAGCCGCGCGAAGACTTTCCAGTCGCTTACTAAACCGGATTTTTACAGCATGCCTTCGGTGTCAGAGCCGAGGAAGCCTGTGAACTTAGTATTCCAACCGTTTTACAAAATTATCGGACAATCTTACAAAATCCGAACAATATCGGTTCAAATTCTGCATTTCCTTACATCTTAAATGTAACAAATTGAAACGAACTGTGAATGTACCTTGCGCACTTAGTCCTTTAGAGTGCCAACAATGCTGAGACGAAGGTTCAGGGCGTACGTTAGACGCCCGCTTACAGGAGCTTCTAATTCAGCAGTTGTTTGCTATGAGGCCGGGACGGCCAGTTTTTCAAGCGATGACGGCAACCGCGCATGGATAAGCGGCCCTCTGATTCGTCGCTGTCCCACCTGACTAAATATGAAACGGCCTGTTTTGGCCAACATGATTTTCGGGCGCCTATGCCGCGCCTGGCCCCCGCGCTCCTTTGGATCGGAGCCGTTTGCGGGAGCGGATGCGGCCCAGGCAACCGACACTGGAGTTGAGTTTGAAAATTTCTGTATCTGGCAGTGCTCCGTGCGGGCGCGGTCGATTCGTGCGATTTGCAAAATATTTTGCAGCCGCTCGAAACCTGAGGCTTCCTAAGCTCTCGCCCCTATGGCTCGCGCCAACTCTTTTGATCGCCACGCTACCGCTTCCAGCGGTCGCCATGCCCTTCATCACCGGGGTGCAGATTGATGCGCCCAGCAATCTGGTGGTTAACCAGATCGTTCCCATCACGGTGACCTTCACCGATGCGTCCGGCTCCGCCCGGGCACCGCAGCCAGAAACCGTAATTAACATCTCTCCGGCAGCAGCTTTCCCTTGTCTGGTCGCTCGATGTACAAATTCTGACTACTCCGACACCTTCGTCACCCAAGCGGGACAAGCTGTCTACAGGATCTACGTACGCAGTGTTCTAGAGGGCTTCAACGCGATACGTATCACCCATCCCAACGGCAGCACAGCGCAGGCCGTATTCAGTAGCTCGTCGGCGAGCAATAGTTCTCCGGCCGGCAACACCCCGCCGGCCCCGAGCAACCCAAGCCCAAGTGCCGGAACGCCCAGTCGGTTTGCACTCGCGGATGGCGTACCTTCAGTGCAGCTCGGCAGCTGCACCGCGGTTCGAGTCACCCTAAGAGATGACAACGGCAATCTGGCTGCCCTGAGTGGACCGCGATTGATTGAAATTGATCCGGGCGGCGGCGTTCATCCGTCATACGATGAATGCGCAACCTATCGCAACGACCCCCTGCCTCTTCAGCCGGGTGATACTGATCTCACCTTCTACGCTTATGTCATTAGCCCCTACACCGGAGTAGGTCAGATCACTCTTCGCGCGTCTGGTATTGAAGAGATTCGAATACCTTTCAATGCAGGGCCTGCGACAGCCGCTAACAACACACCATCTCAACCTGCAACAACAACGCCTTCAGCACCACCAACAACACCCCCAGCACCAACACCCCCAACGCCTACTTTGCCAGCCGCCGGTAGTGTTTCGGTGTGGGTGAATGATGGCGCCGAAAAAATTATTCAGGAAGAAACGCGCTCCTTTGCGTCGTCTACCAGCAATGCTCTTTGGGACGGCACAACCATCCGAACCTTTGGGGCACGCAATGAAGTCGTTTCTTTTAACGTTATTGTCGACAACCGGGGTAGTGACCTCAATGCCGTCCGCGTCGACTTCGATCGACTCCAGAACGGCGGCTATGTACTCGCCACCACCAACTCCTCAGCAGCCACTGTGTTCGATTGGCGCACTCGTCCAATCGAAGTATTTACCGTCGGATACTTGAAGGTTCACGGCCTGAGTCGCCTGGCCTATGGGCTCTACGACGAGACCCACACGCCAGAGAAATTTCGCCGCCCCTATCTTGATCTGCAGCCAACAGGACCCGCTATTGGCAGTGGCAGCTGGTTTGACCGGCCACATCACGACAAGTCATATCCTGATATAGCTACCCCGCAGGAGATTCAGCCACATACCGTTGTTCGTTCGGGCAACTCCCAGAGCTTCTGGGTAGATGTCTATATTCCTAAAAACGCTCCGGCCGGCAGACTAACAGGGACGGTGCGCGTCACTAACGGCGGCACTGCAATCGCAAACCTGCCCATTGAAATTAACGTTCTTAACTTCACGCTCAGCGATGAAAGCGCAGCCAAATCGATGGTATTCCTGGGCGATACTGATCTCGCTGAGCGCTATTTCACCGGGCCCGGTGCCGCAGGCTCTCTGCCAGCAAGCAGCTACGCCGATTACCGGAAGATTGTCGATCGTCATTTCATGCTGGCCTGGCGTCACCGTATCAGCCTTATCGATAGCAACGCTCTGGTCGCGTTTTCAACCACTCCAGTTGACGCCCCAAATGAGGACTGGCAAAAACGTCTGCGCGGTGACCTCTACACCGCAGACAACGGCTACGCTGGGCCTGGCGAGAACCGGCCCCACGATATATTCAGTATCGGGACCTACTCAAACTGGACGGTGTGGTGGAATTTACGCGGTTACGACCCGGTTGATCCCCTCTTCAATCCAAGCCTGCCGAGATCGCACCTCGTAAACACCCTGCGCTTCAGAACCGATCAATGGGAAAGCTGGTTTCGTAACAATGCCCCCAACGTAAAGCGTTTTTTCTATGTTGACGACGAACCAACGTACACCCAGTCCCGCAACCCTAATTTCCCAACCGTCGAATACGCCAACCTCGTCAGTCAGACGGTGAAAGAAAATCCGGGACCCGGAGGCGACCTGCCGACCTTCATAACTGCAAGCCCGCTTCTTTACGAAAGCGATTTACCCCACACCAACTTGCTAGGTGACGTTATTGCGTATGGTGAAACCGATAGGTACGAAGCTGCAAAGGCAGCGATCAACGCCGACCCTGATCGCGAGTACTTCATGTACAACGGCCGGCGTCCCGCATCTGGTACTTTTGTAATCGACGACGACGGCGTTGCCTTGCGCGAGCTGGCCTGGGGTCAATACAAGAAGGGCATAAGTCGCTGGTTCTACTGGCACAGCACCTACTACAACAACTTTCAGGGTGGGCCTTCGTCACGCAACTTGATCGAAGTGGATCCTGAAGGTCCCAACTTCAGACGTGGCAGCCACACCAACGTATATAAGAGCGCACAGACTTTCGGCGGCCATACTCATTTCGACGCGTCCATCGGCGAAACGGGTTGGAACTACTCTAACGGTGATGGTGTGCTGATGTACCCTGGCACCGATCAGGTTTTTCCAGAAGAGAGCAAGGGTGTTCCCGGACCGATTGCCAGCTTGCGCTTAAAGCACTGGCGTCGAGGCATACAAGACGTTATCTACATCGAGCAGGCGATGGCCCGCGATGCAAACGCAACCCAGGCTATCATCAACCAAATGGTGCCAGAGGTGATGTGGGAACTTGGAGTCAACGACCCCAACGATCCCACCTACGTGACAAAACCACCAAGCTGGCCTACAGATCCGGATGTTTGGGAAGACGCCAGACGCCAGTTAGTCAATATTATTATGGGCTACGAGGCGCTTTAGCGCGTTCAAGCCGATCAGCGTCAAGATAGCGCCAGCCCCACCAAAAACTGTAGGGATGCACTTTGGTGGTGGGGCCCTGCGCATCCACCAAGGGCTCCCCGCCGTTTGCCCAGGCAAATATTGACCCTGACAGATTGACGACCGGCGGCTGCTCAGCTGCCGAGTTTCGCTCAAGAAACGCCTCAGCCGCGATCGATGATCGCACCCCTACCGTGCAATAGAACACCATAGCCTTGTTGGGATGTTCCTCTCGCAGGGCATCAATATCCGCAGGCTCCGGGGCGTGCACCGCACCCGGCAGATGACTGGTTTCGTACTCTTCGCGCTTACGCACGTCGACCAGCAAAGCCTCTGGAAACTCGGTTTTTAGCTCGGCGACAGAGATATGTCTCACGCCGGGATAATCCCGCTCGACAGTCAATGCCAACGAATTCAACCGCTTAACTGCCTTCGGTGGCTCGCTCGCGGCCACATTGTTTGACAATAAACTGACAGCTGTCACAACAAACAGGGTGATGAAAATTGGCCGCAACATGATTGAAACTCACGTACCTCTTGGTGGTCGTATACTAGACCTAACAAATAGACTCGGAGCACATCACTTTGTTCAGCACTAAACTATTAGGCCAACGCCGGCCTTCAAAATTACCCGCCCTGATTTACGCTTTGCTTCTAGCTCCTCTGGCTCTTCTGGGTACTCACCCAGTCGCAGCATCCGGCAGCTCTGGTGGTTTTTCTGGCGGAGGCGGTGCCCCCTCAGCGCCCGCTCCGCGAGTGGTCGATGAAGTCTATGAGTTTGGCAAAGCGCTCTATCTGGGCCGCGCGCCCGGCGCCAAGAAGGTGAACTACTGTGTGAACGTAGACGGAGCGCCCAAGAAACTTCGCGGTCGTACCTTGCGAGACTACAAAGGCGCAAAACAACTCGACTTCGCAAATGCGCTGGTCAACTGTCAGCAGCCTGATGAGCTTGCGCTGGCGGGCGTTAAGAGAGAAGAGATTGCCTACGTGATCTACTACTTGAACAAGCGCTACAGGCTCAATCTGTCTGACGCTTAAGAACCCGAGTTCGCCCAACCCTGCGAAGATCCAGGATGAGTGCTAGGCCAATCGATCCAAATTCGACGGTCAGCACCCAACCTGGAACGGTGTAGAGCGCTCCCAAGCTACTAAGTGCATCGCCGCTGGAAACGTTGATGCCACTCAAATAACTGAGTAACACCGCAAAGGATGCAACCCAGGGCGTATAGCAGGGGACAATCACCGCAAACGGCAGCCACCAGACCAGATACCAGGGGTTGAGAGAGGGCAACACGAACAGAAACAAACCAAGCAGCACCACCAAGACGGGCGCTGCTGGAAGCGGCTGGCCCAGGAGAAATGTTGGTAGATCCGATTTTCCTAAATCGATGTGCCTACCAACCATCGCGTTAATCCAGGCCAGCATCCAAAGAACCGCGAACACGCCAAGCGCCGTGCGCTGAAACAATACCAGGTCGCGAACCCCCAACCAGTACCCAAACTCATAGAGCCCAGCGTTAAAAAACCATCCTTGCCCCATAGCGCGCAATCCTTCCGGCAGCCAAACCCCCGCCACGGCCCTTACTGAGGAAAAGAGATCAAAGCCAACAAATGGCAAGGTAATAAGCAAGATTCCCAAGCCAAAACCCGCCATCGCCTGCACCCTGAATCGAATCAGAAACGGGGCAACCACCAGAGCAAAAGGTTTGACGCCCACAGCCAGCGCGAGCAAGAAACCAATAAGCAAAAGTCTTAGCGTGTTCTTGTTCGCCTGTTTCTTTTCATGACTTTGCCCCTGACTCTCCCCCTGAAAGAGAAAAAAGGCAGCGAGCACAAACAAGACTCCCAGGAGGTCCGGGTGAGCCGTAGTGGCGAACTCTTTAATCACTAAAGGCGACCAGGCGTATAGCAACCAGCAAATCAGATGAGACCGGGAACCGATCGGCACACACTTAAGCAAGATGAGCAACACTGCGACATCAGCCAAAGCAAGCAGACACTGCAAGGGCCAGAGCGCTCCGGGGGCAATCTGATAACTCAAGCCAAAAACGAGCTGGAGGGTTGGCCCGTAGATCGTGGGGAGACCGGGATGATTGATGCCATCGAGAATGGTTTCAAACCGTTCACCCAGGTTTGGGCTTGCAAAAAATTCAGCCGGTGCAGGCCCGTAGGGAGAGCCGTTCTCCACAAACATCCGACCGTCCCACAGATACCGATAAAAGTCGTCTTCGAGCACGGGAAAGGTGAGAACGCCAAGCAATCTAAACAATAGAGCAAAGGCCAGTACCCAGAGCAGCGTCGATCGGTAGCCCCTTGTCTCAGAGCCGCCAGGAGCCTGAACGTCACCAAATCGCAGCCAGGCCACCAGCAAGATCAGAACGGCGCCCGCGCCGCCATAGACCCAGGCGGCGTCCCCAAGGCTTGCCGCCCCGTAGCCATCAGAGACCCTGCTCATATACAAATAGAGCCCAGCGCAAGCGCTACCCGCCCCAAAAACGGGCAAACTAACTGATCTCAGTGTTGTCATAGACTCTATGTATCACGGCAAAACAATTGGCGTCGTCATTCCGGCGCATAACGAGGCACCCAGCATCGCAGCGGTGATCAATGATCTGCTCGCGCTGGGCGGGATTGTTGACCACATCGTGGTGTGTGACAACGCATCCACCGACGCAACGGCCCAGATTGCAGAATCAGCGGGTGCGACGGTTGCCCGGGAACCTCAAAAAGGCTACGGCGCCGCCTGTTTAAAGGGGCTCGAGGTGCTGCCCGCCGTCGATTGGATCCTGTTTGTTGACGGTGATGGGGCGATGCAAGCCACAGATCTACCCCGCCTGCTGGACAAGCTCGCTGATGGCGCACATCTGGTCATTGGGTCAAGGACGCTCGGCGAGAGGGAAGGGCACCTGCAGCCGGGGGCTCTCACTCCACATCAGCGCTGGGGGAACTGGCTGGCATCTGCACTGCTCAGTGCGATCTGGCTGCGTAAGACAGATAAGGTAGTCACCGACCTTGGGCCGTTCAGAGCAATCGCGCGCACCGATCTCGAAAGAATCAACATGCAAGACAGAGCGTACGGCTGGACCGTTGAAATGCAGGCTAAAGCACTGGATGCGGGGATGGACGTGGTCGAAGTACCGGTCGCAAGCCTGTGCCGAATCGGCACCTCAAAAATCAGCGGTACCTGGCGCGGCAGCCTCGGCGCAAGCGTTGGCATTCTTAGCACGCTGTTTGGTATTGGCTTACCCGCCCTGTGGGCACAACTGCTGTTGTCTATTAACATCGAGTCCAGTTCAAAGGACTCGTTGTGGAAGAAGCCCTCCTAACCGCTAGCCAAATTCTTGCCGCCCACGGCTATCTGATCGTATTTGTCTGGGTCTTCCTCGATCAAGCCGCCCTACCGCTACCGTCAATACCCGTGCTCATTGCGGCGGGCGCACTGGTTGCAACCGGCTCATTGGGGTTATGGGAGATCGTAGCAACCGCCACCGTCGCAGCGCTGCTCGCCGATGTGTTGTGGTATCAATTGGGTAAACGCGGCGGCAACAAAGCCATAAGCTATGTTTGCAAACTGTCGCTCGAACCCGACAGCTGCGTCACAACTACCCGTAACGCGTTTGGCCGTTTTGGTCCTGCCACCATCGTCATCGCCAAGTATCTGCCTGGCGTGCAAACGCTTGCTCCGGCCTCAGCCGGTTTTGTGGGTGCACCCTTCGCTGGATTTCTGTGTCTCGATCTAATCGGCACGCTGCTATACGTTGTACCTTTTGTGTTCGGCGGCTATTGGTTCCAGCCACAGCTTGTGAGTGCGCTAGACACTCTGCAGAACTTAAGCGGCGGGCTAGGCATAGTGCTGTTTAGCTTCATTGCCGCGTACGTTGCTTTAAAGGCGACGCAATGGGTTGTGTTTTTTCGGGGTCACAAACTACGACGTCTCAGTGTCGAAGAGCTGCACGCACGGCGCGAGCGAGGTGAAGAGCTAACCGTTATCGACTTACGCCAGCGACTAGACTACGAGCTTCAGCCGTTCGTAATCCCTGGGGCTCTCCGTATCCCAATATCTGAAATACCCCAGCGCCAACAGGAGATTCCAGATCACCTAGACGTTGCGCTGGTGTGTACCTGACCCAGTGAAGCCTCCAGCGCTCGGGTAGCGCTGTTCCTCAAAAAGCACGGCGTCCCAAAAGTTTTCCCGGTAGCCGGGGGCATGACACGCTGGCTAGACTTGGGTTTTCCGGTTGATGAAGCTCCAGTTAGCCCGGCAGACCGTTCTGCTTGATCGCATCGATAAGAACGTCTCGCACCAACACGCCCGCGTCCTGCAGCTCGACCGACTCCCCAAATGTTTTGCGCGCGTGCGCGCCAATAAAACTGTTGGTGGCAAGCACGTAGATCTTGTTGTGGTCGAGCTCAATTCCTGCCTCATCACCATTGATCGCAAGTAGAGATAGTACCTGCGCACCCGTTAAGCGAACCGTTACCACTGAATTCCCAAAAGGCTCCAGGTTCCAAATGGTACGAGCCGTTACGGGTCCAGGCCGAATGGCATCTCTTACCCCACCACGGTTGTAGTAAGAAATATCGGCGCCCGTGTGTTCTCGAATTACCCATTCCATCCAGCCCCGCAACTCATCCGGGGCGATCAAGCGATCAGCTTGGGCGATTTCAAAGTCTACCTGAGCACTTACCTTTGCTTCCCACTCAGAAACAATAGAAGCAACCTCAGGGTCGGCATCGAGCATGGCAGACGCATCAACCAAATAGCCTTGCTTCAGAC
>CAZFIA010000162.1:0-8661 GCA_964519335.1 uncultured Pseudomonadales bacterium
TTTCTGTCTAAGCAAACTCTGCGGCTCAATCCCACGCAAGCCCTGCGTAGTCGTCGTTTAGAACGCGGTTTTACCTTGATAGAACTCATGATCGCCCTGGCAGTTCTGGCCGTTATCTCAGCCATCGCAGTGCCCATCTATACCAGCTATAGCGAAAACACCTACCGCGGTGAGGCGCAGGCAGATTTACTGAAATGCGCCCAGGGCATGGAGCGATATGCCAGCGAAAATTTCTCTTACGAAGGTGCAGGTGACGGGTCGGGCGGCCTAAATGGGTCGATCTGCAATACATTATCTGGCGATCGCTATACGTTAACTGTGGTTGCGACTCGAAACGATTTCACGCTCACCGCGACGCCGAGACCTGGAATCATGGAGGACGACGGAGAGCTCGAGTTTGGATCTAATGGTCAGCGCCGCTGGAATAGAAACGGGACAACTTGGCAGGATGATTGGCAAAACTAAGGGTGCGCTCACTGTTCTCCAAGTAGCGTTGGTTGTGTGAGTTAAGTAGGCCCTTGGCCCTTAGTCTTTAGTGCTTCCTGCGCATTCAGTTGCGAGCCAAGGCACTCAATCCTAATTGCACAAGAGTAAGGAAGAGAGCACCAGAGTGTGCATGAGTTCACATGTTGCGATTTAAAGCACATTTCAGTGAACAACTGTCCTAAAACTCGTGCTGTGTTTCACAAAATCGTCACTAACTCCTTTACAGCACGGTTACTTGTTTGCGTCATGACCGTCTATCCAGGCGTTCTTGACCGCTTGTCGGCTATCGCAATCATTGCGGCCGCGCATTCTCTAGACTTTCTTGCGTATTAAACCACGGGTCGGACTGCCGACCCTCCACCACTCGCAGGAATCATCGCGAACATGCTCAATCAGGCTCAGAAGGTATCAGGGGATAGATGCCTCACAGAGCGGAGATCGGACGACCCACTGTTTTCCGCAGGATCATCTTCCACGCATTCGGGCGCCTATCCGCGTGCGACCGGGCGTAAGTCCGCGTACGTTAGTGTCGCAAGGCGAGCATCACGGACCAGCGGTTTCACGGTTATAGAGCTGGTCGTTGCCATGGCCGTTGCCGCCGTACTCGCCAGTATCGCCTTGCCCGCATTTAACGGTTTTATAGTTCAGCAGAGACTCACCGCATCAGCCAACAGCTTTGCGGGGGCTATTGCTTATGCGCGCAGTGAATCAACTCGGCGTGGTGCAACGGTCAGCCTGCAAGCCCAGGTTCCTGATGGCGAAAACGAATGGGGCCGCGGCTATTGCATTGTGGTGGGTAACCCCGGCAACTGTGTTGATGCGCTGCGACTCTACGACCCCGCTAACCAGGCGACGCTCAATGGTCAGGGTGCGCTTAATGCGGTGGGCACGCTGAGCTTCAATGGCCGTGGCCTGTTTACGCTTGGTGCCACGGGTCAGATTGATCTGTGCAGCGACGACACTCTTGAAGACCCCGGTCGGCGGCTCGAAATTAGCGTTATCGGTCGCCTTAACGTTTCAGAATTGGATTGCCCGGACTAATCATGAACAACAAACCCACTCGAATAAAGCTGCTTAAGAAGGTCGCCGGTTTCTCTATGATCGAATTGCTTGTCGCGGTGCTCGTCATGGGCATTGGTGTGCTGGGAATCACCGGTTTGCAAATGGTAAGCCTGCAGAACAACCGTGGTGCGCTGCTGCGCAGCGAAGCAGTAATGCTCGCCTATGACATGCTCGATCGGATTCGGGCTAATCCAATAGGCGCGCCTGCGGGCATTAACTATGACGGTGTCACCATTGGTGGTGGACCGCCGGGTTCGAGCAATTGCAACGCAAACAACTGCTCGTCAAATCAAATGGTGACCTTCGATCAGCGCGTCTGGAAATGCGCGCTCGGCAGTTATGTTGATGCGGGTGCTTGTACCGATCTGCATGACAACGGCACTTTGCCTGACCCCGATGATCAACCGGGACTACCAAATGGCGACGGCAGCATTGAGGTAGATGGCAATGGCGTTATTACCATCACTGTGCAATGGGATGACCCGAATTTCGGTCAACGGCAGATTTCCGTACAGAGCCAAAGCTAGAGCGAACTAATCATGAACCTATTTCGTATTCAAAATCGCCCCTGTAAGCCAGCTGCAAACCAGCTCGGCTTTTCGCTGATCGAACTCATGCTGGCACTAGCCCTGGGTCTGGTGGTTACTGCAGGCATAGTGCAGTTGTTTGTCGGTAATAATCGCACCAATCAACTCATTACTGGCCAGTCACGGCTGCAGGAAAGCGCTCGCTACGCACTCGACTTTGTATCGCGATCGGTACGCAACGGCGGCTTCTATGGTTGTGATCCTGAGAACGACAAGATCTACAACACGTTGAACGCCAACTGGAACGAGATGTTTGAGCTCGATATCACTGTTCCGGTGCAAGGCTTTGATGGTATAGGCGGCGGCAACAGCACTGCTGATTGGAGTCCATCGCTTGACCCGCTGCCGCGTGCAGGCGTCGCTACGTCGATCATTCCTGCCAATGGTATCGATATTAGTACGCTGGTTCCCCTAAGCGATATCCTGGTTCTGCGGTACCAGGTTGCACCCGGGTATCGGATTACCGAACAGATCGATCCCAACTCAGAACCGAAGGTCGAAAACAATGGCAACATTGATCTGGAAAGTGGCGACTACGCAGTTATCAGCGATTGTGAACAGGCTGCAATTTTCAGAGTAACCGGGCTTTCGGGCGGTGCGAATACGACACTTGCTCGCAACACAGGCACCGGCCTTTATGACAATCAGGCGGGTGTGTCGCTCTCGCAGCAAGGCCGATCCTACGGTAGCACCCTGGATAACCAGGGCAGCGTTGTGGCCAAGCTCAATACCGACATTTTCTTTGTCGCCGAAAGCGCCAATAACAACAATCGTGGTGATGCCATTACCTCATTGTGGCGCAAGCGCGGTACAGATGCGCCGGTAGAGCTGGTAGAGGGCATCTCCGATATGCAGGTGTTGTTCGGTGTCGACAATACGCCTAGTGACGACGAAAGCAGCGCTAATCGCTATGTCACCTATGGATCGGTAGGTAGCGGCGTGGTGCGTTCTATCCGCGTGTCTATCGAGGCAAACACGGTTGATGTGGTGTCAGATTCAGCAGAACCGATCAGCCGTACGTTTACTCAAACCATCAGCGTTCGCAACAGCTAAGAGGATTTTGTAATGACCCCCCTGGCTATCAGTTCTCAGGCAAACAGCACCCACTTCGATCGCCTTCTGAAGTTGTCTTCTGCACAGAAAGGTATCGCACTATTTGTATCTCTGGTGTTGTTGCTGGTGCTCACCATCATTGGAGTGTCGTCGGTGCAGTCGACAAGCCTAGAAGAACGCATGGCCCGCAACGCTCACGATAGCGTGCTGGCGTTTCAGGCTGCTGAAATGGCACTGCGCCAGGCTGAAGAATGGCTTATTGCGAATAACCCTGAAACAACAGAGTTCACCGACAATGGTCTATCGGGTCTATGGACGGTTGCTCCCTTTGGGGTGGCCCCGCGCTGGAGCAACTCGAACGTGTGGGCGGGTGGAGCTAGTGTGCAGGTGCCGGTGACTGTCGAACACGTCGATTCGCAGCCGCGTTACATGATCGAGTTTCTCGCCACTATCGATCAAACCGCCAATCAATACGAAGTAGGGGTGGGCTATCCCACCCTTAACGAAACAATCAATATTTTTCGTGTCACCGCCCGTGGAGTGGGTGGCAGCGACACAGCCCAAGTGATCTTACAGAGCAGCTTTGGGCTGATTACGAATGATTCGTAGTTTGTCGCTAACCCACTGGAGTAGTCACTGATGTACGGCCTTATGAAATCAAAATTTAACTCGTTGCTGTTGCTTGTGTTGTTTGCGCTCGCGAGTGTGCCGGCTCATGCGGCTCCGCCGCAGTTCGACGGCAATGTTGGTGTGATTACTTTTGTTGAAGGAGCGCAGGGTTTCCATGATTTCTCTCAAAACTTCATGGATCCCGATGGCCCGGATGGGCAGATTAGCTTCCAGTACTTTGGCCCGACACCGACCGGAATTGCTACTTTATTTGCTTTCGGTGCGCGGTCTCGAGAATTGCATTATTTGGGCGTTCCGGATCAATTTGGCACGTTTAGCGTGACCGTTGTGGCGACCGATTTCGCTGGCGAAGTCACGGTTGTTACGGTGCAGTTCGAGGTTACTAACACAGAGGATACGCCTGAACTTTTAGCTCCGATCGGGAATAGGAGTGCGGACGAAGATTTCTCATCGTTTACTATTGATCTGCATAATCATTTCATTGAGATAGATAACGAGGCACTGACGTTCCGACTTACCCACAACACCGGTCCGGGTGCTGTCGAAATTTTACTGTCGGGTGATCAACTAGTTTTTAACTCGATCCTTCATGGCTTTGGCACCAACAGTTACGGTGTTTGTGCAGCTGATCCCCAGGGTAACGAAGTTTGTGATACTCCGTTGTTGTTTGAAGTTCTTCCGATCGACGATCCTACCCTTGTGCTCAGCCCGCTAGGGTCGCTCACTGTCGATGAAGACGAATCCATCACCCCTTTCGATTTGACCACTGTTTTTGAGGATGTCGATAATGCGCTCAGCTATACCGTTGACGTGTCGAACCCAGGGTTGGTTAACGCCTCAGTTGTTGGCGATCAATTGACTCTAACGCTCGTTGCGAACCAGTTTGGCTCAGCAATGGTTGAAGTAAGCGTTCAGGGTGGCACTGATCTGGTGACTTCTACGTTGGAACTTACAGTTATCAATGTACCCGAGCCGCCGGAAGTCGCCGTGCCGCTTGGCAGGCTAGATGTGTTTGAAGATCACGAAACTCATGTGCTTGATCCGGATGCACAGCCGCCCGTGCCCCTGGGGCCTATTGACACCATAGACCTCAATAATCACTTTACCGATGGCGATGGTGACCCGCTCAGCTATACCTTTTCGGTTGCACCTTTAGGCGTGATTACGGTGACGCAAAGCGGCTCGGTGCTCTCGTTCCAAACGATTCAAGATGTGAGCGGCGTGGCGGTAGTTACCGTAACGGCCGATGATGGCACAGGGCCTCCCGCCGCCGATGCTACCGTTACTGATACCTTAACCGTGGACGTTGAGACTGTTGACGATTTGCCAGTTTATCTGGGAGCGCCTCCACCCATTATCATTGAAGAAGATCAGACTGGTGCGATCCCCCCTTTCGATCTATCGACGCTTTATACCGACGTGGATACGCCCAACCTCAACTATACCTTGCTGAACGGCGGCCCAGATCCCGTGGGCGTAATCGACGCCAGCCTCAGTGGCTCTATGTTGAATTTCTCGACGATCCCTGATGCGCACGGCAATACATTCATCAGAGTTCAAGTGAGTGACGCTAACTCGGTACTTCCACCGTCAGAGGACGCGGTAGTTGAGGTGATCGTAACATCGGTTAACGACCTACCCGTCAATAACGTGCCCTTACAAGACGTTACCGTTGAAGAGGACTCTTCGCCTCCGTCGGTGAGTCTGCTCTCGGCCTTCGATGATATCGAAAATGACATGCTCACATATCGTGTGGTGTCGGTATTACCGGCAGGCGTAATCGATGCCGCAGTGAATGGCAGCAATGTTGAATTTACCACCATCCTTAATCAGACGGGTTCAGCCACGGTAACGGTAGAAGTAACCGATACCGATTTCAGCACTGTACCACCCGGTGGTTTTGCTCAGGACCAGTTCCAGGTAACCGTTACACCTACACCCGATCCGCCAACGTATTTTAATCCAATTGCAACTCAGGAATTGAGAGAAGATCAGGGCGCACTGTCAATTACACTCGATACACATTTTGAAGATATCGATAACGATGCGTTGGTTTATAGCCTGGTTAGTAACAGCAACGAGTCCGTACTAGACGTACAGCGCAGCGGTAATTCGCTGATACTAACGCCGGTGGACCAGCAATCCGCTTCGGGAATAGAGGTTGTAGTAAGAGCCCAAGATCAGACCAATCCGACACCACTCACTGTGACCGGTTCGTTTATAGTTAACGTGGCACCGGAGTTCGATCCACCCTTCATTATCGAGCCGCAACCCATAGATCTGAATGAAATTGATGTGGAAGTAGTGCGTGAGCTCGATGCTACCGCGTGGTTCGATGATTTCGATATTCCCTTTGGTGATTCACTCACCTACACACTTGGGTCTGTTTCTAACGATTCTCTGTTTGTCCCTGGCTCCGTATCGATCAGTAGTGCTGGAGAACTGGAATTCACGCTTCTGCCTAACGGCTCGGGAAATTCGGATATCAACGTGATAGCCACCGATTCTTTTATGCCTGGCATCCAGGAGATGCCTACGTCTGTGTCCGTTGCGTTGAGTGTTGTCGTTAATCCGATTAATGATCCGCCAATGTTAGGCACGCCGCTGCCCTTGCAGATTCGATTTGAAGACTCGGATCCGACCCCGGATATCTCTCTTGCCGGCTTGTTTATAGATGATGATATCGGGTTTGAGGGTGACGTTCTCACTTACCATGTTGATGATATTCCTGGTCTTGCCAACATCTCCGCCTTTGGTGATGTGCTCCAGCTGGATCTCATAGAGAACGCTCACGGTCCCGGCACTATAAATGTTGGGGTGCGCGACGAGGCGGGTGAGCTTGCAGCACTTACAGACCCGGGCTCACCGGAAGCCGCGATTCTCTACACCACTATCAATCTGGAAGTCCAACCCACTAATGACGCACCCTTTGTAAACCCAGTGGTCCCGCCGGTGTTTCAGATCGATGAAGACTCGCCTGAAACGCTGGTACCGCTGTCGGCCTATTTCGATGACATTGATTTCAGAGAAGCAAACCCCGCCGAGTTCTATACCTACGAGATTGTTTCTGGCGATGTTTCGCCGCTGTTTACCAGTATTGTTCAAACCTCCAACATGGAAGACGGGATACTGATTACACCCGCGCCCGATGCTATTGGCTTCCACACCGTGATGGTACAAGCCAAAGATCTGAATGGAACGGGCTTGTCGTCGCCACCGGCGCCTATCATCATCGAGATTCTTCCGGTGTTTGTGATCGCGCAAGATGATAGTGGCTTTACCACCGATAAGGGCATTCCGTTGAATCAACCGCCCTCAGGCGATCCGGCGAATGCCGAGCCCTACGAAGAAATAGATGTGTTGGCAAACGACATCCTGGGTGATCCGCCCAATAACATTATATCTGTTGGCGAAGATATCGACCTTGGTGCGGACGCCATCTTCCCGGGTGCTACCCAATCACCGCCCACCATTACCCGCACGGGGCTGGGTATCGGTCAGCTAGAGCCGAATGGCCGGGTAGAAATAGTCAACAACCGGATCCACTACTACCCGAAGTCCGGTTTTAGCGGCACGGATTTTTTTGACTACACCATCCAAGATGGCGATGGCGATACCTCGACTGCGCGGGTTACCGTTGTCGTAGATAATACGAACTCGCCGCCCGAGGCGAACCAATCGCCTGAGTACAACATCTTCCAGGGCGATACCCTGGTCGTGTTGGCCGATGGCGGTCTCGCTGACAGAGGCTTCGACCCAGACGACGACGACGTGCTTAGTGTTGAATACACCAACATCCCGCCAGCCTCGATCGTCCCGCCTGCTTCTTTCATTAGAAATGCGGATGGTTCTTTTACACTGACTCCGGTTCCTTCTTTTGTCGGTGAGATCACATTCGACATACGGTTTCGCGATCCATTTAATGAAGTGTCCGAGTACGTTACCGTTACGATAAACGTTAGCGCTATTCCGGCACCACCGGGCGCACCTCCGGCCGGTGAAGTGGAATTTGATATGAATCTGTCGGACGTTCCGCTCGAAGATGCCATATCGTCTGAAGCCAACGTACTCGTTGTAATGGATGATTCCGGCTCGATGGATTGGGACATGATGACCAACCAGAGCTCGGGAGTGTTCCGACTGACCAACGTGGGTAGGGCTAACGGCATTCCCGGGTGGGGTTCCTGGTTCTACTATGTCTATGATTTAGACACCAACATTTTCACTAACTCTGCTGTTCCAACTCAAGCCGCCGTAGATGAGTTGGCTACCAATCCGCCGAACCGTCTCTTGGGTAACCAATTTGGTGTCTGGCGCCTGCGCAACCCGCAGTACAGTACGATCTACTACAATCCAGAAATCGAGTACACGCCCTGGAGCGGGTTGGATAGTAACAACAACGACTTTGAGAATGTAGATCCTCTCGCTGTGCCGCTCGATCCGTTCAATAACGCCGGGCAAACAATTAATCTAACGGCAACGCACACCTTTACCTCGAACTTTGTGCCGGCATTCCGGAATTCTAACAGCGGTCTCATTGACGTTATCAACGAAGACGTGTACTTCCCATACTATTGGACGACCACAGCGGTCGGTCGCCCAGATTGGGATGAGCGGGGTGAAAAAATCACCATTGATCCCTCTAGGCCAACCTACCCGGGTGGCCTATCGCGGCTAGATTGTGCCGAGAACGATGGCAATCCACTGGAGTGCAGCTATGAAGAAGAACTGCAGAACTTTGCTAACTGGTTTGCCTACTACCGTACCCGTGAATACACGGCCAAAGCGGCGCTCGGTCGTGCGATGGCCGATGCCGCAAATTTGCGCATGGGCTACGCGGTGC
>CAZFIA010000163.1:0-8658 GCA_964519335.1 uncultured Pseudomonadales bacterium
CAAGGGCAGCCCCGAGTTTGTTTGTAGTGGTTAGCAACGCAAAGAACAGTCCGGCGCGTTGCTCTCCACTCTGTAACTCGTCGGCGTCAGTAAGGTCCGCCATCATAGACCGGAGTAACGCGGGTGCCGCGCCATAGGCAACGCCATAAGTAATGGTGAACATCCATAACCCAAGAACACTGCCAGGCGTTGCAAAGAAATATAGCCCAACCATTATCATGCCGCCGTACACCAGCGCCCAACGCATCGCGCGGGCTTTGCCTACCCATAAGGCGATGCGCAACCACAGCGGCATCGCACAAAACGCGGCAACAAAGTAGAACAGCAGAGCAATACTCGCCTGTTCCGGAACCTCAAAAACGTAGCGCGCTATAAAGATATACAGCGCCCCCGCGACACCGGTACCCAGCCCGGAAAGGAGATCTGATGCAAGAATGCGCCATAGCAACCGATTGCTCACAAGCAGCGCCATCGCTTCGCTAAACACAATCGGCGCCGTGCTCTTGCGTGCGCTGTCGGGCACTTTCACAAGGGTGGCAAGCGACGTTAGCGGGAACATGATCAAACAGAACATTCCCATACTAAACACTTTGGTCTGCAGCGAAGCCTCGGGGCTTACAGCAGCAATCACCGCGGGAACCGCAAGCACCGTGGTCATGCCGCCAATCACAAAAACTTCGCGCCAGCCGAATAAGCGACTTCGGTCGTCATAGGTTTCTGAAAGCTCAGCACCCCATGACATGTGCGCAATGGCCATCATGGTGTAGCCGATATAGAGCACAATCATCCAGAACCCGAGATACCACGCGCTCACATCTTCTGCGTCTGGCATAAACACCATATAAACAGCAAGCATTTGAATGGGCGCAGATATAGCTATCCAGTGTTTACGCCGACCCCAGCGCGTTTCGAATCGATCGATGACGAGCCCCATGATTGGATCGGTTACCACATCAAAGATTCGAACCAGCGTAAAAACAGTGCCCACCGTGGCAAGACTAAGGCCCAGGCTCGAATAGAGCGGCGGCAGATAAACTGCGATCGGCATAGCCATCGCCGCCATGGGGATGGCGACAGCAGAGTAGGCCGCTAAGCTTGCGGCTGATAATCGGGTGGGCGTAGTTGAGCTCATCGACTAGTTCGATGGCGCTCCGATAGACGCTAGAAATTCAGCACCGGTTTGGCGCGGATGATCGCCTTGAAAATTGTAAGAATCGGGCTTTTCGTCGACATATATCTCGCCGGTGAGTTTTAGGGCTGATTCATCATCAAAGGCACCCGCCCAGACCACGGTCATGCCAGTTTCCGGCATGCGATAAAACAGGTTTGTTCCGCACTGCTTGCAGAAACAGCGCTCAGCCCAATCGCTTGACTTATAAACCCCGAGTTCACCTTCACCAGAGAGTTCGATTGATCCTACTCCGACACCAAACCCAGGACCGCCCGACCACTTGCGACACATAGTGCAATGACAGGCATGAAAGTGTGCTTCGACATCTTTTGCCGCAAAGCTCACGGCACCGCAAAGACACCTTCCTGTATCAGACCCCTTATCAGTCATAGCCCTCTTCCTTACTTGTTATCGTTATCTGTCTTCAGTATGCCAAACACCGGCGCGAGCTGTCGCTCCTCCTGACCACTAACAGATGAACGCAACGGCGCCTGCATATAGCCACTAACCGACAGCGTTAAAGTGACCTGCTGGTTAGTTCTGTTTTCCCAAAACCACCCATGGCGGCCGGTAAACGTTGCGCTATAGGTACCTTGCGCCTGCGGCGAACGACCAGCAGAGAAACTCTCCGCATAATCAGCTGGCGCGTCCAAGGGGGGCAGATCAGGAGAGCTGTGCAGGTTAAACACCAGCTCCCGATCGGCCTGCCAGCTATACACAAAGCTTGAACCTATTTCCATTCGATAGCTGTATTCCACAGATTCGAACGGAGATAGCTGAAACTCAACACGATCCAGCTTGTACGGCTGATCCTCCGAGGTCACCGCAGAAGCGCCACCATCCGCAAGGCCGAGTAAGCCCAGAGTACGACCGGTACCCAGAGGATCAAGCGAATATTCCGCAGGTAAGACAACAGTGACTAACAAAACTGCCGCCAGAAGTAGCGCAGCAAACAGCGCGAGCACTGCAGTAGCCGTAGACAATTTTTTGGGCTCTGTAGCCTGCTGGTTATTCACTGGTCACTCTAAAAAACATCAACGCCCATGAGCGACATACTCAGCCAGTGATAACCTGCAAACGAAAAACCACAAACCAGCAAGGCAAAGTTACACGCCGGCGCCCAACGAACAAACGAACGACGTTGCCGCCACACAACAAGCACACCAAGAAGTAACGCAAGGGCCAGCAACTGACCCAATTCAACACCCAGGTTAAACGCAATCAAGTTTGCCAACAGGCCATCGCCCCCGTCGTAAACAGACTGCAATTTGGTGGCGAGCCCAAGCCCGTGAATTAGTCCAAAGCCGAACACAGCGACGCTCATCGGCGGCAGGTAGTTTTGCACCCGCGTAAAGCCACCCAGATTTTCAAACGCCTTGTACGCCACCGACAGACCAATGACAGCATCAACCAGACCCGGGTTAACCCGAATCGAAAACCAGTAACCCGCTATAAGGGTGACACTGTGTCCCAGCGCAAACAGAGTGACAAATTTTGCGACCTGTCGGGGCTGATAAAGTAAAAACACCACCGCAAGTAGATACAGCACGTGGTCAACCCCGGTGACCATGTGTTTGGCCCCTAGATACAAGAACAAAGCAATCGCAGGCCCGTCCACCGAGGCTACAAAATCTGCGTTACTGTCGCTCAGGTTGTGGGCAACCGCTGGAAAGGCAAAGACAAGCAGGACAACCAGGCAAGCCCCGTAACTGGCATATACCCCAGGGGTTACAGCTCTCAGGATGAGTCATCCATTTCTTCAGACGGGTCGTAGCTCTGATGGCAGGCGACGCAAACCCGATAGAGCTTACCGCCTATATCAAACACTGCCTGTGCATCCTGGGCTTGCGCTGCTGCCATCGCTTCCTTACCGGTGTCGATCAGCGCGCTGCTGTACTCCATCCAGTCGCCATTATCTTCGGCGCGGCCGGGAAGCATCAGCAGGTTGCCGGTTTCAGTCACAATGGCCGCCGCGTTAAACACTTCTTGCCAGCCTGCATCATCGACAGGCGAAAGATCCTGCTCACCCTCAGCAGTAATCACCGATCCAGCGGCGCCCCAAATGACATCGGTTGCGGGATCAAGCACTGAAGCCATCAGATCATGCAGTTCGAGAACGGGCTCAAAGGGCGCCTGACTATCTGCAGCACCTTCTGAATCCAGAGTTTGATCTTGCCCACAGCCCGCTAACAAGAAAGCGCTGCAAACCGCATAGAAAAGGACATAGAAAAACGCCGCCGAGTTAAACGATCGCACCCGTTTCAGCGCATTAAGCGTCATTTAGTACGGTTTCAAGTATCGGCAATAAGTAGCTAATGAAGGCTTCAGGATTTTCCGACATGGGGAAGTGGCCAACGTTCTTCATCTCTTGCCAGCTAGAACCGGCAATCGCGGCATGAGCCTCTTTGCCGAGCTCTGAGGTTCCGCTGTGATCGTATTCACCGGACAGAATGTGTACGGCTACGTCGCTAGTGTCGATCTCGCCCGCCTGCTCACGCAGGTCGTAGTCGCTAATGTAGTAGTTGAGATCACCAATGAAGGACTGAGGCCAACCGCTGGCATACACATAACTTGTCTCCTTAACATACGGCAGCGGCGACTCGGGTGACATCAACCCTTCCATGGTTCTGGCCTTGTAGTCGTTACTGACCTTTGGATGCCAGAGGTCACCAACAGCTTCCAGACTACCCGCGATGTTCAGAGCGCCTTCGACCGAAACCACAGCGCGAAACGCATCTGCGTGCTTATGCGCCAAATCTAAAGCCAACAGCCCACCCACTGAACAACCCACAAACACCGGCTGATCCAAATCCAGTGCCGCCGATAACTTAAGCGGCACAGACCGCAAGAATTCACCATTCAACAGATAGCGCTCCGCCCACCACTCCTTTTCGCTGGGGGGTAGCGATTTACCGTGATAGGGCAAGTCATACGCGATGAGCCGAAAGTTATCGGTTATGCGCGTGTCTTCCATCAAATGTCGCCACTGGCTGCCGTGACAGCCGGCCGTATGCTGCAGCAACACGGGAATGCCCCGACCCGCCTCTTCGAAATAGATTCGATGATCAAGACCGTCAAGCTCAAGGTGCACGTAGCGGCCTTTAGGGGCATCAAAAACCAAAGCGCCGGCATTGTTTGCGACAGGCGCCGGTACAGTTCGCGCCTTACGCTGCGGACGCAAAAGCTCAATAGCGCGCATCACGGCGCCGTAATATTGGGCGTAGGCAAGCGCATCTCCGGCGCGGCCTAGCCCAGATCCAGTGTTAACCGCAGCCATCAAATCCGTATGAAACCTTGGCGGCGAACCCGCAAGCATTTGCTCCCAGAATTCGTCGCTACCCTTAAGCTCGACTACGCCCGCCTCTTCATTAGACAGAGCATCTTCGGCGAGCGCCGCAGCAGCAGTCGCCGCGCCGTCGGCCATACCCAACTCGGCAACCGCATCGCCTACGCACAACCGCAAACCACCACTCCAATGGCGCGCCGCAAGCTGAAACTCACCGTCTGCGTTGCAGAGCTTCGCCCAGTCGGCAGAATCGGGGAGAAGGAGCTTTGTTGAGCTCACTGTGTTTGGCGAATTCACTACGATGTCTCCTCGACAAAGATCTCCTGCGGATCACCGATTTCGTCTGGGACGCCTGGCGACTCCGGGCCGATCGCCTCCAGGTCAGCGAGATCTATGACTACTAGTACGCCATTTAGCCAGTCGGGTAGCCACCTCGGCGTATCAGGGCGCAATCGCGCGAATACTTCTTTGGTGAAACCCGGCTGACCAGAAACAGCTTTTGCATGGCCCGCAAATTTCTTACCCTTAATAAGCATTGTCACCGGTTGACCTTTGTCGCGCATTTCACGCCACCATGGACCGTCCGCGCCAATAAATACCTCATTGCCTTCCCGAATATAATTCACGGGAATCGTCTTGCGATCATCGATAGTCATCAACATCACCCGCCCGGCTCGATCGCCGTCGGGATTTGCTCGTAACTCACGAGCAATTTCAGGGTTATAAACTTTTGTCTGGTAGACCACAAAAGAGCCAAATAGCAAAAGCAGTACCACTATCAGGAAGGTAAATATTCGCACGTTCTAAATCTCTCTTAATAAATAGGTTAGCGTTGGCTCGCGCTGAGTTTGTCCAGCGTCGAAAATCGTTTACCGAGCGAGTTACGACCTCGCGTCGCACCCTCGGCAGAAAATTCAAGGTGCAAAGGTTTCTTGATGCTATAGCGAGGCCATCGAGGCGCGCCTTCAACCTCAGGAGTACCGGTTCGCGCAAAGGCAACCCAGTAGTCAGACATAAGCGTCGATAACTGCTGATCCTGATCCGCAATATCCGGGTCTAGATCTTGTGGGGGAACAACCGGCAAGCCGTTTGATCCCAGTCCGGGCTGCTCTACGTTATCAAAGGCATAGGCAATCTCGGCCGCATGAAATGCACCCCAGGGTTGGCCCAAAGGCTCGTGGGTAAAGTAGTAGAAGTAGGTGTCCTTTTCTTTCTGCGCATTCAGTCGCGCCCAGGTGTGCATGCCATGACCAAACAATGTATCTCGCGACAGGCTCAGACTTGAGTTCTTGGGATCATCAGCTGGGTAGTGTTTCAGCAAAGAGTCAGAATAATCACCAAAGCGTTCCTGGAGTTCGGCTTTATAGTCATCAGCGCTTCGCGGGTAATTCTCGAGGCCGCCAAATACGGTGGCTTCATCTGCGTTATAGCCAACCAATAAGGGGACAACGTTGTAACGATGTTCTGCAAACATCTCATAAAGCTGCTCTGGAAAAACCACGCCGTCATAAACTTCGTAAAACCGCATCTGCTGGCTGGCGGCAAGCACTGTTGCCCCATCGAGCTGACGCAGCTCTGCAAGACTCTTTGCTCCCAATACGGTTTGTAGCTTTACCCCGCGCGCGTGCCCGGAACTGGCATCACCACGCAAAGGGGCCATGCGACCAAACCGAGCACCGCTCTGGCCAATTGCTTTGTGGAACAAGCCCTTGGCTTTAGGCGTCGCGAGCATGTGGTGCACGCTCCACGAACCTGCAGATTCGCCAAAGATAGTGACGTTGTTTGGATCGCCTCCAAACCCCGCGATATTTCTCTTAACCCACTCAAGGGCTGCAATTTGATCTGACGTCCCGTAGTTGCCGGAAACCCCAGCGCTTGATTCGGCAGAGGCTTCGGGATGCGCCATATAGCCAAAGACACCAAGGCGGTAGTTGATGGTAACCAGCACAACACCTTTCGCCGCAAGCCCGGCACCGTCGTAGATAGCTGACGAACCGCTGCCTCGCGTGAGGCCGCCGCCATGAATCCATACCATCACCGGCAGCGCATCGGGTTTTTTGGCTTGCTCAGTAGCGGGACTGCCTGCGGACATAGCAGAGCGCGGTGCCCAAACGTTCAGGTACAGACAATCTTCGCTGGTTGGGGTCGCGGCCCGGGCATAGAACGAATCACTCGGATACGGAGGCTGCAAACAGGCGGGAGAGAAATCTGTCGCAAGCCGGGCGCCCTCCCAGTCAGCTGCAGTTTCTGCCGGGCGAAAACGCCTTTGCCCCACAGGGGGAAGTGCATAGGGAATATTCTTGAATACCGCGATGCTTGAGTCGCGCTCGGAGGTTCTACCCTGCAACTCGCCTTGTGGAATACTTATAACAACTGTTTCGCCAACAGCAGCAGAGGCCGTTACTGACGCAGGCGGCGTCAGTAGCAGACACCCTATCAGTCCCCAGTTCCTTCTATTCAGCCCGGTAATCCTTGCTTTGTTAATTCGATTTTTCATTGTGCTTTCTAGCATCCATTAGCCCCCAAGTTATACCAGAAAGAAAGCGCTAAACTAATTCGATAAAAGAAGCCAAAAAGGGGAGTGGGTATGAGTGTTGGCAGGATGGAAGGCAAGGTAGCCGTCATTACGGGTGGTGCTAGCGGCATAGGCCGTGCCTGTGCGTTACGGCTGGCGGCAGAGGGTGCCGAGATTGTTATCGCAGATCTGGTGGCCAGCCGCTGCGAAGAAGCAGCGGAAGAAATTCGCCGAACCACAAACGGCCGCACGCTGTACGTCGAAACAAACGTTTGTGAAGAAAACGATATAGAGGCACTTGCCGACAAAGCCATGGCAGAATTTGGACATATTGACTGCCTTATCGCCGCGGCCGGCGTTTCAAACGCCACCTACGTCAGCGGCCAAACGGCAGACGCCGATCCTGATTTCGACGGCAGCCTTTTAAGTACGCCAGTGGAAGACTGGAATAGAGTTCTGCAAATCAACCTCACGGGCGTCATGCTTTCAGGCCGAGCCATTGCGCGCCGGATGGTCGCGAATGGCACGCAAGGTACCATCGTGAACATAGCGTCAACTGCTGCGCGCATTGCCCTGCCAGGTGGCGCCGACTACTGCGTGTCGAAAGCAGGAGTGGAAATGCTAACTCGGGTATTCGCCATGGAGATGATCGAGCACAACATCCGCGTTAACGCGATTGGCCCCGGGTTTATTAAAACCCCCATGACCCAGAACCTGCAGGACACAGATGACGGTATCGAGATGATGACTTCAATGACGCCTATGGGTCGATTAGGCACAGCAGAAGAGATGGCTAACACTGCACTGTTTCTGGCTTGCGAAGAATCCAGCTACACCACGGGACAAATATTGTTTCCTAACGGCGGCATGTTTGTTGGATAAGACAAGTCCAACAAACGTAGGGTTGGTCGCGCTCGATATCGACGGCACGCTGCTTGCACCCGGCGTCGACCACAAGGCAGTACCAGATCAACGAATAACCAGAGCAATCTCTGAGTTACAACAAGCGGGTGTCATCGTCGTCCTTGCCACGGGGCGCATGTTTCCGGGCACAGCCTACATCGCGAAACATCTGGGTATCACTCAACCGCTAATTTGTCAGCAAGGTGCATCGATTCACCAGCTCAATGGTGACCTACTGCACCGTTTTAGCATTGATCCACTAATTGCTCGCGAGATTGCTCAGTTGGCTATAGAAGAAGGTCTGCCCTACGCCTGGTTCGATGCCCAACGTTATCTGGTAAGCGAGCCCTCCCTTGCCGCACAGTATTTTGCGGATGTTTCAGGTGTAACCGTCGAACAACACATCAATCCTAAAGACTCCGGCATAGAAGCTACCGGCGTAGACGTTATCAGCACTGCCGAGCGTTCGGGTGGCATCTACCAAAGATTGGCCGAGCGATTTGGTGATCAGATAGAGCTGCTCGATTTCACCGGGGTAACTGCAGCACACTCCAAAGACGCGAACAAAGGCAAAGCCCTGGCGCTGTTGGCCAATGACTTTGGTGTTCCACAAGCACAGGTGGTTGCTATCGGCGACAGTTTGAACGACGTCTCTATGCTTAGGTGGGCCGGGTTAGGAGCGAGTCCGGCGCACTGCGACAATCACGCGCGTGCGGCGACAGACCGAATACTTCCGGGCAATGGCGTAGAAGGCGTGGCTGCGTTACTAGAAGAACTCGCGGG
>CAZFIA010000164.1:0-8600 GCA_964519335.1 uncultured Pseudomonadales bacterium
TACCAAAAATCGCGGCAGGTGACACTCTGGTTAATGAACCCTGGAAAATTGCGGGGGAGACCTATATGCACAACCGGGAGTCGAGTAGCGCCAAGCATTGGCCCTTGGGTGAGTTTAAGTGCCCAAACGATGATCTCTTCTATCCACTTTTAGCTAAGAAACCAGAGCGGTGCCCTTAGACAGCTGACCCTATTTTCTTTCCGGCTGCGCATACCTTCACTGAATCGAAATTTCAAAGGAAGGAATAAGAATGAACCTCGCGCAACGAATCATCCTGCTCGCATTCAGCGGTGCACTCTGGTGCTCACCATCGGTGCAGGCTGCTGATCACGTCGACTCCCCCTCAGTCGTCGCCGACCCATCAGCCGATCTAACCGACATTTTTGCATGGACTTCTCCCTCGGCGACTGAGGTTAATCTCATACTGGCGGTGCCCGCCGCCGCATTCTCAGATGCAGTAGATTACGTCTTTCACATAGAAAGTTCGGAGGGGTACGGCATACCTGGCACCCAGGTGGACGTGATCTGCGAATTTGCGGTTGATCAGTCAGTGCAGTGCTGGGTTGGAACTGAGGATTTTCTTGAGGGCGACGCTAGCGATCCAGCAGGCTTACGCAGCCGTGCTGGGCGCATGCTTGCCTTCGTGGGGCAACGCAACGATCCATTCTTCTTCAACAGTACTGGTTTTCGAAACACACTAACCGCCGTTTCTAACGCAGCGCCATCCCTTGATTTTGATCCTGCGGGTTGCCCAACGCTTGACGCGGCTACCTCGAACGCTCTAATCACCGAACTCAGCACGGGGGGAGACGCTTTCGCATTGGGGTCGGTGCAAGCGCTGGTTTTGCAAGTGGATAAGGCTCTAATCGCGCCCGGTGGCGACACCATTGCGGTGTGGGGCGCTACCCATCCGCGCTCTTGAGGAGTGGCCAGATGTTTAGAAACCTTTCGAACACTTTCTTGTTGGCTGCCCTAGTATTTGGGCTGAGCGGCTGCGGCGGAGGCGGTTCCGCTGAACCCATTGCCCCCGCTATTCCAGCACAAGACCCGGCTCCACCACCACCAGTGTTAGCGATGGCACAGATCGACCGTATGGGTCGTTCCGCGATAACCTCAGCGCTAATTTCTCCCCTAGCTGATTCCTCATCTCAAGGTGCTGCACGCGATAGCTACAACCAGGCCGCTCCACCACTGTGGTCAACGTTTACGCCCGATCTGCGCAGCAGCCTTGCTGTGTTTGATTCGCTCGACACTCAATGTGGGAATCAGTTCTTGGCTGACGCTGGCGTCGTCGATGAGACGCGCTATGACGCTCTCGCAGGTGCGCTAATTGATGACCGATTGTATGTTAACGGCGCTAGTGGATCCTGTGGCCAGTATTTTGCGGTAGAGCTAAACGCAACTGGGGTAATTACCAACAACGATTGCGGCGGTCGAACGCCTAGTTACGACACAATCGATGTGACCTACACCGCGCTGGCGAATAACCTATCCATTCCAGTGGGCGATGGCGTCGCTATGGATACGGTTGTTCATGAAGACAGCATATTTCCATTCCTCGCCGAGTTTGAACCTACCCCGGTTGTGCCGACTATCGCTGCAGAACAGATCGATCGTATGGGGCGATCAGCGATTACGAGTGCGCTAATTTCACCCCTCAGCGATTCGATGTCGCAAGGTAATGATCGCGATGCATACAATATGGCGCCTCCTGCCGAGTGGGCAAGTTTCGCAAGCAACATAACTGCGAGCCTGGCAATCTACGATTCCCTTGATGCCCAGTGCGGTAATCAGGTATTAGCTGACACGTCGGTGATGGACAGCAGCAGATATTCCACACTTACCAACGCGCTCATAGACGATCGTTTGTACGTCAATACCAGTAGTGGTTCTTGTAGCCGGTACCTTGGTGTAGAACTCGCTGCCACTGGTTTAGTGCCATCCGCAGCTGCAGATTGCGGCGGGCGCACCCCGTTGTTTGACACCATAGATACCACTTACGTTGCCGTATCCAACGACCTGTCTGTCGCGGTCTCCGATGGTGTTAACGCTGACGACGTTGTGCACTCCGCAACGCAGTTTCCGTTTCTGGCGCCCTAGTTGTGCGACTTAAACTACTATCTATTGGTATTCTTTGTCTGCTTGGTGCAGTTAGTCTCGCGACACAAGCAGAAATCGTTGAGAAGCGGACAACCCATGCAACACTTGCTGAGAAGAACCTCGATCATTCTCTAGAACGAGCGAGACGCCTTAGCAAGGCACAACCCAATAGTCCATCAGCAGCCAAAGCCGTTGTTGATCTACTGCTCATGCGATTGCAATTCTATCGCGACTATGCCGACTTGGATGAACTACAATCGCTGTGTGAGCGCTGGCATAACGACACAAGGGCACAGGCGCAGTATCTGTGTGCGGATGTCTATGCGGCACGGCATGATTTTTCGACAGCGCTTGGAAGCCTAGCGACTGCCTCTGATAACGGCGGTAGCTGCTGGGATACTCGGCGTCGAATAAACGCCATCGGCGCAACACTGCAGATCGACGTGGGGCCTGCATTTGTGAACGCTGCGTTGCCTGATAAGCCCTCGGAAAAGAAGTCTATGAGCTACGAGGTTTTGGTGGCGCAAGCAGCTCTCGAAACTGCGCGAGGAAATGCCGTGAGCGCGATCGCTCATTATCAGCAAGCGGTGACCAATTACGCCGATGTCTCACCCTATCCCGTCGCGTGGGCCTGGTACCAGGTCGCGGAACTTCTTCGCGATACGGACGCAGTTGCGGCAACGGCCTACTACGCAGAAGCCCTCAAATATTTGCCTGACTACATTGCACCTCGCGTAGAGCTAGCATCGCTGCAACTGGAGCTCGGTCAAACTGAACGTGCTCTTGACAACTTAGGTTACGCGGCTGCGCGCAGCGAAGATCCGGACATCCACGGACTTATCGCCAGCACACCGGCAGGAACTCTTCCGCAAGTACAGAGAGACAACGCACTAAAAAAGGCGACAACTGGATTCTCGAAACTACTCGAAAAACATCCGTATGCATTCGCTGATCATGCAGCAGAAGTCTATGCAGTATCCGATGCCAAAGAGGCACAGCATTTGCGGACATTGCTTAAGAAGCAAAAATCTGTAGTGCAGTCGACGCTGGCCAATTGGTCAAGTACCAACTGTTCGGGAGAGAAATCTTAGATCAACACCAACATACGCCTCATTGGCAGATTTTCGCTGCTCTTTTTTATTCTATCTAGGCCGGCGGTTGCTTGAGGAGGAACGACAAGGACCATCAGAGCTATGGCGCTGAGAAACAGCCCCATGGCCCGCGAAACTAACTCTCTCATTTAGGCCCCCTACATCTGACGGTGAACTTTTGAGTTAATGCGGGACGTTACCCACAAAATTGTTCTCAAGATCCACATCAATTTCATATATTTAACAACCGCCAGTCCATCGACAACAGGCATATACAAATCCACAATGGCCAAATCGAAGGATTCGCCGGACTCTTGAAACAGCTCAATCGCCTGGTCCCCGGAGGCTGCTGCCACTACTTCATACCCCCAAAGTTTCAAAATTCTAGAAGTTGATCTGCGTACGCTGTCGTCGTCATCAACCAATAACAGGCGACCTACAGGATTACGAACCTTATCCGACGCAGAGCTTTCTGCTGCTTGGTTTGGTAACTCATCACTGGCTCTCAACCAGAATCGAAAACTTGAGCCTAACTCTGGATCACTGGTTAGCAAAATCGGCGCATTATGGCTGCTCAATAGACCGGCAACGAAAGACAAACCCATACCGGTTCCTTTTGCTTTAGTGGTGAAGAACGTATCGAAAACACGACGAATAGTGGTGTCGTCCATACCGCCACCATCATCATCTACATTAACAGACACAAACTTTCCTGTTGTGGCTTTATGACGCAGATTCATATTTTCCAGATCGGCTTCGGACAAATTCTCGACTCCGACGCTAATGCTAACTTTAGGTTCTTCATCTCCTGATTCAAAAGCGTTGAGTGAAAGATTCACGATCACCTGGGCGAGCTTTGAGAAATCGGCGGCCACATTCGGGAGTTCTGTGCTAATCTGGGTTTCAACGTTTGCTGAACTATTTAGCTTCGAAAATCTCTTCAGTCCTTCGTCGACTATTTCTCTGGGGTGCAACACTTGGCTATTAGTGCTTTTTTTGTCCGGAGAAGGCGAGCAAATGACTGCACAGTTCGGCCCCGCGAAATCCGGCGCTCTTGATTTCGTCAGCGAGAGTGGTCGTTTCCTGATTAGAAGTAGCTGACAAGAACTCTGCATTGGCAACTATTGGAACCAGCAAGTTGTTTAGGTCGTGGACTACACCGCCTACCATAATGCCAAGCGCTTCGAGTTTTTCACGATTAGCTACTGTTGTTTCAATACGTATTCGATTTTGGGTTTCGGCTTCCAGTTGGTTTTTGGTGTGCCAAAGCAGCATTTCATCCATAACAACTCTGGCCATCTCCAACAACAGAGTGCGCTGTCTATCTGTTAGCTTATTCGGCTGTTGACTGAGCACACATAAGGTACCAAGGCGATATCCGTTGGGGTCAACCCAGTGGCGCCGCGGCGTAAAATCGAATGCCCAGGCTGCCGGTAATAAGAACGCTGGGGGTGCTTATTAGGTCGGTATCTTCGATCTCATGGATTTCATCGGACAGAATGGTACGGGAACAGAATGTTGGATCTCTGGGAACTTGCTTTAGGTCGAGTCCCATCGCTGACTTGAACCAAATGCGATCACGATCAACAAGACTGATCACCGCAATTGGCATATCCAGGGTGATTGCGGTAAGGCGGGTCATTCTGTCGCAAAATTCGTCCTGGCCGGTATCCAGTAGGCCGTAGGAATACAGAGCTGCCAGACGTTCGTTTTCGTTGCTTGCCAGCGGTATCTCCATTTTCGCCGGATCCTCCATCTAAGCCTGCCTAAGCCTGCATTTAGCGTAGCACGCCGCGGGTTGACACAGATCAGTATAGAGCGCCATGACGTTTGGTTGAGCCTGGTATTGTTCAAAGTGCATTTACACTCTTGCGCTAGTCTCACCGGTGGGCGACTCTGCTGGTTGGAAAGAGGAAACTGAGGGGATAGCGATGGGCGAGTCTGCAGAGAAACTGCAGGAGCAAGCACTGCCACAAGGGCGCTGGCGCACGCGCTACACCGTGATTTCGCTGGCAACGCTGGCGGTATTCATCTGCTACATCGACCGGGTCAATATCTCGGTAGCGATTCTGCCGATGGCTGAAGAACTCGGGTGGGACAAAACTACTCAGGGCTTGGTGTTGTCGTCGTTCTACATCGGCTACCTCATTACCATGATATTTGGCGGTTGGCTTGCCGACCGCTTCGGCGGCAAGAGGGTCCTCGCGGCTGGTGTGTTGCTATGGTCGCTGTTCACTATGGTTACGCCGCCAGCGGCAAGCTTCGGATTGCTGGTGCTGCTTGTTGTTCGCGTCGCGATGGGTATGGGTGAGGCCGTGACCTTTCCTTCGATCTACAGTCTGGTTGGACGCTGGATGCCTGCCGACGAACGTTCGCGCTCGATTGGTTTAATCAACAGCGGCATTCCAATGGGCACCATGTTTGCGCTGCTTGTTACACCGCTCATTGTTCAAACCTTCGGCTGGGAATGGGCGTTTTATCTGTTTGGAATTGCAGGTTTGCTCTGGTGGCTTGCGTGGCAGCCTTTGGTTGCTTCGAGTCCTGAAGAACATGGTTCGGTGAGTGCGGCAGAGCGTGCAGAGATAAAGGCGGGTATGCCAGAGGAAGATCCCAATGCGCCGCCAGCCCCCACCATCTGGGAGCTGCTGCAACATAAGCCAGTGTGGGCAATTATTGTGGCGCATTTTTGCAACAACTGGTCGCTTTACGTTTTGCTTTCGTGGCTACCCACTTTTGTAAGTGAGGGGCTAGGGGTGCCTTACAGTTCGGTGGGCTACGTCTCAATGCTCCCGCACCTAAGCTCGCTCATTGCGTTGAACCTTGCGGGCTATATCGCAGACCGCATGATTCGTGGTGGTATGAATATCACTCGCGTTCGAAAAACCATGCAAACCATTGGCTTTTTGGGGATCGCAACCGCGCTAGCGATAGTAGGCGAAGTAGATAGCGTGTGGCTTGCGATAGGCATTATGTGTGTTGGCAATGCGGTGGGTGCCTGCGTAACCGGCGGTTTTGCATCTAACCATATGGATCTGGCGCCACGACATGCGGGTAAGCTAATGGGGCTAACCAATACGGCCGGCACAATTCCAGGAATTATTGGTGTGACCGTCACCGGCATGATTTTGCAGGCCACCAATAACGATTGGGCCCTGGTGTTTCAGGTAGGTGCCGGTGTTACTGTGTTTGGAATGGTTTTTTATCTGTTGTTTGCAAGCGGTGAGAAAATTTATGACTAAGAGTAAAGATACTGCGCTTCAAGGCTCACGCGCTAAGTATTTGATCGCACCTGATGTTCTAAATCTTAGCGACCCAAACCTGCGGCTATTTGATACAACGGTTTATCTGACGCCGTCCAAAGCCGGGTATCGAGCCGACAGTGGAGCTGTCAAATACTCTGAACGCCACATACCCGGAGCAAACTTTCTAGATTTGTTAGAGGCGTTTTCAGACACCACTTCAAAACTTGGCTTTACACTGCCAACCCCACAGGCACTGCAGGCGGCGTTTCGCGCGGCCGGAGTGAACACCAACTCTCGAGTGGTGTTCTACTCTGGTGGCCACACCATGTGGGCAACTCGCGCCTGGTGGCTTGCTTACTATGCTGGGATTGAGAACATTGCCGTACTGGATGGGGGTTTAAGCCGTTGGCGTGAGGAAGGTCGAGAGACCACAACTGCCTCGCCCGTCTATCCCGACGGCAACGTTACGATCGCCCCCAACCCTGAGCTGATCGTTACTGCAGACTCGGTGGCGAGCGCCATGAATGAAAAAACTATCTGCACAATAAATGCTCTGTCTCCAGAGGTTTACGAGGGTACCGGCGATCTGCACTATGGTCGGAGAGGGCACATACCCGGCAGCCTGAACCTCCATTATGAAGAGCTGCTATATGATGACGGTTCGTTTAAGTCCCTCGAGCTTATCAACGCGCTCTTGAACAAACGCGGGTTAGATAAGGCAGAACGAGTTATTACTTATTGTGGCGGCGGAATTGCGGCAACGCTTGACGCCTTTGCCTGTGTGCTCGCTGGCTACTCAAATGTTGCGGTTTACGATGGCTCAATGGCGGAGTGGGCTGGTGATGAATCTCGGCCGTTGGTGGTGGGGGCTACTCCTTGAGCCAATTGAGGCGATGGTTCGGAAGTTAGAGAACCAGGTTCAGTCCTCGCTTGAGATTGGGTAGGTTAGGGCTGAACCGCCAGCTCAACTGTAGCACTAGGCGTGCGCGCATTGGCTGCTCTTTGTTGCAGTACATCGCCCGGATAGTTAGTGATCAAACCCTGGGTGTCACTTTCAATAAGGCGAACAAGTTCTTCCCCCCGTAATACACCTGTTGTAATCCACACATCTCGACCCTTGCTTCTAACTGTATCTATCAGAGAAGGATTTGCTTGGGTCCAACGCGCCCAGAGCCGAACGATGTCGACGTTGTTTTTAATGTAGCGAGGAATCAATCCCACACTCTTCGTGAAGGCCATAGTTCTAAGGTTTGAATCCAAAGCCTTGAACGCTATCAGCTGATCCACAGACCGGGCGCCGATGATCACTCGCTTTGTTAATTGATGGTGTACAAGGGCCTCATAGACTACGCTCGGATCGATGCCACGAACATCTTTCAGATCAAGCAACAAGCGAAGGTGTGTTTTTCGGGTGAAGGCGAATGCTTCATCCATCGTCGGCACACGCTGGCCGTTACCTGCATCCAGTGATCTGATCTCTGTCAGGGTCAGTTTGCCAACTCGACCGCGACCATTAGTGGTTCTGTTAACTGTTTTGTCGTGAATGACAACCAGTTCTCCATCGCCGGTGGCGCGCAGATCGATCTCGATAGCATCTGCGCCCGCCTGAGCCGCCCATTCTATTGCTTGCAGAGTATTTTCGGGGCATTCCACCATGCAGGCCCGGTGGGAAATGGCGAGTGGCGAGTCAGAAGGGGGCCTTGCCTGCACTGCTAACGCCCAGCCCAGAACAGTAAATAGAAAGGCACACTTGAAGAATGTTGACACCGGTCACCCTCGGCCCATTGGATAAATCACGATCCAGTCTAGGAGCCGCCCGGCCAAATTAATGCCGATTGAGTTGCAGTTAGACGACGCTAACGCCCATCGTGAGCCTATTGGGGGTATATAGTGGGTGCTCTGGAAATGCCTGGCGAAATTGCCAACGGCTCTCGCCCACCAAGACCAAGGTGCCCACCTATGCATGATCTGCTAATCAAAAACGCCACCCTCATCGATGGCACGGGTAGCAAACCACGACCGGGAAACATCGCGATCACTGGTGATCGAATCGCGTCCGTAGACCAAACCGCACCTCGCTCCCGCCGCGAAATTGATGCGGGCGGCCAGGTAGTCACCCCCGGCTTCGTCGATATTCACACGCACTACGATGGCCAGGTCTGTTGGG
>CAZFIA010000165.1:0-5481 GCA_964519335.1 uncultured Pseudomonadales bacterium
GTGCGCTCCGAGGCGATAGACGAGGCAGTGTTAAGTGCACGCTGTTTTGTTTTGCTCACCCAACCAACTACCCACGCGACTACCTACCCGACTAACGAAACTTCTGCCGCAACGGCAGATGTCCTGCCCGACTCTGTGGCGCTGGAACGCTCGAGTCTAGGCAATCAACTGCAGAATACTCTGCGCCCGCGAGATTCGCTGGCGTTAAACGCCTTGATGCTCAAACTGATGCAACTCATGCTAACCCACAAGCCTTAGCCTGCTAAAGCCGATACAGCCCCACTTTAAGCGCCCGCTCCGGTTCGGCTTCAGGAAAGTCCTCCGAACTTGGAAGCCACTCTTGATGCTTCGCCCTGGGCAACCAGCGCGCCATCTGGTTTTCAACAAACAAATGATCGAGAAACGGTGAATTCAAGCACACCGCTACCAACGCACCAGGAGCCAGTACCTTCGCAACCTGTTTGAGCACGGCCCCGTATTGCTTCTCTGCATTAAAGCTGCCGCGCTGATTGGTCGGCGGATCGACAATCACCATGTCATAAGGACCAAACTGGCGAACCTTGCCCCAGGTTTTAAACAGGTTATGTGGCAAGTAAGCGACCTGACGGG
Organism: uncultured Pseudomonadales bacterium; assembly: GCA_964519335.1. Taxonomy (GTDB): domain Bacteria; phylum Pseudomonadota; class Gammaproteobacteria; order Pseudomonadales; family Azotimanducaceae; genus JALZVT01. The sequence continues at coordinate 610 of CAZFIA010000165.1, forward strand.
CCGGATGATTGTTCAACGCGTGGTTTTCCTTACCCCAGTCGAGCGCCGGTCGGCTCATGTCGTTGTTCACCACCTGCAGCGCGCCGCCTTCGACAGCCGCGACCGAGAAGCCGCAAGTGTAGGCAAACAAATTTAACACCTTGCGGTCACGGGCATTGGTACGTACCCAGGTGCGCAACGGCGCCGCGTCAAGAAACAGCCCGACATTTTGATTGCGTTCCGGGTGCAATCTGTAGCGCAAGCCGTTCTCGAGGCCTTCGGTGTGTTCCTTAAGCGCTCCCCACAACGTCATCGCCTCGGTTTGCCGACCGCGCCGCAGCTGGCGCAGACAACAGCTAACAGTGGGGTAACCATGAGAGTTTTTGCCCACAGCTTCCTGCAGGAGTTTTCCAAGTTCGACGACACTCGCGTCTTCTTCGCCAAACAGAGCAATGACAATAACGTCTCCCAGCAGATCTACGGTGACGTCTTCAAAACCGGGATGAGTCTTACCCCGACCATGAAAGAGTCGCACCAAAGTCGTGTGGGAGTCCAGGTGCGCCAGTCGATCAAGCGCTCGCCGGGCTACGTAGTTCCAGTCTCTCTGTTCAGCCATGGTGTTCAACTCGGACGAGATTCAAGCGCGCTGCACCAAATAGAGCAGATGATCCTGATAGCCACTAATTATGGTTCGCAACCCGGAAAACTTTCGGTCAAGCGCAGCTTGACCTGAATCAACCAGCAGAGGTCGGCCACCCAGACTGCCGAGTTTGGTTCGGCTACTCACTGTATGCAGAGCATCCTCAGGTAATTTCGTCAGAAATTCCGGGCTTAGCTGCTGATTACCACGCCCAATCAAAAATCCCTGCCCTCGCGAAAAACTCACAATCACATTGAGTGCCGGGTGTAGCTCCTGAAATGCCAAAAGCTCAACGGCAGAAGCATCTGTTAGCAGCAACCGGCCCTCGTGAATAACGTCTACACCCAAGAGTGTTGGCTGTTCCGATATCCGATCTATCGGATCGGCTGGTATACCAAGCAGTTTTTCCTTTACAGCGAAACAGGTGCTGCCCGGGCCTAGTACTAGTGGAGCAAGCGGAGCAAAACTTTCTGCGATCTCGGCTGCAATCTCTAGCAGTACCAACGCCTCAACTTCTTTGCCCGCTGATTTTACGTGCTGCAGATACCCGCCCACAGAAGGCACAAGTAACTCACCGTAGGTTACAGACCCTACCTTGCCGCGGCGTAGCGCCGGCTCGTCGATGTCTTTAACTTCAGCGTGATGAGCGGCGACCAGACCCCCTTCGATCAGCAATGCCAGTAGCTGAGCAGCGCTGCCTGGGGACGTCGCGAAGACTCCGCTGTGCATCTTTACACCCGCGGGAATACCAAGCACAGGCACTGTGGTGCCTGTCGCACCCCCTTTACCCGCACCGAGCGTAGCCAGTGCATCAAGCACGTCCCGAGCAGTGCCATCACCACCCACAAATACCAACAAATCAACCAGCGGTGCGAGAGCTTTAACGCAATCGCGGGTTGTCTCGGCCGTGGATACCGCGGGAATCGGCGGCTGGCTCAGAATGTCCACAGCAAAATAATCCGCGGCTAAATCAACCAGGGCATCCTGCCCCATAGGCCCACCAGGCGTAATAACCCTACATAGCGTTTGTTGCTTAGATGAAACAAGCCGGGCTAGTTCTGCAAAAGTCGTCTGAGCTCGCACTACAGCCTGCGGAGTAACGCCAAGTTGACGCGCACGCTCCTGGGCCTCAACACCATCGCTACCTTTCATCGCAGCCGGTCCGCCCACACCAGCGGCGGGATTAATCACTAAGCCTAATGTAAGCATCAGCGAACCAGCTTTTGGGTATGCTCCGCAATGGCCAGCGAAGCGGTTAAGCCGGGCGATTCGATGCCCAACAAATTAACGAGTCCAGCTACGCCATGCTCTTTGGCCGAGCGAATCACAAAGTCGTCGGTTTGATTGTTGGCGAGCGCAAGCTTCGGCCGAATGCCCGTGTAGCCAGGTTGCAGTTTCGACTCATCAAGTGACGGAAAGTACCTTTGAATAGCAGCAACAAATTCATCACGTCTGGAATCATCGAATTCATAGTCCACACCATCAAGCCAACGAACATCAGGCCCAAACCGTGCCTGTCCAGAGAGATCAAGTGTGACATGCACACCGAGTCCACCCGCTTCTGCAACCGGATAAACAAGCTGATTAAAAGGAGCAGCGGCATAACTGTAGTAATGGCCTATCGCATAGCGGGCAGCCGGGGTCTGGCTATCATTCAGCGCTGCGAGCTGTGGCGCCCAAAGACCCGCACTGTTAACAAGCCAATTACACCCAACGTCTCCTTGAGTAGTTGCAAGTTGCAGGCGCTCCTGACCGGCACCGCCTAATGTTTGCGAAGTAGATGGAGTTATTTGGGTTACCTCTGTATCAAACGCAATCATGCCCCCATTCGCTTCCAACACGCCCTGCAAACTAAGCATGTACTGGTGACTATCAATAATTCCAGTAGTTGGAGAATGCACAGCTGCCAGTGCCTCTACAGCCGGTTCAAGCGCTTGTAGCTCAGCGCGTTCCACCCAACGCAGCTCGCCCACCCCATTTTCTTGCGCCTGTTGTTGGTAGCCCCGGAGAATATCGAATTGATCATTGGTCGTGGCAACAATCAACTTGCCACAATTTTTGTGTGGTACCTGATAGTCAGCACAGTGCTGGTAAAGCAGTTCTTTGCCGCGCACGCACATCGCGGCCTTCACACTGCCTGTAGGATAATAAATTCCCGCGTGAATCACTTCAGAGTTACGGCTACTGGTCTCGGCACCAATAAGCAGATTACGTTCCAGCACCAACACTTCGTGACCCGCCTGCGCTAGCGCTTGAGCAACAGCAAGACCAACCACGCCCGCACCAATCACAACAACTTCGGAACTGATTGCGGTCATCGCGGGCTAAGTACCTGTGGGTTGCGCGCCAGCATAGTGGCCACTCGGCGGAGCTTCTTGGCGTCAAGGAACGCATTAAGGGCGTCTTGGCGACACTTTTTTCTGCGCATGGCGGCCGCCGGCAAGGGAACATTTTTTGCGAGTCTCAGCACTTCACGCATTTCGATTACCTGAGCTGCGTGCTCCGCAAGACTCGCCGCGAGCTTTCCGTCCGAGGGCACACCCACCTTATCCTGGGACCAGCGGGCCACCGACTTAAGTATCGCTTCGAGACTGCCGTAGCCAGCGACCAGCTTGCCCGCTGTCTTGGGACCAAAACCCGGCACCCCGGGCACATTATCGCTCAGGTCACCCACCAACGCCTGATAGTCGGGAAACAGGGCCGGCTCGAAGCCATATTCTGCACCGAAGCCCGCTGCATCGAAGCCCGAATCGCTGAGCAGATCGCGCAAGCTACATTTTGCTGTAACTAATTGTCGTAAGTCTTTGTCTTTACTGTATATTATACATCTCCTGCGTGACCGTGACGCCAGGGTGGCCAGGATGTCGTCTGCCTCAAACCGCGTGCTGCCGTAACGCGCAACACCAAGCAGGGCACAGAGCCGCGCGCACTGGTCGAATTGATAGATGATGTTGTCGTCAGGCGGCGCGCGATTGGCTTTGTAGGCCGGAAATAGCTCATTTCGAAAACAGCTGCCAAGACTCTCATCAAAGGCCACAGCACCTGGACACCCCGGATGCCGCACCAGGGTAGAAACCAGCGCAGACGCAAATCCATGGAGGCCGCCACAGGGCTCGCCCGTGTCGTCAACGAGGGTCTCTGGCAAACCGAAATAGCCGCGAAAAAAGTAGATCGACCCATCAAGCAACCAGTTGCTGCTGGCGACACCCGCTGCGGCCGTCATAGCCCAAAAGGCTCAGATTTCACGAGCCGCTCAAGAGCCTCCCCAAAGGTAAGCGCCCGGGGCGGTAGGGTAAATAGTCGCGCACTCTCCCATGCCTCCACCTGCGGCCATAGTTTTGCCTCAAACCCTTCGAGCATCTGCAAGGGTAGCGCTGGATCATCTGCGCTCGCACGAAACGCAAGTCCTGCCCGCCGCGCGAGATACCATTCAACAGCCTGCACGCGCTCCTCCGCAGCAAAAAAGGCGGCTTGTCCTTTAGGGCTTCGAGGAGGTGGAGAATAGCTGTAGCCATAGTCAGGCAGCGCTCTCCGCTTGTGACTGGCTACACACCAGTGCGCGGCTTCGTGCAAAGCGCTTGCTGCAAAATCTTCTCTGGCGACAATCAAGGCAAGCCTGTGCGCATCCCCTGGCACATAATCGGGTTCGCTCCCTCCACCTTGCAATCGAACGTGGTAGCGTTCCTCAAAAACCCTGTTAAAACACTCGCAAATCTGGCTTTGATTCAAACTCACTGCGCTGTCACCGGCCAACGCATCAGACGAGCGTGATAACTAGCACTTAGGTACGGCTCACCCGCCAGCAGGTGATTCAAGTAGTCCTGCGACGGAACCAACCCCTCGCACATCACCGCTGGGTTGGCGAAATATACCCAACTAACGACCGGTCCCTGATGGGTATTAACGGCAATACATTCCCTAGAATAGTTTACTGGCGCTTTCTCGAAGGGATCCATACGTTTGATCATCTCATCGCTGGTGAGCCGATAAAGGACGCCCTCAGCAGTCTCGGCGGGCGCGTACACCAGATTGGCATGGCCACAGTCCGGGTGCTCTTTAGACTGTTTATTGAAACGCAGGCCCAGCCCAGCAACCTGTCCCCCAATGACAAAATCGAAATCCAGTCCGCGGCGCCTTACACGCTCTGGATTCATGTTGCTCCCATAGGCGTAGTACCAACGACTCATTTCAGGAACCCTATAGCTGTCAGGAATGGACGTCTCAGGCATCTCTAGTCATCCACCCTTGAGTCA
>CAZFIA010000165.1:5581-8578 GCA_964519335.1 uncultured Pseudomonadales bacterium
AGTCATCCACCCTTGAGTCACCCACCCTTGCGAATGAGATAAATAAACTCGTCTCCCTGAGTTTCTGAGGAGATCATCTCGTGCTTCATGAAGCGGCAGAAATTCTCAAGATCACGAGTTGTTGTGGGATCAGTGGCTCGAACCTCCAGGCACTCACCCGGCGTCATGGTCCGGACCTGGTTGCGCACCAGCATCAACGGCTCCGGGCATTTGAGACCGCGCGCGTCGAGACTCAGTGCCGGGGGATTGGCCGGAGGATTTTGTGACTTTTTTACCATTGGGCCAGTCTAGGCAAGCTTCCCCACAGCAACCAGCGCAAATTGTCCTGCACAGCACCGATATGGTGCCGCTGGTGGTTCTGCCAAAGGGGTCTTCTATTGACTTGACCCATGCCCCTAAACAAACTCTGAACAGAAGGCCTGCTTGGCGGTCTGATACTGCGCGGACACTGCCGCAGAGGTCTGTCAAGAGCGACACCCGGTAAACAACTAACCAACGAGCACGATCCAAGGAATGCCGATGGGGCTGACAACAGCAAACAAGCGATCAGGGGCTTCCCAAGCAGCGTCGAAGCCACAATTACGGCGCCGGGTCCAGCGCCTGGCTGGCCTCTGTCTTGCCCTTTATACACCTTTTGTGCTGGCCTCCGCCGAGCAGACGCATGCGCAAGCCAGCGAGAGCAATTCCGAACCTGTCGGCTACGATGCGAACAGCTTCCAAAATTCCACAAGCGATTACCTGCATATCGAGCAGCAAATCGATCTGGGCGAATTACGTGAAGCGCAGACAGAACTCGAAACCACCATCGCTGAGCTGCAGCGTACCGGCGACCGCTACGACGGCGCACTAGTCGAACCTCTACGGCTTCTAGGTCGAGTCTTTCATGAGGACGGTGACTACCCGAGAGCCGCAGAGACGCTGGCCCTGGCCACGCAAATTAGCCGCGTATCAAATGGCTTGCACAGTGCCGAACAACTTCACCTGGTTCACCAGGAGATCCGCAGCCTCAAAGCTATGGGAAACATAGTCGAAGCCAATCGGCGCCACGAATACGCCTTCAGCATTGCGCGTCGTCACTTTGGCCGCTTCGGCGAAGAGCTGATTCCTGAATTGCTGAAAATTGGCGTGTGGTACACCTCAACCGGCGATGTTATCGGCGCGCGCGATCGTTTTGCAGAAGCCCGACTTTTGCTTTCCGCAAGACCAGAAACTGCTGAAAGCAACGACATGCTGTTTGCACTCAAAGGCATCGCCCGCAGCTATCGCGATGAAGCCTTCCCACCGTTTTACTCGCGCTCTGATAAGGAAACCCAAGAGCTCTATGCGCGCAACGGTCTAACCGACAGACAGGCCGGGGTGCGTGAACAACTGGCAACCCGAGCCTCTATCAACAGTTTCCATAGCGGCAGCGAAGCCCTTATCGATATTGTGCGTATAGAGGTTAATCGACTGGCTGATATTCAAGATCAAATGCTGGCCAACGCAGAGCAACAATCTGTGAACCGGGAGGAGATCGTAAAAACATCGGCGCGCCGCCGCACTACGACACTGTCCCTGGAAGAGCTTGCAACCGTGATTGAAAGCCCCGAAGCGGACAAACTACCCTTCATCAAATCACTGCTCGAGTTAGGTGACTGGTATCTGCTTATCAACAACGAGGCCCGCGCCTTCGGCTACTATCAACACGCCTATCGCGTCGCGGTACAAGACCCCAACACCGACCCGGTAGCCTTGCTTGGGAAACCAACACTTCTATATTTCCCACGACCGCGTGATCCCAGAGCCCCTGAAACAGCCCCTAGAGAAAGCTTTGAGCAAGGCTTTGTCGAGTTGATGTACAACGTCGATCATCGCGGCGAGGTAAAACGCTTGCGCACAGTGCAGTCACAGCCGAAAGGGTTGATGGACTTCAACGTCCGCTCGAGCGCTAAGGTTGCCCGCTATCGGCCCCGAATAGTTAACGGGCTGCCGCAGCCAACTACCGAAGAGACTTATCGTCACAAATTCGATTACTTTCCTCGCGGCCGAACCACGACGCCAACGCGGGTGATAGACACAGATACAGACAACAGCACTACGGAGAACGGTAGCCAAACAGGCTCCGGACACTAGCCGTGAGCATCGTTTTCCCCAAGAATGCCGAAACTCCCAGAAATAGTGGATTGAGCGGACGTTCAGCGTTTAGTCAGTCGCTATCAGGTCTACTTGAGAGACCGAGGCTTTGTCTTACAATTACCGGCACTCAGGTTTCAATGCAAACTGCGCATAAAACCTGCCATAAAACTTGCTTAGATACAGTGTGCACCCTACGAGCCCTGACCCGTTCGGGGCCCAGCAAAAAGGATCAACCCCTATGAACCGCCTGCTGAGAATCACATTTCTCGCGAGCCTGTTTACCCTCTTTGGCTGTCAAAGCCAATCGAGCAGCAGCGGCATCCCCGTGCCGCAAATTCCCGGCGCGCCACAATCCAGCCTTCCCTCCATACCGAGTATCCCTAGCGGCGGATCACCTTCCGTCCCTGGGCAATCCGGACAACAGCAGGGGCAACAGGGTCAATCCGGACAGTCAGGTCAATCCGGACAGTCAGGACAGTCAGGCCAATCAGGACAGTCAGGTCAATCAGGACAGTCAGGTCAATCTGGACAGTCAGGCGGCTCAGCTTCTGTTCCAGGCAGCGGTTCACCAGGGGGGCAACCCGGTGGCCAGGGCAGCGACTCAGGCGAGTCTGGCGGCGATCAAAATGGTCAGCCCGGCGGGCAAGGCCAGGGCGGGCAAAATAATTCCACCGCCGGAGCACCAGGTGCCCCGGGTGGTGGAAGCGGCGGCGCGCCAGGCGGCACCCCCGGCAATACCTCTGAAGAGGGCGACGGCTGGCTGGGTGACGGCAGCGCCGGCGACGATGGTTGGGCAACTAGCAACACCTTGCCTGAGGGCAAAGGCAGCGGCAGCAGCGGCCAATCCGATGGCGGCAACGGTCAAAACGGCAGCGGTCAGGG
>CAZFIA010000166.1:0-8573 GCA_964519335.1 uncultured Pseudomonadales bacterium
TGTTAAGGCGGAAGTCACAGGCGCTTCTGTTATTAATGTCATTCAAGTCGCACGGGGCGAGAGTGAGGTGGGCATAGCGATGGGCGACGTCGTGGTTAGTGCTTATCGAGGTGAAGACCGCTTTCCAGAGCCGCTGCCGTTGCGCACGCTTTTTTCGGCCTACCCTAACTTTGTCCATCTGGTGGCAATGGCAGACTCGGGTATTGATAGCGTTGCCGCTTTGCGTGGAAAACGCGTGTCGATGGGGGCACCGGGTTCGGGTACAGCGGTTGCTGCTGAGAACATTCTTGCTGGGTTAGGCGTTGCAGAAGACGAACTCAATGCGCAGTACCTCAATTTTTCGGGTACTTCGGATGGCCTGAAAGATGGCGCGCTTGATGCGGCATTTGTTGTGGGTGGGTTGGGCATCGGTGTTGTTAAGGAACTCGCGCTAACACGCGACATTGTTATTGTCGGCTTTAGTGCTGAAGAGTCTCTAAAACTCAACCAGCTGCACCCCGCTTATGTCGCTCAGAATATTCCGGCCGGAATTTATAAAGGTATTGGTGCCGAGGTCGCTACTCTGTCTATATGGAACCTGGTGGTAGTTAATGCGGCTATGGAAGACGAACTAGCCTACAGACTGGTGTGCTCTCTGTATCAGAACAAGCCATCGCTCGAGTCGATAGTGGCGGCTGCGAGTTACACTACACCTGCAAACGCACATCGTTTATCTGCGGTACCACTGCATCCTGGCGCGCAGCGCTATCTTGAAGAGGTTGCTGCGGCCTCAGCGTCTGGCCAAGGCCCGGATTGTTCCTGAATTGGATGTAGCAGACACTAGTGCAACGAGTCCGCGTGTGCCGCTGTTGGTGCTGTGGATTGCGGTTCTCCTAAGCCTCTACCAACTCTGGCAGCCACTGGCCGGGTTTATTCCTGCGGCGTTGCTCCCATTTTGGCTTGAAGTGCCAGGCGCAACATACTTCAGGCCCACACACCTTGGCTGGATTCTTGCGCTTGGTTTTCTGATTTACCCACGCGTTCGAGTGCTTGACTATGTTTGTTCGGCGCTAGCGATAGTCGCAACCGTTGTCGTATTGATCTTTGACTATCGCGGCATTGATCATTTGCTAGGTGGCCTGTCGCTGATAGATTTTTTGGCGGGCGCTACGCTAATTGTGCTGGCCCTGGAATTGTCCAGGCGCGCTGTCGGACCGGTAATGATGATTATTGGTCTTTTGTTTGTGGGCTACGCAGCGTTTGGAAACCTGCTGCCAGATGCACTTGCCACCCGGGGTTTTTCTTTTGAACGGATCGTCCGATTTCAAGTATTTACTGGAGCGGGCATGTTTGGCGCGCCGCTCGGTATCGCGGCGGGTGCCGTATTTACGTTTGTGCTGTTTGGCGCTTTTCTGGAATCTACCGGTGCTGGCAAATTTTTTATTAATTTAGCGTTTGCCGCCGCGGGTAAATACCGCGGCGGACCCGCGAAGGCCAGTGTTCTTGCGTCGGCGGCGATGGGCTCAATCTCGGGCTCTGCTATTGCCAACACCGTCACCACCGGCTCTCTGACTATCCCGATGATGAAGGAGCTGGGCTATTCTCCGGAGGAATCCGCGGGCATTGAAGCCGCCGCTTCTACGGGAGGACAGATAATGCCGCCCGTGATGGGGGCGGGCGCGTTTGTCATGGCGGAGTTCACACGCACGAGCTACAGCGACATTGTCTGGATGTCGTTACTCCCTGCAGTGCTGTACTTCTTTTGTGCCTTGCTTTATGTCCACCTAATCGCCGCCAGGCGCGGGATGCGAGGTATAGAGACAACAACGGGTGCGTTTGCTTTGGTACGGCAAGGTGCACATTTCTTGGTACCGCTGGTGTTCATTACTGTGCTGTTGATGTTCAGCTACTCGCCGGTGTTGGTAGGTGCCTGCGGCTGCCTGGCTGTGGTTGTGGTGGCCATGTTGCGCGCGCATACGCGTATTGGTGTTGCTGAAATTGTTCGGGCGCTTGAACGTGGCGCGCGAATGGCTGTCCCCATTTCCTGTGCCTGCGCGGTGGCTGGTATCGTGGTTGGCGTGATCGGTCAAACCGGACTGGGGCTGCAGTTTACCGAGTTTGTTTTGTCGCTCGCCGGTGGTCAGCTCTGGCTTGCCTTCGTTCTTATTGCGCTAGCTGCGCTGCTCTTGGGTATGGGGCTGCCGGTTACTGCGGCCTATATCGTTTTGTCGGTGATGGCGGCGCCGGCGTTGCAAGAGATGGGAATGGCGCTCATTACGGCGCACATGGTTATTTTTTGGTTGTCTCAAAGTTCCAATGTAACGCCACCCATAGCGCTTGCGGCTTTTGCCGGCGCAGGCATAGCTTCCGCAAAACCTATGGGCGCGGCTATTGAAGCGGTGAAGCTCGCGAAGGGACTATTTATTGTACCTCTTATGATGGTGTATTCACCGCTGTTGTTAACCGGCGACAACAGTTGGGGTAGTGCACTGACGGGAGCGTTGTGGTGTGCGCTGCTCATCATCGCATCAGCCACGGCTATTGAGGGATTTGCCTTTCGGCGTATGTCTGTGCTGCAGCGCCTTTTGTGTGTTGTCGCGTCTGCGTTGTTGGTGTATCCGTCGTTAATTAGCCGGCTTTTCGGAACTGCACTTGTTGTTGCAGCGCTTGGTGTTAACCGGTATTCCGCAGCCCGCTAGAGATACCGGCCATGGTGACGCGCAGAGCGCGCGCAATCTCGGAGTCAGCATCTTCGTCGACACGGTAGCGTGCTAGTAACTCGGCCTGTAACACGTGTAGCGGGTCTAGATAGGTGTTGCGGACGGTAAGAGACTGCGCGAGGGTGGGATCGTGCCGCAATAGTGTGTCGCTGTCTCGCAGGCTCAATACACTTTCTTGCAGGTTGGCGAGTCTATTGCAGAGGGCATTGATTGCGTCGTCAGACAGGTCAACCAGCAGTTTGCTCGCGTAGTGACGGGTAAGGCTAGGTTCAGCTTTTGCCAGCACCATTTCGAGCATGTCGACCTGCATTTGAAAAAATGGCCAATCGAGCATTGCGGATAGTTGACTCGCGGTCTTCGAGTCTTTGTTGAGCGCCTGTTCGGTTCCAAGCCAGGCCGGCAGCATAAGACGGATCTGTGTCCAGGCGAACACCCAGGGAATAGCCCTCAGGCTCGACACATCGTCTGTGGAAGAGCGTCGTGCTGGCCGACTGCCTAGCGCCAGTATTCCCAGTTCGCGTTCTGGGGTGAGCGCGCGGAACAGCCCAACAAACTCCGGATCTTCTCTGACCGTTGCTCGATAGGCGGCAAGTGATAAAGCAGACATGTCTGCCATCGCCGTCCGCCAACTTTCCTTCGGCAACATGGGTGGACTAAGTGTGGACTCGAGTGTGGCAGAGACATAGCCGCGCAGGCTTTCGCGCGCCAGTTCTGATGAGCCCAGCTTCCAACGAATCATCTCACCTTGTTCGGTCACACGCAGGCGACCGTTAATGGAATGCGGAGGCTGGGATCGAATAGCAGATTGAGCGGGACCTCCGCCACGTCCTACCGCGCCGCCTCGGCCGTGAAACAGTGTGAGCTTTACACCGTGCTTGGCCGCGGTTGCGACCAGCTGTTCCTGTGCTTCGTACTGAGCCCAGGCGGCGGCAAACTGGCCTGCGTCTTTGGCTGAATCTGAGTAGCCAATCATCACCTGCTGCTCGCCATTGCAATAGTCGGCGTACCAGCGGTTGCTGAGCAAGGCGTCCAGCGTTTGTGGCGCGCGCTGCAGGTCATCCAGAGTTTCGAACAAAGGCACGATGGGTAGCTTGTGGGTGAGCCCCGCATCTCTCAATAGCAATATGACGCCAAGGACGTCACTGGGGTGTCCGGCCATGGAAATGACGTATTGAGCGATGCCTGCGGCTTCAAATCGGGCGATAAGAGCGCAGGTATCAAGAACTTCAATGACCTGTTCGCTTGCACACCAGTTTTCTGGAAACAAAGGTCGTTTGCTTTCAAGCTCGCGCAGCAAAAATTCGCAGCGCTTAAGTTCGCTCCAGTCGTTGTAACCGGTTTTGTCTGGCTCGACCTCCAGATAACGGGTGAGCTCGTCAAACGCGTCACTGTGCCTATCAGAACTCTGGCGGATGTCTAATCGGGTCAAGGTTGGACCGAACGCAGCCGCTCTGCGAATGGTGTCGAGCAATGGACCCGCCGCGATACTGGCCATGCCGCATTCCACCAATGATTCGTGCAGACTAACCAACGGATCGAGAAGCTCTTCGCGATGCCAGAATACCTGAGCCTGGCTATCTGGGTTGCTCACCCGCAGGCCACCGTCGGGGCTTGCCGCCCTAGCCTCTGACCAGTTGCGAGTAGCGATCATCTTGTCGCGCAAACCCTTAATAACGGCTCGGTAAGGCTCTCGTTCGTCTCCTGCCTGATCGCGCACCGCTGTATTGCAGCGAGTCATCGACAGCGAACCTTGCAGCACCTCAAGATCGCGCAAAAACAGATCAGCGGCCATCCAGCGACCAAGCATCAATACTTCTTCGGTAACTTTTGCGGTGACGTTGGGATTACCGTCGCGGTCGCCACCCATCCAGGTAGCGATGCGAAGTGGGGTAGCCTCGAGCGGGATACTGGCCAGATTGTTATCTGTAAGCGCCGAATCAAGATCGCGTACAGCACCTGGCAGGGCGGCCCACAGAGAGCTTTCTATAACTGCAAAACCCCATTTTGCCTCGTCCTGAGGTGTTGGGCGGGTCTCCCGAATTTCATCGCTGTGCCAACTTTCTGCAATCAACCGTTTTAGTCTCGCGGAGTTTGTTGACTCATCGGTTGTTGCATTGAGTGCTTCTTCGATCGCGTCGTACTTTTGAATCATGGTTCGACGCAGCACCTCCGTAGGGTGTGCTGTCAGTACCAGCTCGATAGAGAGATCGGTTACCGCCTTTTGAGTGGTCGGGTCGGCTTTAAGTTGAAGCTGTGTCGGGCTCTTGCGTGCGGCGTGTGCCTGCTCTGCAATATTTGCGAGATTCAGAAATTGATTAAACGCTCTGGCGATAGTCACCAGTGTGTTGTCGTCCTGACTCGACAGGTAGTCGCTTAACGGCGACCAGTTGGCCTCTTTGGACGTTTGGCCAGCAGGTCCAGCAGAGCGCGCCTGTTTAGCCAATGCTCGCACTCTTTCGATCGCATCCAGCGCTACTTTCCCTTGATCCTGAGCGATCACATCACCGAGCAAGAAGCCGAGGCGCCGCACGTCGTTTCGCAAGCGTTCGTCGATATGATCCAGTTCCGGGGTGGCCATAGGCTCAGTCTTCTAGGCTTGGTTAAGAGTGGTTTGGTGAAGTGTCGCTACTACCACCATAGGGGTAGCAGGCGCTTGCGGATTGGTAACGCTGACATGCACTTCCATGACGTTATCACCAAGACCCCGGTATTCCAGCCGTGGTATGGAGGCCACTGACTCTTGGGGCGGGGTGTCGGTTGGGCAGATGAAGGCCACCTGTTGCTGTGATATCTCCGCAAGATTCATGTCTTGGTTGGTGACCAGTTGCAGATCGGGAGTGAACTGGCGCAGATGCAATATAAGGCTTGCGTTGTGTTCGCGAATCGCAATGAGTTCAATCATCGCCGTGGTATCGCCTACCAGCAGGCGCACCATTGTCGACATGGTGCCACCCTCTGGTTGGCTCCAGTCTTCCTTAACGTTTTGCTCTCCGAGTGAGCCCTGCCACGGGCCACACATCCATTCCAGGTCGGCCAGGGTGGCGGCTGGAATTGTTTGGTCCGTACTTCTTTTGTTAGTCATGGTGCTAACGCTATCATGCACTGCGCAGTGGTTCACGACTGTTATATTGTGTGGCGGAGAAAACAGACGAAAGACAATGAAAGCCGCATTCGAAATTTTGGCAACAGAAACCCTCCCCTGGGAGGGTGGCCCTGAGGTGGCCTTGCATTGGGTTGCCAGGCGGCTGTCCGAACTTGGGATATCCGATGAGTGCGCGGTGATTGCTAAAGCAAAGAAGTCGACACTTGAGGTTACAGTGTTTGATCAGCGCTACCGGCTTAGCGGCCTGAATCGAGAGTGTTTGCCAGAGACGATGACGCTGCGGCTACAGAAATCCTCACAGCTCATCGATAGTCTGCTGGGTCGCACGCCGTTTGATAGCGGTGATGCCTTTGCCCGGGTGTTGCAGGAGATGCTCGAACGCGAGGCCGCGATGGTAGCGGCAAAGGTCGAGGTTCTTTGGCGTTAGTGTAGCGCTAGCGCTCTTAGGCTGGCGGTTCGTCGCGCATGAAAAAGAGTGCGATGTAGGTGCCCCACATTGCGAGCGGCGACAGAAAAAACACTATAGCTGACCACAGGATTCCTAGACGGTCGAATTTCTGCACGTACAGTCCTACCGACACCGTATAAACCAGAAACGCTATGGCAGCGGCTACGATAGAGAGGATGACGCCTCCTCCGACCTGGTCATCATCCGAGAGCGCGAGCAGTAGAATGCCCAGAGCTATCCCTGCGTGACTTAGCCAGAACGAGATGTCTACGAGTTTGCGAGAGGGTTTCAATACAGCCCTTTCCTACCCAAATAATGGCTAAGTGTCTTTTGAAGAGTAGTCGTTCCATGCATCAACTGCTTCTCCAAGCGTTTTTGGTGTCCCGTCGCAGAGCCATGCCGCGAACTCTTTTTCCATCTCAAAATGACGTCCGCACTCACGCTTGAAAAATCGCATCACGTTTTGGGTGACCCTGAAATCTCCGGTAATAGTCGTACTGCGAATAAGTGGTGAGGTTTGCCAGTTTATTGCTGCGGACATATTTAACAGGCCCTAGAATGATTGCTCGCCCGTCGAAGACTACTGGAGTATTCCGGGTCTGTGCAATCTGTCAAAAGGAACCGCTGTGTCAAAAGAACCTCATCAAGCCCATGAATTTGTTTACCACCTGGTGCAAGCCAGCCTGTGGCAGCAGAGCATCGCCAACAACAGCGTCTACTATCCGCCCACTTATGAGCAGGATGGGTTCACCCACGGTACGGCTAATCCGCAGAAACTCTTGCAGGTGGCTAATCACTTCTATCAGGACATCCCCGGTGAGTGGTTGTGCTTGCGCATGACGGTTGCGAGCCTGCAGGCGAGTGGTGTTGAGGTTGTGTTTGAAGGTACAGCGCCGGTTGGCGACAAGCCGGCTGAATTTGAAAACAGTAACGACGAGCTGTTTCCGCACCTGCAGGGTGGCATTCACCCCGACGCAGTGCTGGGTAGCCATTCGGTTGAACGCACGCCAGAAGGCGGGTTCTTAAGCATTCAGGATGTGAGTTGAAACCCTCATTAGCCTCTGCGTATCTGCCACTTCGGCGGGTTATCCCAATCGTAGGCAACAAGCCCATCTTCTTGCAGTAAAAAGATGCTTGCTTCGGCCTGACCGTCGTCGAGATCAAGATAGCCAATGGTGCCGAACTGTGTGTCGTAGTTGTGAGGGTAGAGCGCCGAACCCGGATTAACGCAGTACACGCCATCGATGGTCATTATGCGTTCTTGGTGTGTGTCTCCTGACACGATGACATCGGGGCGCTCATCTGGAAAAAATCGTTCGATCCAGCGCTCGAGGGTAAAGTTTGGAGGGCGCTCGGGAACCGGCACGTAGTGTGTTATACCCACGCTTAAGCCCTCAATCTTTAGGGTCCACGCGTATTGCACTCGCGGGTCCTGGGGCTGCACCGGCCGGCCACCACTGCCGTCCTCACCATTGCCGCGTGCGGCGTAAACGGGTGCAGTCTTCTCAAGCTCATCAAGCACCCACAGATCGTGGATATCGCCAGCGTGAAAGATCATATCCACGCCGGCAAACGCATCAGCGATCTGTGGCCACAAGCTATCCCGGGCTTCCGGAATGTGCGTGTCAGAGATCAGACCGATGCGCTTTGCCATATATCTCTAACTCTTAGCAGCCTTCCGCTCTTTGGTTTCCTGGATCACCAGTTCCGCGATGTTAGCTGGGCAAGGTGCGTAGTGAGAGAACTCCATTGAGAACTGGCCGCGACCAGAGGTCATGGTGCGCAGGTCGCCGATGTAGCCGAACATCTCGGACAGTGGAGCATCTGCCTTAACCCGCACGCCTGTCGTACCTGCTTCCTGGTTCTTGATCATGCCGCGGCGACGGTTCAGATCGCCTATGACATCGCCCACGTGATCTTCTGGCGTGTACACGTCAACCTTCATGATCGGCTCAAGCAGTTGTGGGCCGGCCTTTGGAATACTCTGTCGGTACGCGGCGCGTGCGGCTAGTTCGTAGGCAACGGCTGATGAGTCAACCGGGTGAAAGCCGCCATCAGTCAGCGTCACCTTGACGTCGAGCAATGGGAAGCCGGCGAGCACACCTTCGAGCATGCAATTGCGGAACCCTTTGTCTACTGCGGGCCAGAATTCGCGCGGTACGTTACCGCCCGATACTTTCGATTCAAACTCGTAGCCACTGTTCTGTTCGCCGGGCTCGATGATGTAGTCGATCTTTGCGAACTGGCCAGAGCCACCCGTCTGCTTCTTGTGGGTGTAGCTGTCGTCGATGGTTTGAGTAATGGTCTCGCGGTAAGCCACCTG
>CAZFIA010000167.1:0-8520 GCA_964519335.1 uncultured Pseudomonadales bacterium
CTGGACGCTTCACGGGATACAGACCTGCGTCTACAGGCCTGTGCAATTTTGCCGCCTCGCTGAACCCCAAACCGCGACCAGTTCAGATTCCGGGATTCAATGCCGGGACGTTGAATCCAAAGCGGCGCGGTGAGATTCGCCAGGAGTTCGCGATATAGCCGACGTTGTTGGCAGGCGAGCGAATCTCCTCGGTCATATAAATATCTCTATTTATCAATAGTTTATAGGATATATCTAGATTGGCCTTGTTTTTGCAAACTTCAGGGCAAAGGGTTTCCCCAACCACCCAATCAACAGCAATCAGGACCCCTCGCCATGCTAAAACGCGCCCTCTACACGGCAGGTGCCACCATCGCCCTCTTTATCGGCGCGTTGGGACTCATCCTACCCATCATCCCCGGTATTTTGTTTGTCGGACTTGCCGTGGTGCTGTTTGCCAACGCATCGCTTTGGTTTCGCCGCCGTCTGCACGCCTCTTCCAGAACGCAACCCTATTTCTCGCGTTGGGAGAATTCGATCGCCCTCCCCATCACCGATCGGATAAGGCTTGCCGGCTTGTTGCTGTACGCAGCCACAACAGATTCACTTGCCCCCAATGATGCGATCAGGCCCACCAAGAAAAGGCATTTATAGTACGCCCGACTCAGGGCGCAGGTTGCGCGTAACTAGCTGCTAGACTTGCTGAACTTAGAAGACTTCTAAGCGGTTTTAGAGCAGGAACTATATCCGGTCATGCGCGCTTTTTTGTTTGTTCCAATTTGTCTTGTACTAATCGCGCTCGCCGCAGCGCTTTGGACCCTCCCCGGCTACGCGGCAGAGAAATCGTTTGAACTCTGCCTGCAACAGCTACAAAGCGACGCACTCGCAAGCAAGGTTCCAAAAAGCGTCGTGAGTGACGTGCTCGACAACATTCAACCTATCGAGCGCGTTCTCGCCAGTGATCGATCGCAACCGGAGTTTGTGAAAACCTTTCCCGAGTATTTCTCGGTGCGCGTAAATCAGCAACGCATCTCTCAGGGTCGAGCCTTACTCGCTGAACACAACGACTGGCTTAAGGCGTTGGAAAGAAAAAGCGGTGTGCCGGCCCACTATCTGCTGGCGCTGTGGGGGCTTGAAACCAATTTTGGTGGCTATTTTGGCAAGCTGTCTATCCCGGCCGCGCTGGCAACCCTTGCCTGCGACTCACGTCGAGCCGACTTTTTTAAAGGCGAATTACTGGCCGTACTGCAAATCATCGCGGCGGGTGATATGACAAAAGAACAGCTCATTGGCTCCTGGGCAGGTGCAATCGGTCACATGCAATTTATGCCCACTACCTTTCTTGCAGCAGCGATCGACGGCGACGCCGACGGCAAGCGCGACCTAATGAATCGCTCCGACGCGTTGGCCTCCGGTGCAAACTATTTGCAGGAACTGGGCTGGCAAACTGGCTATCGCTGGGGTCGCGAAGTTCGGTTGCCTGAGGACTTTGACTATTCAACCAGTGGCAGCGATCAGTGGCAGTCTCTGGATCGGTGGCGAGAGCTCGGTGTTACCACGGCCTTTGGCGGCCCATTGCCCCAGGCAACGCTCACGGCTGCATTGCTGTTGCCAGCAGGGCATACCGGCCCCGCGTTTTTGGTGTACCCAAATTACAAAATTATTCTGAATTGGAATCGTTCGCATTTTTACGCGTTAAGCGTGGGCCGACTAGCCGATCGCATAGCAGGCGCTGCGCCCTTACAGCAAAGCATGCCTGCACCAGAGTCGATAGCGCTCAGCAGCAAACGGGTCAAAGCACTGCAAACGCGATTGAACGCACTGGGCTTTCCAGCAGGCGAACCCGACGGGGTCTTTGGCTCTGGCACCTCTGCCGCCGTTCGCAAGGCTCAGGCGAAGTACGGTTTCCTCGCCGATGGGTACCCAACAGAGGCGCTGTTCACCAGGCTTTTGCAGAATACCAACTAGTCAAATACGCAAGTTCGCTGGATGTACACCTTCATCGGTGGGCGCTATCGCAAGCAGCGCACCCAGCGTAACTAACGCCGTCCCTATTGTGCGCACCAGCGACATAGATTCGCCGAGCCACCAAATCGCACCCACATACACCAGGGGGTAGCTCAAACTAAGCAACGGATAGGCACGACTTAGAGGCAAGTCCCGCAATACCCTGACCCAAAGCGGAACGGCCAAAAAATAGCAACAAGCCCCAGCACCAAGATAAGCCACACCCGGCGGCACGTCGAAACTCTTCACACCCAGGAGACTATCCAACAGGCCTTCCATAAAGTTCGGTGAATTTTGGGACTGACCGAAGCGGCGAAACAGGAGTTGTCCAGCTGCGCCTAGCAAGGTTGCCAAAATTCCGAGCAACCAAAAACCCAACGCCTGTGGGTGCCTTCTTACAGATTGCATAGAACACCGCCGGCTACAATAAGTGCAGCCCCAAACCAACCGCGCCAGCCCACCGCTTCGCCCAGTCCAAAGCGGGCGAACAGCATGGTCAGCACAAACCCCAGAGCAAACAGCGGATAGGTCTGAGAAATATCAAGTTCGGTGAGCGCAATGAGCCAAAACACCAAGCCCAGACCGAGGAGTGCGTACGCCACATAAACCAATGGTTCTTTGAGCATCGCAAGCAATACATTGCCGTCACTCAATCGGCGAGCGGCAAGCGCCTGAACAAATTGTGAGCCAGCCGTGCAGAGCACGGCGAGCCCAACCAGCCAGATCACGCGCTACCGAGTCTTTTCGGGTCGGTACGCTCAGAGGACCCAGTACCAGAGACAGTGCCAGAAATAGCACCAACTTCAGGAACTGATATCGGTTCCGATGTAGATCGGGCATTACGGCCCAGAGCGATCGCTGAGTCAGCAAAGCCATACTCTCGATCCACTAAATACATGGGCCGATTTTTGACCTCATCAAATATGCGTCCGATATATTCGCCAAGCACGCCAATACCAATCATGTTGCACCCGCCGATAAACAACACGGCAACCATCAGCCAGTCGTTACCCGTGATAAGTCCCGACATCAAACCGGTAACGAGCAACAAGGCATAGCCAATACCAACTGCGGCGACAAGACCGCCAAAGTAAGTCCACACCCGCAGTGGCAATGTAGTGAACGAAAAGATACCGTCCAGCGCAAAGTTCCAAAGCCGCCAGTAAGCCCACTTGGTATCACCAGCAACCCGCGCCGGTCGCGAAAATTGAATGTAGGTTGGATTAGACCCAACGAGCGCATATAAACCTTTCATAAAGCGACTGCGTTCCGGCAGTAACCTCAGAGCGTGGACCAGCTTGCGATCGAGCAATCGAAAGTCACCCGCATTGGGAGGAAGGTCAACGCTGGATACTCGGCCCATTACGCGATAGAAACCTGCGGCGAGCCAGCGCTTTATACGCGTGTCGCCCGATCGCTCACTGCGCACGCAAATAACCGTATCAAAACCCTCGCGCCACTTCTGGACCATCTCGGGAATCAGTTCAGGAGGATCCTGCAGATCAGCATCTATAGGAATCACCGCCTGACCAGAGCTGTAGTTAATACCCGCCATCAGCGCCATGTCTTTGCCAAAGTTGCGCTGCAGAGCAACTACCTTGATGCGCGGATCTGATTCGCGCCGGAGCAACAAATGCGCGAGTGTTGAATCGGTGCTGCCATCGTCAACACACACCACTTCAAAGTCGTCGGTGATTGATTTGAGCACCGGCAAAAGCGCCGTAAAGAACGCCGGACAGGCGTTCTCTTCATTGCACATGGGTGTGACAATACTGATAAGAACCGACTCTTTGTCAGATGAACTGGTCATGTCCTGATTGTCCTATTCTTGCTGCTACGCAGCCCACTCTTGCTGCTACGCAGCCCATTCTTGCTGCGAAGCAGCCTGGTCCTTGCTTCGAAGTAATCCCACAATCTCGCCAAATCCGTCAGTGAGAACGCCGCTGCTGCCAATATGAACAGATACGCAGCTACCAGCAACCGATCTTTTTGATCCGGGAAAATGAGCCAGTGAGCCGCCATAAATCCGAGCATCACCAGCAGCGCTTGCAATAGACGATCGCCGCTACCGCGCTGACTATAACGCAAGGCCGCAATGATGAGCCCAAAGCCGAGGTACTTGAAGAACACCATTGACGCCGGCAGCATCGACACATAGAGCTGAGTAAGCTCAGAGAGCGTGAACCTGATGTGCAGCTGCGAAGGATACTCCGCGTAGTCATAGAAGCTGTGGTGCATTAGCACCGACCAGTTGTAGCTGTTGGCTAGCTGCGCAATGGTCAGGTACCAGAGCACGCCAGCCCCGCCCACCACACAAGCCCACCTGAAACGAATGCGGCTGTTCCACAAAAACCAGGTTAGGAGCATCCCCAGCAAGATCACGTTATCTGGACGAGCAGCTACAGCAAGCAACGCAACGCAAGCGGCAGCGATGGTCCACCGGCGCGAAGGGTCGCGCAGCGCTATTACAAAAGCCGTTAGTATGAAGAGACCAGATAATGCATCGGGGGTCGAATAACTGCCGAGTTCGTGCACCATCGGCAGAGCCATCACGCCCGTAGTTGCCAGAGCGCTCAGCGCGTTGGAAAAGCGCAGCCGCATGAGGAGAAAAAACGCAACGCCGAGGCCCATCCAGCAAAACTTGGCAATGAGTACGGACACAACAATCGGCCCAACATCAGAGGGCTGGTTGAACCAACGCGAAACTTCATCAATCACACGAGTGCCGACCGCGATCGCGGCGGGATACATGGGCTTTACGGCATAGAAAGGCAGTTGCTCGGCAAAGGCCTGGGGATCACTCGCGGTAGCGCGCCTGTAGTCAAGAGTATCGATCAAGCGCGGGTCGGTTAAGTCTTCCGGGGTTTGTCCACGCAAGAGCGCCGCAGACACCTCTGGCACATCTCTTTCTACATAGGACCAAAGGCGGCTGTGCCGTAGTGCTGGATCCCTCTCATCGAGCGATATAGCGCTGTAGGCGAGCATGTCCCAGCTGTACGCTGTTGGCATCGCCCAGGCCAATATCGAGAGAACACCCACCAATGCAAAAGCGACACTGGTCGTGTGCAATCGCCGGCGCGCGCGCGGGCGCGCCTGAACTCCCGCGAGTACCGTCACCTGAACAATCCGAGCCTAGTTTAGAACTCGTATACGGGGTCGCGTGAGCACTGAATATCGTTCATGGAATTAATATTCCGAGAATCAGAAACCAGCTCAAAATCGCTCCAGGTTATGTTGCTGGTTTGCGTTAGGTCATAGGGTCTCAGATTGATATCAGATTGAATCCAGGTGTGCTCCGACAAGTAATCATTCGAAGTAATTATCATGCGCGGCCCGCCGTCGATATGAAACATGCCGTAGTCTTTTAGCGCTTGCAGAACCACTTGCAACGCGGGCGGCCAGGAAGGATCGATGACAAAGTTGGAGCGTAATCTGAAACGCGATCCGTACAACATTGGTGTGCCGGG
The DNA here is from genome assembly GCA_964519335.1 of uncultured Pseudomonadales bacterium. GTDB lineage: Bacteria > Pseudomonadota > Gammaproteobacteria > Pseudomonadales > Azotimanducaceae > JALZVT01. The sequence continues at coordinate 5,454 of CAZFIA010000167.1, forward strand.
AGCCGCTTCGGGTTGGCCCCAGGTTTGAGAGCGCAGTGGGTTGTGGGTGGCCGGTCGAGCATAGACGTCTCGCTGAACCCAGGCATTGGGCATAGTGAACGCTAGCGCGTGCCTGATAACCCCTGCCTTGATTTCTCCGGGGGTAACAATCATGGGGGTATAGGGCACTCCAGCAGCGTTGGCTGATGTGCAAGAAAGCCCGCGCAGCTCTGGCGGTTGCTTCACAGTGAGGTCCCAGGAAGTAGAACAACCACCCGTGTACTGCCTGGGGTCGGGTCCAGGATTGTACGCACGCCATTGCTCGTAGAGGATGCCGGTATCGGGGTTCAACACATAAAGGTGGCAATCACCCTGGGTGGTGCACTGATAGTCGAATTCATTTTGCAAACGGCCACCAACGGGTACCGGCATCCTGAGTCGATCGCAGTGCGGCACAAAAACGTCGTCCTCACGGAAGCCATTGCTTATGGTTCTTTCGGTGTACTCATACTTTGGCGTATTGCTATCCGCAATCAGAACGTTGTGCGAGTAAGCTTGATCCAGTGCAGCAGAACCCATATCAAACTGCCCAAAGAATTCGGTCGAGGGGTCTGATTTGTCACCACGGCTGACATAGCCGAGATATTGAGTCACCGACGCTGATGTTGGATCCACGGGTAGAGACGTGACTTTCTGATTCCAGAATTCCTCGGGCTTGCCGATCTGGCCTTCATTCCAACCGTGCTGCGCATGTCCACGAAGGTAGTCACGCAACACGGGATTTCCACCAGCGGTCTCAGGCTCAGCCTCTGAATTACTATCGATAAGTCTGGGCGCCTGAGGCACATCAGCCAGTCCGTTGCTCGCGACAAAACCAGCGCCCATGCAGCAACCAAGCGCCAGCAATGCGGTGGCAGTTCGATTTAGACCTTTAGTCATGAATCACCCTAAAATTTATCTGACCCTTCAACCGGGTCTATACATTCAGGCGCAAGCCTGGGCCATTTGCTGACCAGAGTCACGCCACTGATTGAACATTGTATTTGGGTGAAAATCCCTGACTGTCAACTAGTCGCAAACTGTGACCAAAGTCACTCTGGATTACCCAATTGGAGAACTGTGTCGCAAAGAACGGAAAAATTAATGGCAGTATACTTGATATATTTATTGGCATCGTCAGACAAATACCGACCTGCTGGCCGCACGCACAAAAACTCCCCCACTGGGGGTGTAGGATCAGGGTGTAACCACCGGCCAGGGAAAAGGAGTGGATAAAATCATGTTTCGTCTGAAGCAATTTGCAACGCAAGCACTACTGGCTCCAGCAGCGCTGACTCTAGTTGCCGCCTGTGGCGGCGGAGGCAGCAGTAGTTCGGCGAGCCCTACTATAGGCAGCGCCCCACCCCCTGCTGCTACACCAGCCCCTGCACCGGTCACCGGCGCGTTTGTTCCAGGTGAGTTTGCGCCGTCCAGCAACTTCCAAAACCTGTGCGCGGTGCCACGCACCAGCAATAGCTTTAATGACTCTCAGGGTACCACTCTGGATGAAAACCAGTGGCTGCGCTCGCTTAGCAACGAGATTTACCTCTGGTACGACGAGATCGAAGACCGTAATCCGGCCAACTTCACAACACCACAGTACTTCGAGCTCCTTAAAACAGAGGCAATCACACCGTCGGGAGCACCAAGAGACCAGTTTCATTTCACCTTCGACACCGAGGAATTTCTCGCACTCACGCAGTCGGGCATCACCGTAGGTTATGGCATTGAGCTTGCGGTGCTCCGCGCTACACCGCCACGAGAAATTGTCGTTGCCTTTACAGAACCCAACACACCAGCAACAAGCGATGCTGTGAATCTGGAGCGCGGAGCGCGCATTCTAGAAGTGGACGGCCGCGATGCCGTGAACGGCAACACCCAGGCGGACGCCGATGCGTTGAACGCAGGCCTCTTTCCGTCTGCAGCAGGCGAGACCCACGATTTTGTAATCGAAGATCGGGCCACCGGCGCCGTGCGCAGCGTAACCATGACGGCGCAAGAAACTGTCACAGATCCCGTGCAAAACGTGAAAGTAATAGATACCACCAACGGACCTGTCGGCTATCTCACGTTTAACACCCACATCGACACCGCAGAAGAGGAACTGTTCAACGCCATGAGCACGCTAGAAACTGCCGGCGTTACCGAACTGGTGCTCGACATGCGCTACAACGGCGGCGGTCTTCTACTCATCGCCAATCAGCTAGCATCAATGATCGCAGGTCCAGCCGCCGCCTCAGGACGGATTTTTGACGAGCTGCAGTTCAATGACAAACATACCGAGTTTGATCCGGTAACCGGCGCTCCTCTAGACCCCGACTTTTTTGTGCAAACCACCTTTGGCCGCGGCAATTCGGCTGCCGGTCGTACGCTGCCCGCACTCAACCTGAATCGCGTTTTCGTTTTGTCTGGTCCAGGTACCTGTTCCGCCAGCGAAACAATCATCAATGGCTTGCGCGGCATAGATGTCGAGGTTGTATTGATCGGTGAGACTACCTGCGGTAAGCCCTATGGTTTTTACCCCTTGGACAACTGCGGCACCACCTATTTCACGGTGCAGTTCCGTGGCGTTAATGCGAAGAACTTTGGCGATTACGCTGATGGATTTTCTCCGGCCAACCTCACTACTACGGCAGGCGTGAGCATTCCAGGCTGCGCCGTCGCTGATGATTTCAGCAAACTTCTGGGCGATCCCGAGGAAGCCCGTTTAGCGGCCGCACTGAATTTTATGCAAGACGGTAGCTGCCCGGCCCCGAGCGGCTTAGGCAACACTATCTCTGCAGCGGCCAGTAAACAGTCAAAGAGTACGGTGGATTCCGCAAGTGGCGGCCTCGCAATTGGCGCAAAGCCGGGCTTACGCATGCCGGGTAGCATCCGAACGCGACCAGGGAGCTAGTCGTGTCGAGGTTCAGACGCAGCACCCTGCTATTGACCTGCTGCGCGTTATGGCTTACCCCGGGCTGCGCAAGCCAAACACCGCAACCCGCGCTTATGGAGCAGCAATCCGAAGCGTCGCTGGCAACACTTAACGCGGCAGCAAGCACGCTCC
>CAZFIA010000168.1:0-8349 GCA_964519335.1 uncultured Pseudomonadales bacterium
TGTATGAAGGAGGAGAGCAGCATGACTAATGAAACTGGGGCATCTAAAACCTCGCAGGCCTATGAAACGCCCATTCCCACACCGGGCACCCACACCCGGCCGTTCTGGGAGGGCACCAAAGAGGGCAAGCTAATGCTGCCGCGCTGCACGGATTGCAATCGAACGCACTGGTACCCGCGCTACATCTGCCCGCACTGTCAGTCCTCAAATCTAGAATGGATGCAGGCGAGTGGCGAGGGCACCATTCACACCTACGCCGTGCAACATCTGGTGTTTGGCAACTGGGCCAAACAGGCGCCGTACGTTACGGCCTACATCGACTTAAAAGAGGGCGATCGAATGCTCACCGTGTTGCGTGGTGTTGATCCCAATAAACCGGAGGAGATCAAGATTGGTACGCCGGTAAAGGTTGAGTTTGATGCTGCTAATGAAGACATGCACATTCCCTTTTGGCGTGTGGTGGAGGACTAGCAATGCCTGGAAAACTTTATAAGTCAGCAGCCATCGTTGGTGCGGCAGAAGCGAATGAAATTGGTTTTCTGGAAGAACCGGTTACTGCACTGCAGCTGCACATCGAGGCTATCAAGAACGTGTGCGAGCAAACCGGCATCGCGATGAATCGCATTGAAGGCGTGTTTTCTACGGGCTGGTCGCCGGAGCTCTGTGAGCATCTGGGTATTACCCCCAAGTACATTGATACTACAGCCGTTGGTGGTTCATCTTTTGAGTTACACGTGCACCACGCGATGGCGGCGATACACTCGGGCATCATCGACATTGCATTGGTTACCCATGGCGAGAATGGACACTCCGCCAACAAAATTGGTGGCCGTGGACCCAGCAACTATGGAATGGGTAGTTCTGGGGTGGCCTCACCTGGTACAGAAATGACCATGGCCTATGGGCTTATGGGTGCCTCATCAAACTATGCGCATGCCATGGTGCGGCATATGCATCGTTACGGCACAACGTCTGAAGACTATGCGCACATTGCCAAAGTCTCTCGAGACTGGGCCACGCTCAATCCGCGCGCCGCTATGTATTCCAAAGACAAGCATCCGTTTGGCGGGCCCATCACCGTCGAGCAGGTTCAGGATTCACGAATGATCTCGTGGCCGCTGACCATATTGCATTGCTGCATGGTGGCCGACCATGGTGGAGCGGTGATAGTTGCGAGCCCAAAAGTTGCGGCCAGTCTTAACACAAAGCCAGTTTGGATCGCGGGCGCTGGAGAAAGCATGGCCCACTGGAACATGCTCGAGATGGATGACTTTACGGCGACCTCAGCGGCGAACTCTGCCCAGGCCGCTTACGGCATGGCGGGTCTTGGGCCCAGTGATATGGAGATGGCGCTGGTTTATGACTCCTTCACGATAACGGCTGCAATGACCATTGAGATGTTGGGGCTAGCCAGGCGTGGTGAGGGTCATCTGTTCTGGAAAGACGGTCGGGCGGCGCCCGGGGGTGCCTTCCCAATTAATACCAACGGCGGGGGGCTATCGTTTAATCACTCTGGCATGTACGGCATGCCGTTGTTAATTGAAGCTTATCGGCAGCTGTCTGGAACTGCTGAAGACGGCATTAATGGTGACAAAGGCAAACAAACCGCCGCCAGAACCTGTGTGGTCAACGGCACCGGGGGGGCGCTGTCGACCACGGGTACGCTTGTGCTGCTGGCGGATGACTAAAGACTAAAGGCTCTTTATAAAGCCAAAGCACGCTAAAGGCTTTGAGTCGGGTCGGTCACAAAGTCGATCTGCACGGGTATGGTGCCGCCCGAGGTGTCTCTGATGAGAATGTTCAGCGCGGTGTCCGCGGTCGGTGTCACACGTTCTGGACCGAATATGGTGCTGTTGTTGGTTGTGTCGACGATGATGAGATCGAAGTCTCCCGTAACCACAGGGACGCCAACATAGCCGCCCGTCGCCAGTACATTGGGCGTCGAGTTTTCAATATCTTGGCCGGGTCGCAGCAGAAATACGTTGAGCGTATTTGCCGAACTTGAGCCATTAAAGATACGCAGCGATACGCCTTCAGCTATCGCTCTAGTGCTTTCTACAACCAGGGTTGAGCTGACGTTGGTTTCGTTGTTGTTGTCTGGATCGCTGCCTTCGCCGCCCAGGTATAGCGTGTTGCGGCTACCACCGAACAGGGATTGACCGGTCAGCTCAAGCAACACATCTGCGGGGTTTCCCGTCGAAGTCACTGAAATATCTGTTACCTGACCGTCAAGCAATAACTCTTGAGTCCGATCGCCAAACTCAACATTTTCAAAGAACGGCGTACCGGTGATGCCTCCCAGGTAGACGTCTATCCCGAGTTGATCTGAAATTACGTTGTGTACTCTAAACGTTGCCGGCTGATTTGCGTTGCCCAGAGGGATGGGTAGGCTGCCAAAGCGCCGCAGTTCCACCCCACTATCGCCGGGATTAACCGGGCCGAAATAGTTGATGGCAAATATTAGCGATCGGGTGGTGCGCGCGATTGGGGTTGCCCCGGAATCGAATAGTAACTCTGTCGTGCTGCCAGCTGTGAAGGCCCTCAGCTGCGCGGTATCGGTTTCTACGGTGTCAAAAATCGGTGAGTCATCGCCAAAGCTGAGGGTTGCCAGTGGCGCAACCCCAGCGAGGCTTGCGCCGTTCTCTGTGAGATAGAAGTCGATAGGGCCGATACCTACGGCGGTGTGTATAAACTGAATCTGCGGGTCTACGTCTGCGGTTAGATCATCGAGCCCCACAAGAAATTCGGGGTTGTCGAGCCTTATTACCTCTGGGCTGGTCAGGGTACCGGCAACGATGAAGTTGTGTTCGAAGCCGTCGAGCACTGGAAAACCAGTGTCGTTGAACAATTCAATTCGCGTGCCCTCGCCATTCACATAGCTAAAGTTGAAATTAAAGTCGCCAATGACGAAGTTGTTGCGATTTGATCCCTCGCCAAAGTTCAGTAGCTCAACGAAAGCCTGGCTGCTAGTGCCGGAGTGCAGCATTTCTATGACGGGCGAATCTGGAATCATGTTGAGGAAACGCAACTGCGCCACACGGCCGTCTTGACCGGTATCTGTAACTGGCGCGGCGTTTGGGCTCGTGGAGCTATCGCCGCCGCCCCCGCAGGCGGTCAGTGCTATGCTGAACAAAAAGCCCCAGATCAGGGACGCGATCGGTGGTCTTTTACCCGTAGGGGCGCGGTTAAGAGTGCAGAGCGGATCACCGCGGAAAGAACTACTCAAAATTGGGTCCCCGAATAATTTGTAGTGGCTCGCCGCCACCTACCGCATCCGCCAGTAAAATACTGTAGAGCATATTGTTAGCTACTGTGATTGAAACAGGCTGCGTAAGTTCAGTTGTATCGCCCGGGAGCGTAATCGCCACGGTGTACGTGCCCCCAAGTACGGTTACATTGCTATTGGCGAGCAATGGCAAACCGGGAACCTCTGGTGCTGTCCCAACAACGGTTTCGTCACCGGTGAGCAGATAGACGTCTAGCTCGGTAACGCTCGCCGAGCCCTGCAAGAAGTTGATCTGGGCAGCGGTAGAGATGGGGCGTTGTGGATCTATAGCGAGTCTGCCGGTCGTATCGTTTGAGCCGAAATTGCCCGCTGCGATTAAAGTGCGTCGCTCGCCGCCAAACACCACTGAAGAGTCTTCTACAAACAGTGTCCCTGGATCGGTCTCCATGGTGACGTCAGTTTCTACTGTTCCCGGCACTACCAAGACGTCGTCGGAAAAACTGTTTATTGGCAGACTGGTTAAGGTTGTTGTTTCACCGCTGTCGATCAACACATCCACTGCAGGCGGGTCGCTTATGGCATTTGCTACCCTCACACTTGCGGGAAGATCTGCTTCCGGAAAAGTGGAGGTGCCGCTCAGGTCTATGAGCGCCAGTTCGAGGGTTGCGGCTCCCGGCCCAAAGTAGGGGCGGGCATGCAACAGGAGGCGTTGGCCACCGGGCAGGGTGAAGGTGCCGGAATCAAACAAAACGGTACTGCTGCCCTCCGCTGTTAAACGCACCTGTCTAGAACCTGCATCGGTTGCCACAATGTTGGAGACTGTGTTCGCAGGCACTGTCGCCTGCGGCATGCCTAGCGGTGCTCCGGGTGTGGTGAGGTATAGATCCAGCGCGGTGCCCCCAGCCGTATTGATCAGTTGGAATTCTGCAGCGGTGGTCGCTATATTCGGGTTCTCATCGATGATCTCAATTGCAATCGGTGCTGCCACGGTTCCTGCGACGATAAGCGTGGTCTGTTCAAGCGTCTCAATTCCAATTCGTTCATCGTCGAGAATGAAAATAGTTTCTTCACTCAGCGTATTGAACACGGCATCAACGTCGAAACTGTCGTCGGCCAATGGCGCGAAAGCGCTGGCCTGGCCATAGGCCAGGGTTACCAGGGCGCTGCCCTCGACGAAAAACGAAATCTCTGGCGCGTCGCTGACCGCGTGCAAGACCCGAAAACCGCCCACATCAGCGACACTTGAGGCCCCGCCGCCGCCGCAGGCGCCCAGTAGCAAGCACATGAGTCCTGCAACGAGTCTCCTGTGCTGCACTGTCACGAAAGAGAGATTGGTCGCAAATTGACTGGGCCGCGCACCCATAAAAGTTCGTGTGCGAGCGGTCGTGGGCTTGGCCAAGTGAGGGCTCCTGTTCAAGGGAGCGCAATTCTAACGGGTCGCTGCGCATCCGCCCATAGGCGCTGCGGTTCTGTCCGAATGCCCGGCAAGGGGACTCGACTCGCGAATAACGACAATTTAGTAGACTATTTGCCGAGGCGACTGCTGATGATCGCGATGGCCTGATCGCGGGTCAGGCCGGGCTGGCGGCGAGCGGCGGCATTGCGCTTGCGGCCGCGCAGCATGTAGCGAAACACCGTCCGCTTTACAGCTTTCTCTTGTAAGAAGTCGCCTGGCTTTTCGAGCAGGTTAATGGTGCGATTGAGGCCTCGGATTACGTGGAGTTCGTCGCGCGCTGCCGCGGCTAATGCGTCACCAAAGGCCGCTCCAAACCAGGCCTTAAGGGTGCTTGGCTTATCAAGCTCGCGGCCGGCCAGTTCGGCCTTCGCGCGAGCAATGCCGCGCCTGTCTTCCAGCAGGCTCGCCTTGAAGATAGGCCGTAGCTCCTGTTCACTGCGTGCCGCGAACAGTTGCGCACGGGTTATGGGGTCTGAGGTGTCATCCAGTACGTCGGCCAGGATGTGCGCATGCAGAGTGCCTGTGCTGCAACCGCGCCCGTACAGGGGGTTGGTTCGAATCGCCGAATCCCCCACCGCGAAAAAATTTGTGGCAAGCGGTTCGCCGTTATCAGAATTGCCGGTGTTGTTTGTTTCGCCGTGAGTTTCCTTTTCGCCGTGAGTTTCTTTGTGGAGGTAGTGTCGCCAGACCGCATGAATCTCACCGATGCCAAACGACGGGGTGGTGGGTTCTGCGCGGTTATCGCCGATCCAGGCGTTCATACCGGGCACGCGCTTGCAGATCGCATCGAACGTATCGCCGTCGCGAATCGCTTCTTTAAGGGCTTTTTCGGCGGTTGGAAAACACAGGATGAAAGCGAAGTTACCGTGATCGCCCGGGAATACGCCGTATTTCAAGAACCCCAGATCCCCTGCGCCGGGTTTATCTGAATCGCGGGCGGGTTCGCTCATACCAGGCTTCAGCCGATAGTGGCGGGTGTAATACACAATTTCTGCATCGTCGCGCTCTTCGGCAACTTCTATTCCTGCCTCTGCAAACCAACGTGGAAACTTGCTGGCGCGACCACTGGCATCAAGCACTACATCGGCAGAAAAAGGCGTATCTTTATCGCGTAAAACGCCAGTCACGTTAAGAGGAATGTCCGGGCGTGGCGCGTCAGTTTGCAAGCCGATCACACGTTGACGATTCAGGATGGTAACGTTTTTGGCGCGCGACACTTCCTGGCGCAACACGGTCTCAATGGTGGCGCGTCGACACAAAAGCATCCATAGACGTTCGTCTCCGGGTTCTGGCGTATACCCCTTACGCAGGTGATCAGGTAGCGTTTCTGCAAAATGAAATTTGCGCGCGCCTGCCTTTAGGTAAGCGTCGAGTAGCTCCGGGTAGTTGTCGGCCATCAAATTGCACATGAGCCCAAGGAAGGCGTGGGGGTGACGAAACTGTGCCGCGCCTCGCCGCTGCCAGTCGAAAAAGGCGGCATCGGCGTTGCCATCGGGCGGGGGCTGATCCCGTTCGAGTACCGTTACTTTGTGACCCCGGGTGGATAGAGCAAGTGCTGTCGTCAGTCCACAAATTCCCGCCCCCACGATCGCGATGTGTTGCGCGTTCTTGTTTAAAGCGGTCGAAGAGTTCGAAGAGCTGTGTGCCGAATGGACAATGTTTGGTTGCGATGAATTTACTTCTGACATTCCGACACTTTAGCGTGCAATAATGGCGTATGACAGGACTTGCCCCACACGGTCATCTTGACCGCTATTACAAAGACACGACCACTCGCCAGAGCGAGGTCGATGCCATGTTTGATGACTCCGCCAGGTACTACGACCGGGTTACTCAGTGGATGAGTTTCGGCTCCGGAAGCTGGTATCGCCGAGACGCGTTGCGGCGGGCTGGTGTTTCGGCAGGCGCCAGGGTATTGGACACAGGTGCAGGTACGGGTGCGGTAACTTTACCGTTGCAGGAGCTTACCGGCGACGATGGCTTTGTCGTTGCACTCGATCCCAGTGCCGGCATGCTTGCCGAAGGTCGCGCGCGCGGAGTGAAGCGTACTGTGCGTGGTGTTGGTGAACGACTGCCATTCCCTGATGACAGCTTTGACTTTGTCACCATGGGCTATGCACTGCGCCACGTGGGTGACCTGGCTGATGCGTTTGCGGAATATCGCCGGGTACTAAAGCCCGGTGGCAAGGTGGTGTTATTGGAGATAACCCGGCCGCGCAATCCGGTAGGTCTTGTGCTGCTCAAAGGCTACATGCGCTACATAGTGCCAAACATTGCGGGTTTGTTTTCGCGCAACGTTACGGTGCGCAAAGTGATGGAATATTACTGGGACACCATAGAAGCTTGCGTCCCGCCTGAGTCTGTCCTTGAAGGCTTGTCTGCCGCTGGCTTCCCGGAGCCTAATCGGCATCGCGTGCTGGGTATATTCAGCGAGTACAGCGCGGTTAAGTAGCGACCTCAGTGCCTTCTCGATCTGGATCGATGACGCTGTAGTCTTCGGCGATTTCGTTGACGGTAAAAATTCCACCCGAGCGATCCATAATGTGTGAATCACTCGCGAGCGCGGCTATGCAGCGCCCGGAAAAGCGAACCGATTGGGCTACGGCCGGGTCTAGCTGCATTTTGCCCTGTTCTACCATCTCTAGAATAAACTCGGTCTTCACCTTCGACGGCGACAGAGACAAAGCGGCGCAATTGTAGTCTTTTAGCTCCACAGCAAAGTCTTGGGCCATCCGATTAACGCCGGCCTTGCCTACGCCATACGACGAGCTAAAGACATAGCCCAGTCCACCGCGACTTGAAATATTCACGATTAAGCCGCTGCTTTGTTGTTTCGTTGACGCCGCAGATTGAGCGGTTCGACCCTTGATCATTAAGGGTGCGGCATACACCGACGCGACGTAGTAACCGCGCAGCCCAACGCCGCATTGGTCGTCCCATACCGAAACCGGGTGTTCCCAAAAACCACCCGACAAAGCAGGAGGATTTGGGATCTGGTAGACGTTGTTCACCAGAATATCGAGTTGCCCATGGTCGCGTTCCACCTGAGCAAACAGTGCAGCTACTTCAGAATCGATGTTGTGGTCTACTTTGCAGGCGATTCCGACGCCGCCAAGGGCGTTTACGCGTTCTGCGGTGAACTGCACGGTGAGTGGTTCGGCAGGCGAGGCGGTTGATTCACTGCGGCCTGTGACATACACCGTGGCACCGCATTCGCCCAGGCCTTCTGCGATACCTTTGCCGATACCACGGCTCGCGCCTGTAACCACGGCAACCTTGCCCGTCAAATCGGGTGCTTTCCAGATCGTCATTTTTTCTAGCCCTTTGCTAGCCTTTTGCTAGCGATTGAGTCGCTGAGTCAGTCGCGACTTGGCGGCGGGCTATTTGGCAGGGGGAATCGCTATGCAATCAACGCCTGACAGAGACGCGCGTTCTTGGGTCGCGACGTGCATTAACTCACAACGGCGGCCTACGCGCACCAGTCGAAGTTCGTCTGGCGGTACACGAATGCGACCTGTGGCAAGACGACCTTTGGGCGTGTTGCTGACCGCTGGCACGACGGATAGCTTTGGATAGTTGGTAAACGCGGTTTTTGCAAGCCGCACTTTGCGGCCATTTAGGAGCGTGCTTGCTGCCGCGTTAAGTGTTGCCAGCGACGCTTCGGATT
>CAZFIA010000169.1:0-8284 GCA_964519335.1 uncultured Pseudomonadales bacterium
TTCTGCTTCTGCTTCTGCTTCTGCTTCTGCTTCTGCTTCTGCTTCTGCTTCTGCTATTTCTCTTTCAGTGTTTTCTCTTTTAGTGTTTTCTTGGGCATGCAAATCACCAGCCGCAGATATGATAGCGGCAGCCAACAGCGCGTAGTGCAAAACGCATGGTCTGGTCACTTGGGGGGCCTTGGATGGTCTCGGGTAGGCAAGGCATTATGCCTGAATGAGAATAATTATCAATATCACAAGGAGAACTATTATCATATGCTGATAAGTCATTGATATTGGCCCCTTTATTAGGGGGCTCTGTTCGTCATACCCAAGGGCTGCCGGGTGGCCTCACCCTGAAGGGCCGGCAATGGCCACGGAGGTCGCCGCATGCACTGCACCCCCTTCGTCTTCGATCCGCACAATAATTCTGTTGTTCAGGACGTCTTGTTCCGTCAGCGTGCCGTCGCTTGCATAGACTGCGAAGGTCGCGTCTTGGTGGCTTGCGAGAGTGAGTGTGATGCCAGAGCGGGTGGGTGCATCGAGGCAGACACCTGTGCCTGGTTCTGTTTGGCAGATCGCAATGCCGGTTGTTGTTAGTTTATGGCTCGGTGTGGCTGTTAACCGATAGGTTGCCTGTTCCCCTAAGTTACTCACTGCAACGCTAAACGCCCCAACACCATTGCTCAGTCGAACAAATCCGTCGCCCGATGCGGTAATGGGCAGTAGCGCTACGCGGGCGTCGGTGCTCGGATGCTGGGTGCCAGAGGTTGTCTCAGGGAGTCGCACCACAACGGTCGTATCATCGATTATTCGTACCGATCCGGGGACAGGCCAAAAAGGAAGCTCGGCGATGATTGGCTTCAGCGTCAACTGGTAGGGCTCGTTCTGCTTCACGTATTCCGCAAAGCGGTAGCGCACGGCGTCCGAACTCACGAGCGGCACTGCCCAGTCCAATCGCGCAGACTGGCAACTCAATATGTCGCACTCGATGATGCTGGAGTTCAACACGCTACTTGCTGCAGTGCTCACAAAGGGCCGCTGTTTCGGCAGCTGGAAGTTGCCACTTAAAACGACATTCACAGGCGCGTGCCGACTCAGTTGGGCGTAGCCTTCTGCTGCGCTCAGATGATCGAGTAACCGGTTTACCACCGCCAGATCGCGCTGGTTATTCTGTTGCGTGATGAGCGCCGCAGAATTCTGAATGAAGATAAAGCACACAACGATGGCTGTGCCAACGGTTGCCACTAGTGTTCGGCCGGGGACTGAACGCATACCCTCCAACGTTAGGCATAGCACTACCGCATACAACAAGCCCGCGCTTACGATCGCGTTGTAACGGTAGGGATCTGGCACTCTGATCAGGCCCAGTGCCCAGGGGGCCAGCACAAGTACGCCTAGTGCTACCAAAAACCACAGCCGATTCTGCTTTGGAACAGAGTCCTTGCTCACCAGGCCGCGCAGCACAAACGCAAGCAGCACACCCGCGAACAGCAGCTTTGGCCAAAGTGGGAACAGATGATTGGGCTGGGTGAAGAACGCCCAGAGATAAGTGCCTAGCCGACCCAGAGTTAGCCGCAGCTCACCGAGGTTGCTGACGAGGGAATTGGCCAGTTGATAAGTGGGATCGGGAGAGCTCTCGACGCCGGTGACCACTCTGGCGAGCATTACCTGGAAGCTGTAAAACAAAACGCCAAGCCCAAACATTACAACGGCGACCAGGCACAAACGTGCCGCCGACACCCGAGAAGTGTCTCGATCTGGTTCACCTAAGAGGTAGCAGCTCATCAGCATGACACCAACGGGTAGGAAACCCTGATAGGTGGCTGCACAGAGCGAGAATGCGATGCCGCCGAGAATTAGCCAGACGATTCGTCTAGACAGAGAGGTCAAGCCCCAGCTGGCGGCAACACGCCAGCCGATGTAGCCGTAGGCTGCTGAAAAAATCAGTGCGACGGCGCCGGGCAAGTGGAGTATTCGAAAGCTTGTGAACTCCGCCCAAAATGGGAAGCAGCCGGCTAGCAATATAAACAGCACAACAGATCCCGCTCGACGCAACTTAAGCGCTGCGGCAAACATTGCCATGGTCGTCGCGATGGCGAGCAACAGTACCGCAATCGAAAAAGTGGGGGCGACTCGGCTGTGATCTTGAACGATCATCAAAACGGCGTGCAGCCACCGCCCGGCCTGTAGCGCGTACTTAATGAGCAACGAGTCGTCGGTTAAAGCGACCCAGTCGTCTCCCGCAGTACTTAAGCTGAAGCCGAGATAGCCGTAGGCGATCCACAGTAGGAGCATAGAAACCACAAGCTCCAGCCGCCAGTACTTAAGCCACGCAGCGGCGCCCGGCAAATCGAACAGCAGGTCGGAGTTATGGACGTTGTCAGCTGAAAGCTGCGGCATGCGAATGGTACGGAGGTCTTGCGAGGAGGCGAGCATAGCGCATTATCGAGCCTTTCCGAGACGCTTTCGAAGGTGAGATTGCCGTATACTTAAAGGTAACCAAAGGCACCCTCAACACGGCTTACTATTCTGGCAGTAACCCGTCGATGAACTAAGATGAACGAATCAGAATTCGACCAATTTGCCGACGAATACGAAGCATCTCTGGGCGCAGCCGTTCAGCTGTCTGGAGAAGCGCCAGACTATTTTGCGCATCAAAAAGTTGCCGAGGCAGCGCGGCTGCTGAAAACGAAGCACCATGCCCCTTCTGTCATCCTAGATTTTGGTGCTGGCGTGGGCAGTTCACTGCCGCATTTCGAAAGCTGTTTTCCAGAGGCGAAAATAATCTGTGCCGAAGTCTCGACCCGCAGTATTTCGGTAGCCAGCGATCGCTTTAGTGGTCGCGCGGCTTTCCGTCAGATCACTGAAAGCAAACTGCCGGTAGAAGACGCTTCGGCTGATTTACTCTTTGCAGCCTGCGTTTTTCATCACATTCCGCATGTAGAGCATCATGACTGGCTCATGCAATTACACGCGGCGGCTCGTCCCGGTGCACGATTGTTTGTGTTTGAACACAACCCTTACAACCCACTCACCCGGAAAACCGTCAATGCCTGTCCCTTTGATGCGAATGCACAGCTGATTAGTCCCGGCAAACTCGGCAAGGCTCTTAAAGATAGCGGTTGGCAAGAGGTTCAGTGCCGCTACACGCTCTTTTTTCCCGCGCTGTTTGCGAAGCTGCGAGTGCTGGAACCCTGGCTTAGTTGGTTGCCTCTTGGGGCGCAATATTACGCGACAGGTGTACGCAGCTAATGCTAAAGCTGTCGATTGTTGTGCCAGTGTTTCGTGGCGAAGCCACTCTGGTTGCGCTGGTGGCGGAGCTCACCCAGCTCAAAACGAAGCTAGGTACTACAAACTCCTCCATTGAATTCTCCGAAGCCATTTTTGTAGATGACGGTTCTTCCGACGGGTCTGCAGACAGACTTGTTCAGCTTGCAGAAACACATGACTGGGTGCGCGTTGTAACTCTTGCAAAGAATTTTGGACAGCACCCCGCCACCATGGCAGGTGTACTGCACAGCGGCGGCGACTGGGTGGTAACGCTAGATGAAGATCTCCAACATCGTCCGGCATATGTGATTGATATGTTGCGGCACGCCTCCGGTAATTCTCTTGATGTGGTGTATGCGCAGCCCCTGAAGGCTGTGCATCAATCTGCGTATCGCGACTCGTCATCTAAGGCGTTCAAGTGGCTACTGAGCAAAGTCTCTGGTGATTCGGCCATTCGTTCGTTTAGTAGCTTTCGGTTAATGCGCGGCACTATTGCTCGAGCCGCAAGCGCTGTTGCTGGTCACCAAACCTATTTTGATTTGGCGGTGAGTTGGTTTACCGATCGTATTGGGTCGCTACCGTTGCCCATGGCAGATGTGCGTTACCAACGTACTGGATTCAGCGGCTATCGTTTACATTCCCTGCTCAGTCATGGCCGACGTATGCTGTTAAGTACCGACATTAAGGTGCTTCGCCTTGGTGCCGCTACAGGTGCCGCCGCGATGCTGATGTCGATGTTGGTTACCCTGTACGTTGTTGTTGCGCGCCTGTTTTTCCCGGGGTCGGTAACGGTATCCGGCTGGGCCTCAGTAATGGTTACAGTGTTGTTTCTTGGTGGTTTGATTGCACTGTTGGTGGGCATGCTACTCGAAACTAGCTCGGTGATGCTGCTGCAGAGCCACGGTAAACCTACGTTCTTTGAGGTGGATCGCAGTAGCGACCAATCACTGCTCAAGCACCTGCCGGCAGCAGAAGCGCCTGCTGCTGATACTGCAAGTGTGGGTGATACAAGTGCAGATCTTTAGGGCGCGAACGACTGATGTAGGAAAACGTCGTGGCATTGTACTTTGGGGCAGCGGTACCGTAGGTCATGCTGTTGAACAGGCGCTGCTAAGACGTGGTTCTGAGCGCACACTCCATCTACCCATGTTGTGGCATCAACCCGACAGCCTGCAACAGAGTATTGATTGTGCTGCTGATGTGGGTGCACCGAAGCAATTCGATGAGGTTCACCATATATACGCTGCAGGTAGTGCAGGCTTTTCGGCGGGATCCAGTGAAACAGAACGGGAGCTTGGGGTTTTCAATCGTGTCCTGGAGGGTTTGATCGATCATAAGACGCCGCCGGATCTGCAGTTTCATCTCATCAGTTCTGCCGGAGGACTGTTTGAGGGAACGGTTGGAGTAGACGCTAGTTCTGAGCCTGCACCCATACGAGCCTATGGCGAGCTGAAGCTGCGGCAAGAAGAACTGCTGATCGCAAAGCTCGGAGAGCAGAACAGTCATATTTACAGGCTAAGTAGCGTATACGGCGCACCGCACCCTCACCGTCGACGTAGCCTAATCGGTAACTTGCTGTTAAACAGTTTTGCGCATCGAGTTACCCGAGTGACGGGTAAGCTCGATACGCTTCGCGACTATATACACTCAGACGATGCCGCCGCTTTTGTTGTTGATCGTGCATTGACGGATGCTCGATCGAATCTGTGTCGCACCGTTCTGGCGAGCGGTCGATCGACGTCAATTCTGGAAGTGCTGAGAATTGTTGAGCAACTTACCCGGCGTAAGCCATTTGTCGAGCTTGCTCCGGAGAACAACTCGGCTTCAGTGTCGTTTTTACCGTCTGCTCTACCGGACGGGTTTGCGCCAGCAGATTTGCGGACGCGGATCGGTGCTATGTTGAAAAATATGACCGGTTGAGACCAACGGCTTTGACTTTTAGGTTTTACTACTGGCGCTAGATTACGCCCGCGGACTTAAGATCAGCGATGTCTTGTGCGCTTAGATCGAGTGCCGCATATACTTCTTCGTTGTCAGCGCCCACCTCCGGAAAGAACTCTGGCTCGGTTATGTCATAGTCTGAAAAGCGGATTGGGCTGGTGGGCAACACGACCTCTCCTAATAAGTCATGCGTTTTATAGTGAAGCATGCCGCGCTCATGCAGGTGTCGATCTGCCTGCACTTCTTCAAGTGTTCTGATCGGTGCCACCGGCACGCGAGCAGCGCGTAGCGCCTGATAGGCCTCGTCGCGAGAGAGATTCGCACTCCATGCGTTTATCATCGCATCAACCAGATGCTCCCGCTTTTTGCGCGCCATTGAGTTGCGAAAGTCATGGTTGGTTTTTTGATCGGGCCTGCCGATAACATCGAGTACGTTGTGCCAATGCGCCTCGGCGACACAGATGATAACGATCCAACCATCCTTACAAGGGTAACGACCGTACGGACAAACGCCGGATGGTGATCGAGCGCTGTTACGCGGCGGTATCTCACCTGTTGAATGCAGGATGCTGAGTTCGGAGCAGAGAGTGAAATACATAGACTCAAGCATCGACACCTCAACCCGGGTGCCTTGGCCTGTTGCAGCAAGACCCTGGAGTGCGGCCAGTACCCCGGCGTACATGTGGATGCCGCCCATGATGTCGCAGGGCGCGCCGCCGGCTCTGCTGGGCGGTGCGTCTGCGTCGCCGGTTGAGCTCATCACACCTGATGCGGCCTGAATGGTGTGATCCATGGCGAGCAGATCTTTGTCGGGGCCGGACAAACCATAACCAGTGCCGGAACCATAAACGAGACGTGGGTTTATTGTTTTCAGGTCTTCCCAGCCCACTCCGAGACGATCCATGACGCCTGGTGCGTAATTCTCGAGTAGAACGTCGGCGTCCTTGACCAGCTTGCGCAGCAGCTTCTTACCCTCTTCATCGCGCAGGTTAAGAGTGATGCTCTTTTTGTTTGAGTTGAGCATGGCAAATGCTAGTGGAGTTTTTGCGCCACCCGCGCCGCGTAACCGCTCGCCGTTGGTGGGTTCCACCTTTATAACGTCAGCGCCTGCCATTGCAAAAAGGAAGGCGGCGTAGGGGCCCTGGTAGATCTGCGTGAGATCAATGACCTTTATTCCAGCTAAAGGTTTGTTGTTGTCTGTCATTTTGAGACTCTTGGGGTCAGGGTAAAGTGTCAGAGTTAAGTCCGGGGTCTGATTCGCGGATCGCCGATGTCATAGTAGCCGAGATAGTCGCCACCGCGAGTCCTAGTGCGGCTGCGCGAGCTAAGGGCCGTTGAGCTTGTGAGAGGCTTAATTGATTGTCGGCCATTGGGTTAGTGTAGCGGGGTTGTTGGCCTATATGTGGGGTTGGAGTAAGGTAATAAGCGCAGAGAAAAGTCTTAGGTATTGTACCCATGAACCAATCTGAACTACTCGATCGTCTCCGCGTCCATCTCGACGCTGGCTCTACCGATATGGCGTCCAATAGCCTGCGGGTGCCTGCCTCCCATTATGTTTGCGAAGAGCAGGGGGCCAAAGAAGTTGAGGCGCTATTTGTTAAGCGGCCCTTGCTTGTCGCGTTGACGCCAAACTTCCCCAACCCTGGTGATTACTTAACTCACGAAGCATTGAATACGAGCCTGTTGCTCGTGAGAGGTAAAGATGGCGTAGCTCGAGCGTTCATTAACGCCTGTCGCCATCGTGGGGCGCGTATCGCCGAAGGTAGCGGTACGAAGAAGTCGTTTTCGTGCCCGTTTCATGCATGGAACTGGGATCTTGACGGCAAACTCATCGCCCGACCCAACAGCAGCGGTGGTTTTGACGATGTGGGTGAGGTTTACGACAAACTTCTGGAAGTGCCCTGTTACGAAACTGCTGGTCTGGTGTTTGTGTTGCTCGAAGGCGATAACATCGAAACCAAAGTTCAAGAAATCATGGGCCCTGCACTTGACGACATTGCGAGCTTTGATATTTCCAATACGCAGTACATCGACAGCCGCACAACTGAACTGGATTGCAACTACAAGTTTATGCTGGACGGCTTTGCTGAGACGTATCATATAGCGCCATTGCACAAGAACACGATTGCGCCCTTTTACTATTCTGGGTCAACGATTGTCGACAGCATTAACGAAGTAGTTCGGCTTGTTTCGCCCCGGCGCACGATCGACAAAGAATTTGAGAAACCATCAGAAGATCAAGATCAGGTACTGCCCTATTGTACTACCGAGTATCTGATAGCGCCTAATGTTCTGCTCACCCATCAAGTAGATCACATTCAGTTCTGGCGGGTGTACCCGCTAGAGGGTGCCCAGCGTTGCCGCATTGAACTTAACGTGTTTTGGCCCAAGCCGATGGACGACGAAGCCTGGCGGAAAGCTCGATTGAATGTCGATTTAGTTTGGCAAGTCACAGTTGATGAAGACTTCCCGCAGAGCGTCTCCATTCACAGTAACTTAACGAACGGCTCCATGCCCGAGTTGGTTTTTGGTCAAAACGAACCTGGGCTAATTCAATACCATCTGAATATCGCCAAGGTGATTGGTAGCGATAAACTGATTGCCGTGGGCTAAGCGAGAGCGGCTAGGTTGCGACTTTGCGCCGGTTCTTTAACAAACGCCTGGCCAATGCAACCAAACAGACTAAGAGTGCTAATGCAATTAGTAGAGCCGCAAGCGGATAGACGGCTGCGGCAATCATAAGTTCTCCTACGGCTGAAGTTACCAACCGCCACTGGCTTACGTTCGATTCCAGCGCCTCCGACCAGACGGGTCCGTTTCGGTTTTGAGCAAGGAGTTTACGAAGTTCACCGATTTCCTCCGCTAGCTCGGGGTGTTCAACCAGATTGGTGGTTTCTGCCGGGTCTTCGACAAGGTTAAACAGCATCTCTGCAAGCGTCGCGTTTTCTTTGTCGAACCATCGCGTGTAACGATAGGTGCTGTTTCTAATCGACTCGCCGTTCTGCCAGCGGGACACGCTCACCGGCTTCTGCGGAACGTCAGTTTGTGTTGGACTCTGCAGCATAGATTTCAGGGACGCGCCTTCCATATG
>CAZFIA010000170.1:0-8264 GCA_964519335.1 uncultured Pseudomonadales bacterium
GCACAGTGAAGTTTGCGCGATCTGAAAAAACCGAGGTTACATCGTTGTACCGGGTGAGCCAGTAAGCGTTGCCAGACCAATCGCGATAGCAAGGATAGTGCTCTCGCAGCACCTCCAGTACGGGGTAGGGGTTTGTGAGTTGTTGGGACCCTGTTAGATCGCCTGGTTGAATTTTCTCTGTGGATTCGCCGAGGCGTTCTCGTTGATAAACCTCGTACGTGCGGAAGCTATCCGTTCGCTTTTCTTCTGATGAGATTGCCACGCCGTTGTGAGGCAGAGGCTTTTTCTTGGATGCTTTGTCTGCGGCTGGCTTGTCAATCGGCGGCATCAAATTCCAGCCAGAGCTCTCGAATACTGTTGATTCCTATGGGCCGCAAGTCGCCGGTAACGGAGTCTTTGGTCATCTTGCTTTCCACGATCGATACGTTCGGCAATGCGGCCATTAAGGCCTTTGACCCTTCGACGGCTTCCTGGTGAGAAATCCAGGCGCCGGGACACAGATGGGGGCCGACGCCAAAGGCCATGTGGTTGCAGCGCCCTTCTTTTGCATAGCCGCTGCGTAGTATTTTGCCGCTGTATAGGTCGTCTCGAAACAGATTAAAAGAATCGGGCTCAGCGAAGACGCGTTCGTCGTGATTGGCTGAAAAATCTACCATATTAATGAGGGAACCCGCGGGGATATCCACACCGTGCAGGGTAATGTCGTGGCTGTTGTGCCGCGGTTGCCCGCCTATGGGCGTTGAATGGCGTAGCGTCTCGTGAAAGGCGGCGTCCCACAGCTCAGTATTGTTAGAGACTGCCTGGAACTGTTCGGGATGGGTTAACAGTAGGTACCACATGTGCATAATCGCGCCGCGGGTGGTTTCTCCGCCACCGCCCACCACCAATGCAATGTTTGAGGTAATCTCTTCTGTTGACAAATAGTCGCCATCGACCTTTGTTTCGCAAAGCTTGGAGATGATGTCTTTGCTAATAGCATCGCCAGCTTCATCGTAGAGGTAGGTTGGCGTTTCCCGGCGCTGTGCAACCAACTCGCCGACGTAGTTTTCGAGGTGTGCGCGCGCTTCGACACCCTTCGCGTGCGTAGCGGAACCTCCAAGACCCGACATCATCGAGTTGTACCAGTAATAGAAGTCACCTTGCGACTCGGGCGGAAAACCCAGCACTTCGCACACCACGCGAATAGGAAATTCGTTAGCAAAAGCGGCGCCCAGTTCTATCTGACGTCTTCCTATGGTCTGTGACGGTTCGCTCTCCCAATCGTCGATCATTGTGTTGGCTAATCGATTGATCGCGGGTATACGGTTGGCGAGTGACTTACCTACCAGATGTTGGCCGTACAAATTCCGGCGCCGCCGATGCTCCACCCCAGAGAGTTCCAGCTGAGTGTTACCCAGCACTCCGCTCGAAGAGCCCTTGGGGATGGTGTTGAATTCAGCGTCGTCGAAGTAACAGTCTGTGATGTCTTCGTAGCGAGTGACGTAAAAGCAGTTGTGCAGTTGATCGTGGAAAACCGGGTGATGGTCGCGCATCAATTGATAGTAGGGGTAGGGGTTG
Source organism: uncultured Pseudomonadales bacterium (assembly GCA_964519335.1). Classification (GTDB taxonomy): domain Bacteria; phylum Pseudomonadota; class Gammaproteobacteria; order Pseudomonadales; family Azotimanducaceae; genus JALZVT01. Next base: position 1,558 of record CAZFIA010000170.1, read on the forward strand.
CGAAAGAACTCGGGTGAATCGAATACCCGAGGATCGATCAGGGGTTTTCCTGTAGGGTCTTTGCCCATGATATGAGCTTCACCTAGCGGCAGAGCAGGAAATGGATTGTCATCCCGAGCGGTTTGAACCGCCTCGTCGCGCAGATTCTTTAGTTCCATATTCATTAGAGCCGCCCCAATATCCACCCAATAGCCCTACCATAACCTTCAGTTTTTGCTGCGCCAAGGGCCGTTTTCGCCTAATCTAAGGCACGTGACCTATGTAATTACCAGCGCCTGTATTGATGTGGTAGATCAGTCATGTGTGGCTGTGTGTCCCGTGGACTGCATTATCACGGCAAAAGATGATCGGATGTGCTTCGTGCATCCTCTGGACTGCATCGATTGTGCGGCGTGCGAATCGGCCTGCCCGGTTGGCGCTATCTTTGTCGATAGCGATGTACCGACGGATGAAGCGGAATTCACCACATTGAATGCGAGTTATTTCACCGATCAGGAAAAGACGCGAGAACGGGTAGATGAGCTTGCTGGCGACGGGCTGTAGCCTGGCTAAATCTCGAGCCCGAAGAAGTCATAAGCCAGCTTGATAGATGCTAGCCAAGGTGTGGTCGCACGTCCTGAGCAAATCGTTCAATAGAATCCAGCAAGACGTCGCGTTTCTCCGGTGCGATATCGAGCACCAAACTGTCAACGCCCACGTCCTGGTAGCGGCGAATGGCATCAACAATATCTTGCGGGCGGCCCTGAGTTGGGAATTGTCCGTCCGCTGTGGGTTGGTCGGTAAAGTCTAATAGCACTTTAACGCCAATCTGCACAGCGTCTCTGGCACGCCCATATTCCTCACACAAGTCTCCGAGCGTCTTCGACATTCCGGGAATAGCCTCTGGAAGAACGCGGACGGGATGAAAAACGTCAGCGTATTTCGCCGCTCGCCTCATTGCGAGTTTGCTGCCGCCTGCAATCCAGATCGGTGGGTTGGGCGTTTGCACGGGTTTGGGTGCAAAGGAGGCGTCAGCGACACAATAAAACTCGCCGCTGTACGTTACCGGGTCGGGCTTCCACAGCGCGTCGATCAGTTGCAGTGCGTCATCTAGCCGGGCACCGCGATTCTTGTAGTTCTGGCCAAGCACCTCAAACTCTTCTTCAAACCAACCTGCGCCCACGCCAAAGATCATTCGGCCATTTGAGAGCTGATCTATTTCGGCCACCTGTTTGGCGACTTCGAAGGGGTTGTGCTGAGGCAAGACAACAATACTGGTGCCGAGACGTATCTTGCTGGTCACTGCCGCGAGATAGCCTAATACCGTGAAAGGCTCCCAATAGCGTTCACGCCAGTGAGGGGGGTGGGCAAGCCCAGGAACCATCACGTAGTCTGACTTTGTTTGCGGGGGAAGGATTACGTGGGCCGATAGCCAGAGCGCATCCATTTCACGACTTTCGGCACGTTCTGCGACCTCTCGAAAGGTTTCTGGTGTGGCGTCATTGCCACGAACAATTAGGGAGAAGCCAAATTTCATTCTTTATAACGCCCTTGAGGGTTGGGGATACCCTCAGTCTATGGATTGACTTGCCGAAGCGAAGGTCATTGTTCTTAAGGTCAGAACTGGCTAGCGGATTCTGCCAGCATGCCTGCGGTGATTAAGAACTCGCAAATTTGTTCTACTCCCTCATCCTCCTTGAGGTTACAGAAGATCACCGGCCGACCTTCACGCATGCGCTCTGCATCCTGCGCCATCACCTCAAGCGATGCGCCTACATAGGGAGCCAGATCGGTTTTGTTCACGATTAAGAGGTCAGAGCGCGTGATACCTGGCCCGCCTTTTCGGGGTACCTTTTCGCCGCCAGCGACGTCGATCATATAGAGCGTTAGATCGACTAGTTCTGGACTGAACGTGGCGCTTAAGTTATCTCCACCGCTCTCGACAATGATCATTTGGATCTCGGGGAACCTCAGTGCCAAAGAGTCAATTGCGGCTATATTGATTGAGGCGTCTTCGCGAATTGCAGTGTGGGGGCAACCGCCTGTTTCTACGCCGATGATTCTCTCCTCAGGCAGGGCTTGCGCGCGCAAGAGAATTTCCATGTCTTCCTGAGTGTAGATATCGTTGGTGACTACACCGATATCAAACCGCCAGCGCATGTGTCTGCAGAGTGCTTCCACCAAAGTGGTTTTTCCTGCACCAACCGGGCCGCCGATGCCTACTCGCAGAATGTCTTGTTGAACTCTATTTGTGGCAAGCTCTTTCATAGGAATTGGGTGTCTCTCAGGATCTAAACAATCGGGCTGGTTGGGATTCGTGTGCCGAGCTGAGCATGGCAAGCCCAAACGCGCTGGCGCCGATTTGGTTGTCAGTGCACAGCAACGCTTGTTCGGCCAGGACTGGCAGCTTTTCGTTGAATCGGAGCAACAAGCGCTGGCCATCAGAGTGTCCTAGTGGCACCAGCTTTATCGCTGCTGCAACGAGCATCTCAAACCATATCCACGCGAAGCCTTGAAGCGCCTGGCGCTCGGGAATCTGCCAATGGCTGCAGGCCAGAGCGTATGCCGCGCTGAATCCCGGATTTGGTATTGTGACCATTGGGACTACATCCAACGACGGGAACAGTCTGAACAGCGCCTTGCCTTTTTCTGTTTCTTCCAGCAGCAGCTCAGCAGATTCGCGGGTAGCGTGTGCCGTGTCATTCCAGTCGTTTGCTGATCGCTCATCTTGTTTGTTGATTGCGCTCAGTAGGCGGGCCACCAGCGGCAACTCTAGCGTTGGTAATACGCGCTCTCCTAGAGTTGCAATCCAATCGTCGGTGGACTGCGCATCAAAGATTTTGCCTTCTGCCACCGCACTTTCGAGACCGTGAGAGTAGCTGAAGCCGCCCACGGGTAGTGCTGGACTCAGTAGCATCCAGAAGCGATTAGTCGCAGTCGCACCTGCGATAGGCTCTTCTGGCGGGTGTTGCTTAGTGTTCATGTGAGTGAGTGTGCGAACCATGGCTATGGGATCCATGAGCGTGCGTTGTGTCCGAGGAGTAAGCGCCGGCTTCGGGTTCAAAGGGCGCTTGTTCTGTGGCCACCTCCATCCCCAGTCCTGCGAGCATCTCATCGAGCACATGATCGTGAAGATAGCGCAGCCAGCCGCTACCGACCTGTACCCAAACATGACGATTGCCGAGATGATAGGCCGCCTTTGCGAGCTGTTGCGCGTCTGTGCAGTGAATGATCGAGACCAGTTCAGCCGCAGCGCGAACTTGCACGTACTGATTGTCTTCGCTGCGCAGTACATCGCCTTCCCGTAGCACTGTACCTCGAGGGAGTTTCAATCCCGCCTCGACGCCTGATTCGAGTACAACCCGTTGGCGAGCGATTTGTCGGCGCTCAAATGGCAGCGAAAGCTGCTGCGCGTTTGCAAGCGCGCCGGCGTCTTCAGAGTGGGACAGCTCTGCCATTCGCTCGATAAAAATGGTCTGGGGTATCACTAAAACAAACTGTAGCGCTGGGCGAGCGGAACAACTGTTGCGGGTTCGCATGTCAGCAGTTGGCCATCGGCGCGCACTTCATAGGTGTGGGGGTCGACTTCCATCTCTGGAAGGTAGCTGTTGAGGTGCATGTCATGCTTGGTGACCGTGCGTGTATTGTGGACCGCGACTAGTCGCTTGCTGAGCTTGAGCTGGTCGCCAATACCTGCTGAGAGCGCTGCCTGGGATACAAATGCGACCGAAGTTGCGGCAACCGCGCCACCAAAACTGCCAAACATGGGCCGATAGTGCACGGGTTGCGGTGTGGGTATGGAGGCATTGGGGTCGCCCATGGCTGCGGATGCGATCATGCCACCCTTCAGAATTAGCGCGGGCTTTATGCCAAAGAACGCGGGTTTCCACAGTACAAGGTCTGCGAGTTTGTCGGGCTCTATTGAACCTACCTCATCAGCAATGCCGTGGGTGATAGCAGGGTTTATAGTGTATTTCGCGATGTAGCGCTTAACCCGTTCATTGTCGTTGCGATCTGAATCTCTTTTAAGCGGCCCTCTCTGGACTTTCATTTTGTCGGCGGTCTGCCAGGTACGGCAAACGACTTCGCCTACGCGGCCCATCGCCTGACTGTCGGAGGCGATCATAGAAAATGCGCCCAGGTCGTGAAGAATGTCTTCGGCAGCTATGGTTTCGCGCCGAATTCTGGATTCGGCAAAGGCGACGTCTTCTGGGATTCGAGAGTCTAGATGGTGGCACACCATAAGCATGTCGAGGTGCTCGTCGATGGTGTTTACCGTATACGGCCGTGTTGGATTGGTTGAAGAGGGCAGTACATGAGGAACGCCGCAGGCCTTTATGATGTCTGGTGCGTGTCCGCCTCCGGCACCTTCGGTATGGTAGGTGTGAATCGCTCGACCTTTGAACGCGGCCAGCGTGTCTTCCACAAACCCCGACTCGTTGAGAGTGTCGGTATGAATGGCCACTTGCACATCATATTCTTCAGCGACATTTAGGCAGTTGTCGATTGAAGCCGGTGTAGTGCCCCAGTCTTCATGCAGCTTTAGCCCCATTACCCCTGCTGCAACCTGTTCGCGCAAAGGCTCTGGTTGGCTTGCGTTACCTTTGCCAAGCAGCCCAAGGTTCATCGGAAAAGCATCCAGCGATTGCAGCATGCGGCTGATGTTCCACGGACCGGGTGTTGCTGTGGTTGCGTTGCTTCCGGTGGCTGGTCCCGTGCCTCCGCCCAGCATGGTGGTGATGCCAGAGTTTAGTGCTTCATCTATTTGCTGTGGGCAGATCATGTGTATGTGGGCGTCGATGCCCCCGGCGGTAACTATCATGCCTTCAGCGGCAATTACCTCGGTGCCTGCGCCAACGATGATATTGACCTTATCTTGCGTATCAGGATTGCCAGCTTTGCCTATAGCGGCGATGCGGCCGTTGTTAACTCCGATGTCCGCTTTATAAATGCCGGTGTAGTCGATGATTAAGGCGTTCGTAATGACCAGGTCGACACTGTGTTCGGCGCCGCGTTGGCTTTGCCCCATGCCGTCGCGGATGACCTTGCCGCCGCCGAACTTTACTTCGTCACCATAGGTGGTGTGATCGTGCTCCACTTCAATGATTAGTTCGGTGTCTCCAAGCCGGACTCGATCACCGGTAGTTGGGCCAAACATGCCCGCATAGGCGCGGCGACTTAGGCGGCTCATGGCTTGTTCTCCAATTGGCCCATTACCTGGCCGCGGAAGCCAAATACCTGTCGATCGCCAGCGTAGGGTATGACGGAGACACTGCGTTGTTGGCCGGGTTCGAAACGAATGGCTGTTCCGGCTGCAATATCCAATCGCATCCCTAAAGCAGCATTCCGATCGAATACAAGTGCCTCATTAGTTTCTGCAAAGTGATAGTGCGAACCCACCTGGATGGGTCGGTCGCCAGTGTTTGAGACGTCGAGGGTGACGACTTCGCGACCCGAGTTAAGATCAATTTCACCGTCATCTACAAAATATTCGCCAGGAATCATAGTGAGGCCTCAGCTAACGGGGTTGTGAACGGTGACTAGTTTGGTGCCATCAGGAAACGTTGCTTCTACCTGGACATCTTCGATCATCTCGGCGATTCCTGGCATCACATCATCACGGCTAAGCAGGGTTGTTCCATGGGTCATAAGTTCTGCAACGGTACGGCCGTCTCTGGCGCCTTCCATAACGGCGGCGGAAATGAGGGCAACACTTTCTGGGTAGTTGAGCTTTACCCCGCGATCCTTTCGTCGCTGCGCTACATCAGCCGCGACGAATAGCATCAGCTTGTCTTTGTCTCTGGGTGATAGGTCCATAGGCTTAGGTTCTCATAGTGATTTCTTATGTCCGCCAAATATCCGGGGCATGCGGCGCTCGCTGCAACATTATGGGGCGTAACAGTGACCAGCGTGCTCTAAGTTGGGTTAAAACTGCGGATGTTGACTCCCCGGTGCAGCGCAGAACGAGCACGTCGCCTACTAGAGTTGAAGATACCGACTCTTTTGATCCTGACAATTCTTTCTGTAAGCGGCGAAATGCGATAAGAATATCTTCATCTACCGGAGTAGCAACCATCATGCCAAACACCGGACTACCGGCGAGCCCCCAGCTCTGCTCCAGTTCAGTGGCTGCCCCCGAATAGCGTTGATGATCCAAAAACACCACACGGTACCGGCCAGTCGTAGCGCAGTATCGCTCTAGCCGCAGCACGCTTTCATAGGAACCGCTTGCGAACTTCTCTTGATTTGCAGGGCGGCCGAGGGAAACTACCTCGCAGCCAACAAAGGCCGCGTTGCCATCGAGCTGAACCACTGTCCTATTTTGTGCGTGAGCGTCATTAAAAACTATCGTTTCCTGAGGCAGCCACTCAGCGGAAGCGCGATCGGATACCCTTATAAACTGCTGTTGCTGCGCTAGTTTTGAATCGCTGCGTAAGAATTTGGTGGCCGCGGGGTTAGTAAACAGTACTTGCGCGCCGCTCTTTACGTTAGCGTGAAAGTCGAGTTTATCGCCGCCGGCAACTCCACCTGGAGGGTGAAGCAAGTACAGGTGGCAGGGTTTGCCTTCTGGGTAGAAGGGCTTTTGTATATACAGGGGGCCGAAACTGCCTTTTCGGCGCAAACGGGTGCGTTCGCCCTGGTCGTCAAATTCCAGCTTTAGTTCGGCGGCCCAGCCCATTGAGTGATTTCCAGCGATTGTAGGGGTCAGAGTAAGGTGCCAGAATTCT
>CAZFIA010000171.1:0-8214 GCA_964519335.1 uncultured Pseudomonadales bacterium
GCATGCCGAGCGGGCGTAATGGGTAGCTACCCGGCACACTCTACACGCACACGCGAAGTTTTTGGTGAGTGGTTGGTCGAAGGTGCTGATGCACTAATTGCTGTCGCCGGCGGCGCAGGTGGTCACTGCGGCACAATCAATCCATTTGCGCTTGTTAGCGAGATCAAGCAGGTCACCGACAAGCCCATCATTCTTGCTGGCGGACTCACCAGTGGTCAGGACGTGCTCGCCGGCTAGACTCACAGGAACCTAGAGACCAACAAACTGTCCTATTCCCACTAAAAAACAGGAACAGATCAACATGGGTACAACCAACGCAATTCGACTCTCCGGGTGGACAGCATTTTTTGCGCTTTGTTTCACAAGTTTTTGGTTATTCACTAAAGCAGACGCTAACGCAGCCGCAACCAAAATCGACGTATCACCAGCGACCGTTATCGCTCGCAGCGGCTTGCCACAAGGGGTAGCCGTAGATTTCGGAACTGCACCGGAGACGCCAACCGGCCCCCTTTCCCCCCAAACTCAGAAGGCCCTCGAAACAGCGTTTGGTAACTTTGCATCCGCCGACTGGGGTACGGCGCAAAAACGCGCTCTGCGACAGATCGGAAAAAGCAAAGACCCAAGACTCGCCTGGATAATCAGTGACGCCATGCGTTTTGTCGGATCACCACGAGAGCTGGGTGATCTCGTCCCTGCACTCAATCAGTTGCTGGGTACCAATCTGTCAGGCATCGAGGCATGGAGCGACGGTGTCGACCATCTAATCGCCTGGGACATTCCCGCACCCCCCGACTACCTGCGCTACAAGCGCGTGATTTACACGAGCATTCTGCCGGAATGGGCACCGCTGTTTGAGCCAGGCACTATTGACTGGCGTCATGTCGCCTGGGGTGGCGTTCGAATCGACGATCGCCCCTTCGACAAAACTGACGAACGTTGCAACTGCATACCGGCTGCCGACAACCCAGAAGTCACCAAAGCAAAGAACGCAAATTGGCTTAAAGACGACGCGGTGGTGTTCGGTGTTTCACTGAACGGAGAACATCGCGCTTATCCACGGCAGATTATGGAAGTTCGCGAGATGGTTAACGACACCCTTGGCGGTCGTGATCTCGGCATCCCCTACTGCACACTCTGCGGATCGGCTCAGGCATGGTTTACCGATGAGGTTCCTGAAGGCGTCGAGCGACCCATACTTCGCACCTCCGGCCTGCTAATTCGCTCTAACAAGGTGATGTACGATCTGGTAACAAAGTCAGTCTTCGACACCTTCTTAGGTACGGCAGTCACGGGAACTCTGGCTGAACAGGGTATCAAGCTTAACCAGGCTACTGTGATCACAACCACCTGGGCGGAATGGAAGAAAGCACACCCAGATACCACCGTGCTCGCAGAACGCCTGGCCCTGGGTCGCAATTTCAACTTCCGCGATGGGCGTGACGCTAACGGTCCGATCTTTCCCATTGGCAACGTCGACCCAAGACTTGCTGTGCAAGAAGACGTACTGGGTGTTGTAACCAAAGAGGGTACAGCCCTGGCCTTTCACCTACCGAGCGTTATAGCAGCACTTACCGCTGAGCAGGAAGTGAAGGTGGGCGACGTGCAGGTTGTTCTAGAGGCAGGTGGCGTTAAGGCCATAGACAGTGAGGGCACCGACCTGGGTACTCATCAAGCCTTCTGGTTTGCCTGGTCACAGTTTCATCCCGAAACCCAACTCTGGCCCCTATAACCGATCCCTTCAAACAATTATAGACAGGCACAAAAAAGTCGAACCGGGAAAATACCCTGGTTCGACCTTCTTAAACTTCTTTGTTGTGACCTATTTCTAACCCATAAGTTCTAGCTCATCTGATCTTTGCCTAAAGCCTCCATGTCTTCAGCCGACAGTTCCTGATCAGGAAACTGTTCGAGCAACGTGGTTACCGCTTCATCGATAAGCTCCGGCGCCATGAACTTCTTGCTCAAACGCTTGCTTGCAGCGCCATGCCAGATCGCTTCTTTGGTGCGATTTTCAAACACGTTAAGCACGAGCACTCCTTCGGTTACCTGATCCAGAGAGACACTGTTAAAGCCTCCAACGCCGCCAAAGCCGCCACCGAATCGGCTAAATCCACCGAAGCCGCGTCGGCTAAAGCCACGACCAAAGCCACCTCGAAAGCCTCTGCGACCACTAATGCCGAAAGAATTGAATCGCTGACGCAGTTGCAACTCATCGTTTGCCCCAAGTGTGGCAGCCACAATGAAATCAGCTTCCGCAATATCTACCAGCTTGTAGCCTTTAGAGGCGAGCTCGGTGTTAATCGCTGCTCGAACGTGATCCCTGTTGATGGGGTTGATTACTTCGGGGGCGCTCGTGTTTCCCAGCGCGAAGTCACCACCCAGCCACGCGTAGGTGGCAAGATCGTTAAGCCGGTTGTCTTCTACGGTTTGGACATTGCTGGACAAGGTAGAAGCGCAGGCACTCAGCCCGAGAATCGCCGCACTGACGGCAATCGCCTTCAGTGTCCTGGTGGTACGTTGTAAAATCCTATTCATACTACTAACCTCGCTTGTCTTGCTTGAGGTGAAATAGACTGGCGAGCCAAAGATTGGTTCGAAAAGAAGGTTACGGATCGACCGACTAGCACAAAAAGTGACCGTTGGAGCGCGCTAAACTGAGTTTTTCACTGAATTCTTGCCATTGACCGACAATAGGCCTGAACTCAATGCGCAAAAAAGGCTCTAATCTCAGGCAACTCGCAGTGATACCAACATGCAGTGGCAGTACATGCATTAGCAATAGAAGAGGGAGATTTTCAATGTTCAAGGTCGGTAGATTTGTTCGTATCCTTGGCCTGGCCGCCGTATGCAGTGCCATCTTCACTTCCAGCGCGCACGCCGATGACGGCTACTACCAGTACGCCGGGGGCTCTTCCTACTCAAACCAATACGCCAACTACTACGATAATGCCGGCCTGCAGCCCGCAACTTATCGTCGTAGCTCTTCACGACGTTTCTCGTCCAGAGGATTTCGCCGCGGGTCAAGGAGCTTTAGCCGCCGAGGATTTTCCAGCCGCCGATTTGGTCGTTCGTCACGCTTTAATAGCTCTCGAAGGTTTCGAAACAGCAGCCGCTACTACAATCGCGGCTTTCGCTCCTCGCGATTCTCAAGATCCTACCGAAGAAGCTACTAACCCGCGGACCTAACCAGCAGCTAACTGGCCCCAGCCATATGGCTGAGATAGATATAAGCGTCTCGAATATCAAAGATAAACGAGAAGAGAATTGTTCCGGTCATCAGCCCGGTCCAAATCCGAAACCATCGTCCTTCCTCTGGATTCGAGAAAGGCCGCTGGGTCAGTAGCAACACAAGCCCCGGCATCCAGCACACCAGATGCATGATGGCGATAGATCCAGACAAAAACGGCAGGCCAAGCGCACCAAACAAGGGTGCGCCCGCAGCGGCAGAGACAATAAAACCACCAGCAACCCATCGAGCCAACGGACGTTTCCACGCAAACACAAACAGGCCAATCGCAAACATAAGCAGCATAAAGCCTACCCATGCGCGCACCCATGCCGGGGAGGCGCTCATGCCCTCACCATCAAATACCTCAAGGGCGCCATTGCCTTTGCCATAGTCTGCGGCGTTAACCTCCAGGCTAAACCCAGCCGTGAAAAGCAAAGTCAGTACAATGGCGAGAACCAGAAAAACTACGCGATGGGCGCTAAAACTAGGATTCATCAAGCTGCCTTATTCTTATTGTCGATTTCAAAGATCACACAGCTTAACTAAACAAAAGTTATCCTGTCACTACCCATCGAAGGCGCTTCTTTACTTCATCTGTGCCGTTTTCAAGTAGGCACTCGCCGTGGCTAATAATAATCTTCTCTGGCGCCCATCCAACTATGCGTTCGTAACAGGCAAGCGCCGCCTTACGATCGCGCATGCTCCATCGCAGTGTACGGGGCGTTGCGCCATCGGGAGACGCTATTGCATCAAATTTCGCAAACGATCGCTGCCACCAGGAAAGGCCATCTACGTTTAGATTGAGTATCAGGTCGGTAAGAATCAGCGTTTTCGATTCTCTATGAAAAAACACCACTTCCTGTAGAAAGCGATTACCCGCAAAGTGCTCGTGCGCTACCTCAGCCGACCAGGGAAACTCTCCATCAGTCAAAAGATCATCGGTAAACCGAAAATCAGCACGCTTCTCTCTTAAACCAGGAGCGGCATAGTAGTTTGCTTCTGGGTACTCACTTAGCCATTCATCAAGGTACAAATGATGGAAGTTGTTGGGCGCAACAACATGGCTGACCGGTTTTTCACTAGATAAGAACTCCTTGATCTCTTCAGTGATGGCAACAGGCGAGTGCACCCACAGTCCGGAGTCGAGGCGGGCGATAGTCATGCGCGTTGGAAAGTCCAGGCTCATAAATCGAACCGTCGGGCCGTCGAACGTCCAGAGGTTTTCAGCTAACTGTTCCAAAAGCGCCCCAAATATTCCGATTATTCAGTTGCGGTAGATAACACCACAGCAACACATTCAATCTCTACCCTCGCCCCCAACGCCAAACCACTCACCCCCAGCGCGCTGCGCGCCGGGAACCGCTTAAAGTAGGTTCGATAAACTTCATTCATCGCTGGCCATTCACCCATATCCGCCATAAATACGGTGCACTTCACGACGTTATTCATGGAAGAGCCAAATCGTTCAACGGTCGCTTTGATGGTGTCCATAGTGCGACGGGTTTCTGCCTTGATACCCCCAGGAACCAGTTCCAGTGTGCCCGGCACATTTCCCAATGCGCCTGACAAATACAGCATATCTCCAACTTGCACCGCAGAACTGAATGGAAGATTAGATTCTTCGTTTCCTGGCATGTTGTGATAGATGATGCCTTGATCTGCACTCGCCAGTGCTGAGCAAAACAACAGACAGAATGCAAAAGATCGAAACATAAAGACTCCTACAACGCTAGAACACAGGCCGAGAAAACAATCATAGTTGCGAGCGTACGAACATAGTGCCAAACAGTCCAGGCACGAAGCGTATTCGCCGCCTCTTCGCCGTCAGATCCTTCTGCAAAGCTCTGGTTAGCAGGCTTAAAATAGCCGAAGTAGATTGAAAGCACGCCCAGGCTTATCACCGCGGCTATCCAGGAGTAGGTGCTAACAGATTGCAACGCAAAGCTCCCAAAAACCACATTCAGTGCAGGAAGTAATGTGCCCAGCACCGTAAGTGGCGCAAAGAAACGAAAGAGCGTTGGCGCCAGTGTGTGGTGCAGGCGTAAAAACTCCTCTGGTGGCATCTTGCGCCAGTAAGGTACCAGCACTCCCGCCTCAGTTAGCATAGAACCGGCATACAGCCCCGTAACAACACAAGTAACAATAGAAGACAGTTCGAACGGGGTCATCAGGAACTCCTCGACGCCAACAGAAAGACCCTAACCAGGGTTTGAATGCGCTGCTTGTAGGTATCAATGTCGGTGTCGCCGGCAGATAAACCATTGAGAGAAAAAATGAGGAAGTCGGCGACATCAGCCAGAGTGACCTCCAGATCTGCTAGATCAATCTCACCTTTCTTCTTGGCTTTCGTGAGCGTTTTTACAACCAAACGATGGAACTCATCTTTCGCACCTGCCGAAAGATCAGCCGCCAATGCGCTGTTAGCCCCAATGAGTTCTGCCCCGTGTCGAGAGTCGAAGAGGATGCCAACAAAAGGTTCGCTCCACGCCCAAAACGCGTTGAACAGCCGACTTTCCAATGGCTCATCAGCGTCTAGTGCTAGCTCGACATTAGCCATTACAGACGTGTGAATGCCTTCAGAAACCGCTCTCAGAATGGCTTGTTTGTTCTTAAAGTAGGAATAAAGCGTGGGTCGAGAGACCTTAGCCTCACTGGCGATGTCTTCCATAGACGTTCTTTTATACCCATAGGCAGAAAATCGTGCCATGGCGGCACGTAGCACCACGAGGTCGGTGCCTTCGCCCTCAAACGGTGTGACTAAAGGCGCAGAAGAGGACATCCAATATTGCTCCATAAGCTAACATTCTGACATATTATTGTATTTTTGTCAGAATGTAAAGTCTTATAATTCAGCGCTTCCCACATCACTCGGCCTAAGAATCAGGTAAAGCAAAGGCCCCGCTGAAACAAACACAAGGGTTAGCGCAGCACATGGCATCCACAGCCACGCTTTAGACTCACGTTTTCGACAATCGAAGTACATCCAAACGATCGCAAGCAACGCAAGGATGTACAGATCGATTACTACCTGCGCAGTATCAGGGCTCGAAAGTAGCCGATACCCGAAGCTAAGCAAACTCTCCTGCGAAACAGACATCGAATAAGCCGTAAAAGCCACAAAGGGCACCACTAAGAGAATCGCAAACCATCGTATGTTCATTGAGTATCCTTAGGTCTGGGCTTTCCAGGCCAACAAAGAAACGAACACAAGAGGTACTACACCCACCAGATCAACGATCGCCAGTGGCCGCAGCGGACCGGCAGGCATTCCTGCTCTTGCATAAACAATCAAAAAACTAACCAGACTGATCGCTACAACAATTGATGCAAGCCAGCGTATGCTCGGATCAAAGATTGCAATCAACGAAACGACCACTACAGTCAGAAACATGGCTCCGCGATGTACCAGCAAGACACCAATATCACCCGCCGGATCTACATTATAGAGCTTCGCCGCCATAGACGGCGCAAAGACGACTAGCGAAGGTATCGCGTGGATAGCAATCAGCATCACCCAGCCAATTTTAACCAGCACTTCCATATCAACTAGTTTGAAATCCACAACAACCCTTAGTTACAACGGCCGTTGATATCGGGTGAACGGAGTGTGTACGGCGATCCGGTCGTAGAGCCTGCGCCCTACTGCGTTATTGTCCTCGGTTAGCCAATACACGCTGGGGCGACCCGCGGCATCGGCGGCGGCGTAAACCCCTTCAATTAGCGCTCGACCCACGCCAGTACCTCGAACTTCCGGCGCCGCAAACAAATCCTGCAGATAGGTTACTTCTTCAATTGACCACCCGTGGCGCTGAAAGTAGTAGTGAGTGAGGCCTACCGGCGTACCCTTAAGCTCAGCGATCAAGCAGTGGCCGTCATAGGGATGATCGCCTAGCAGCCGCTCCCACAACGTGTCATAAATTTCATCCGGTCTGCTCGTGCGATAAAACTCTAGATAGCCACGCCAAAGCTGCGCCCAGGCTTCTCTATCGGCTTGTTGGAGAGGTCTGATCGTTAGGGTCAACTTGTTTCCTCCTGGGTATATAGGTAGATCGCGAGAAAAGTAGATAAGGTTTCTTTCATATCTGCACTGCGCTTTCGCCGCGCATAATGTGCGCTAAAACCAGTTCTTTTGAGCTCTGCACATGCAAAGCTGCGGCCTTACGAGCGGCATTCGCGTCCCTCTTTTCAAACGCTTTGATAAGCGCCTCGTGCTGTTCGTCTTGAACAATCTGGTCGCCTCTTTTGTCTTCTGACGGGCTCTCACCAAAAAGCCCCAGATTAACCAGCCGGGTACTTTCATCGAATAGTTCGTTCATGAGCTTCGTTAGACGTTGATTCCCTGTTGCGCGGGTAATAGCAACATGGAACGCCTGGTTGCTACTTAGAAAGGCGAGTTGATCAGACTCTTTGTCCGCATCTTGAGGCCTGCTGTTTAAGGCCCTTAGCTCTTCGGTATCTACGTGAGGCGTTGCAAGCTCAGCAACCTTGGGTTCGAACAACGCTCGCATATCAAATAGGTCAGTTACTGATTTCACCGTGATCGGCGTAACCACAAAACCCCGACGAGGCACCGATTCTATGAGGCCAATTTCGCACAGGCGGGTAAGCGCCGAACGCAGCGCCGCTCGACCCAATTCATAATGCGTAGAAAGCTCTAGTTCGCTGAACTGCTCACCCGGCGCCAACCGACACAGGATGATGTCGGTCTTCAGCCGGTTGTAGGCCTCGTCGGCGAGCGTGGGCTCAGTGTTGTGCGGGTTGCGAAGAATAGGGTCACCGGTGAATCTGTTTCAATTAGTCTAACATATTAGTAACATGTTATCCCATTGGAGAGAGCTAAGCAAGGCCGTACGCGTACAATCGCAATTACTGTTATCCAACCCATTTCCATTGAGAGGAAGAAACAATGCACTTCATTTGTGTTCACGGCGTGTGCCACGGCGGTTGGTGCTGGGACAAAACGCGGAGCGGTCTCGAAGCGCTGG
>CAZFIA010000172.1:0-8003 GCA_964519335.1 uncultured Pseudomonadales bacterium
CATCCGAACCATAACGCCGCCACAGCCGTTCGCTTGCGGTTTCGGTGTGCGCTTGATTAGAGCTTAGTAATGCGGAGTCGAGTTCCAGCGCCTGGGCCGCAAGCATAAAGTCGAGCCGCTTCTGTTCACTGGGTTCGCCGCACCAATAACCATTAGGCCCGCTGGCTTGCTCCGTAGTTTCAATGCCCAGCCCTGAAACTTCTTCAACAATAGAATCGCCAACGTTTAGACAGTCGGTCAGCTTGCCGCCAAAGATACTGATATGCGCACGATCAGAATCAACGTCAAGCTCGTGCTTGCGTGAAAGTTGCAACCAGTCCTCACTATCGCCGTTTTCATCGCCTTCACCAACACCGCGCACGGCCAAAGGACGAACACCACAACGCTCAGCAATAATGTCATCGAAACCAATCGGTGGATCTAGCACCAGCCCCGCATTTACATTATCAAGTATGAACTTGCGATCTTCGTCGGTAACGCCCACGTCGGGCTCGCTTACCTTGGTATCTGTAGTACCCACACAGGTTTTGTCACCCATTGGAATCACAAAGAAGGGACGCCCGTCGCTGGCAAACAGTGTGAGCACACGCCGCTGCTCGGTCACCCCACTGACAATCAGATGGACGCCCTTCGAAAACAAGTGCTGATGGTCGGTGGTTTGATCGCTTCTTGTATTGAGATCATCTACCAAGGGGCCGCAGGCGTTGATCAACACCTTGGAGCGCAAAACAAAAGTCTCATTCGTTAACTCATCGCGCGACTGCACTTGCCACTTGTCGTTTTTGCGCTCGCAACTCAGAGCACTAACATAGTTGGCAACCACTGCGCCGCTTGTGCGAGCGGTACGAACCATATTGAACACAAACCGCGCATCGTTATCTTCGAAGTGGCAATCGGAGTACAAGAAACCGGCCGAGGCGTTGGCCGTTTCTAACACCGGTTCAAGCTTGCGAATCTTCCGCTTGCTCAAGTAACGCGGCGACTGCGTATGGAAAGACCCGAGCATCCAGTAGAGTACGGAACCGAGAAAAACCATAAACGCGGGAAAACGGAACTCTTTGTTCACCACGGTCAGAAATCTGAGCTCGCGTACGGCTGAAGGAAACAGTGAGGTGAGTCGGTTTCGACTCTGGCAGAGTTTTCGTACCAGTCCGATCTCATAAGACTCAAGGTACTTAATGCCACCCCAGGCCAGATTCGAAGACTGCGAGCTTACGCCGCTGGCAAAATCTTGCTTTTCTATAAGCGCAACTTTTACCCCATGACCGGCAAGCGCCGCAGCGGCAACGGCGCCATTGATGCCACCGCCGATAATGGCAACATCAAACTCCTCGCTTCCGAGCTCTTTAAGCCTAGCGCCGCGTTGGTTCATATTGCCAAATCATTAAAAGGGGCTCTCAACTGAGCATAGTAGAGAAGCAGTATAAACAACCGGGCTATCAGGCCAACAGCGTCAAAGGGGCCAGCAGAGCCAGGAATGGACTATTGCGAAGTCGATATTCCGCCTTTTGCAGCTTAGTAGTCTGCGAAAGGATAGAACGGCCAAGGCACGTAACCTGTAACTCCGAGTGCCATGTAACCGGCTGTGTATTCACGGATGCCTTCCGATTCCAATAAGTCGTGCATTTTTCGGCCTGTATTCGAGTCACCTCGTCGATAGGATTCTATTGCGAAGACCAGTAGCACATGCTCGCGGATTGTCGCGCTACGAATGTCATGCAGTCTAGGAGCTGCCAGGTGCATATCGCCATTCAATGCCTGCGCAAGAACAACGTCGTGCCACTGGGTTTCGTCCGAGCCCGCGTTCTCATAAGCATTGTCGTAGTCGCGTGATTGGCAAAACTCTATATGAGCTCCCATTTCTTTGGTCATGACAGTTGAAGCATAGTCCGCAGTGAACTGAGGGTGTTTTTGCCGAGTCTGCTCGATGGGAGTTAACGACCTAAAAGTCTCTGGAACCGAATCGCGTTTGTACGGAATGTTGGTAACTACGCCTTGCCAGAACGATCGCGGTGAGGATTCTCGTAGAAATCGCTCGCAGCGTTCAGCGCAGCTTGCGAACCCTAGTAGTAACGACGCATTACCAAGTGCACGGGCGGCCATAAGATTAACCTGGCCTGTTGACCTTTGTGCCTCTTCCAGCAAGCACGTTCCATGCTCGAGAAGGTCGGATGCAAGGTCAGAGTTCATCATGAGGGATTAGGCAGTATCACAAAGAGTTTGCCGCAGATCCCATTTACCCCGAGTCAATTTCCCCAAGAACAAAAATCACTCCCCTGGTGGGTTTGCACTAGTCTCTCGCCCTCACCATGTAATTGGTCGTGAGTGCTAAAAGTCTATTCAACGCGCTTACGATATATCCTACTTAAGCGCTGCTCGGTTGAATAGTGAGCGAGAGCAGAAAAATACATCTGATAAAAACGTTCGCATTCGCGACCTTTAAGGGCCTTTTTCTGCAGAATCACCGCATTGTCAAAGTCGCCATTTACTGAAAGCGCTGCGGCGTGCGCGTTCTGAAGTTTGCAATTGCTCGGGTCGGATGCCAATAACCGTGCGGATCGCTCAAGGGCCTCTTTAGGATCATGTATCACCGCCAGCCCATTACGAAGCATCATTTTTTCGTTCGCCGTGTCACGATCGCCGTACGAGGGATCGCTTCTACGCATGCTCCGCAGGAATCGATACTTTGCAAGACTCTCGCGATAACCCTCGAACATGGGTTCGCATTCACTATCTTCTAGCGCTTTTTTTTGCATAAGTACCGCGTTATCGAATTCGCCAACTGCTGCGAGCGCTGCAGCGTGTGCGTTCTGAAATTTGCAATTCTCCGGATCAGTGTCCATCAGCTCACTGGAGAGCGCGAATGCTGCTTCAGGATCGTGCAACGACCTTGCATGCTGCAATGACCATGCTTCAGTCCTGGCAAGCAACCAGGCCTGAGAGGTTTTTGCCTCGGTTAAGAGGCGAGCTACATGGGGTTCGGACGCATGAGATAACAAAAGTTCGTTAGACCTAATTCTTGTCGCATCAAGCAACTTACAATACTTCGCAGCGATGAAAACATGAACATTGAAATCTTCCCTGTACTCGTGTGATTTGATTGCCTCAGCGCACTCACCATCTTCCAATTTAAAACTTCTCTGCCGAAATCTTGGAGAGGTGTAGACTGCAGCTGCCTCCGTAAGATGCGCTTCCAGGGCATAATCCACCCGGAAGAAAGCCTCATTCCGCAAACCTTTGGCCGGCTTTTCTGCTTGCATAAACGCCGGGTCAGATTCCTCGACAACAAAGGTTTGCAGCGTTCTAAGAGGCACAATGCCAGACTTCACCCTTATTCGACCGTCCCGAAGTACCTTCCAGGTTGAGGCCAGGCGCATTGTCGCTCTGCCGTTTTGAGCCGGGATGTCTACGGTGCCGTCTTCCTTGAACTCAATGACCGTCGCGTAATCGACTGTACTAATCCATTGACCTGCCACGTTTTGCCGCATTTTCTGTTGCGAAGCGGATTCAGAGCAGGCGCACAGAGCAACCGCGAGAAACATAAGCGCGGCACTTCGCGCTAACGCAAGAAGCTCAGTTAGGCAGCGCGCTAAGAAGTGCTTGAACCTACCCCCGAGTGACTGCAACGCTAGTTGCGCCACGAATCGCGCCTGTAGAATCTTGAAGATGAGCAACGACGCCCCGCCGGTGTCGACAGTAACCAGGAAGGTATATGCGCTACCTAAATTGACGGTGGCTACCGAGAACGCACCCGCATTGCTTTCCGGGCTAACCTCCACAATCCCATTGTTGCCGACCGTTGCCGCGAGCGCGATGACATCAGGTACCGGGCCATCACTGGCAGATAACAAAAGCGTGTTGAGTCCTACAATGCTGTCGGCCTGACCATTACTCCCACAGCTGAACACTAGTCCTACTTCAACTGGGTCAAATGCGCTCTGTGGCGTTAGCCCGAAGACAAAGCTCTGCGCGGCGCCCGCAGCGATATCAACCGGGACATCGGGTTCTCCGATCGTTGCATTGGTCAAAGGATCAGTCGTCTGATAGGAGAAGGTCGCATCAACGATACCGTTGGGTAACGACACAGCGCAGGCCTGAGCATCGGTGGATCCGGCATTAATCATGGTCGCGAACGCAGTAGCCGTCGTTCCCACACTCACCGAGCGGCGTGCAGTCGTTGCACCGTACAACTTCCTGGCGAGTGTCAACCAATGGCAGCGTCTCACCCCAAGCGGACAACCCAATCGCTATGCTGATGATCAATGCAGCTAGACGCTGTTTCACGGACTTGCCCTTCCTTCGTTAGGTTATCTCAGCTGAATCTGGTGACCTTAGTAAGGAAGCATACACCCATAGGATCGCTAGGACCTAAGTGGGTATGTCTGCTTTGGGCCAGATTGTCACGTAGCCTCAAAATCTTGCAGACCTGCAAGAATTGACCAAATCTATATCTAACTCTTGGGAAAACTGCGCTTTGCCACTAAGCCGAAGATCGGCCAGGAATGAGCTCTCGGAGGAACTGTTCAGATTGTGTCTGTGAATATGAACGTACAAACGACTAACGACGAGATAAGCCAAATCAAAACGAAGTGCGTGTGCGTCGTTTCGCTCTCAGGTTCGACGGAATTTTTGACACCAGCGGTTCTTTGGGAAAGAGTATCTGCATCATGAAGTTCCCCACAATTATGAAAGTCAGCTTGATTAGTTGCCTCTTGGTGGTACCCGGTTGGTTGTACTATAAGAACTCTGCGCCGGGGGATACCGCCGCAATCGACGCAGGACCACGCAGGAGCAGCGATGGTTTCTCGGAGGAGCTAGTTTCTAGGACGTCAATCGATGACGCAAATCTCAACGGGACGAGTGCATCAACCCACACAAATCCTGATCTCGGCGAAATTTTGCTCGTTAAAAGACTTCTAGAAGATCCGATAGGATCCTATCTTTCGAACATCCAAAACGCCCGGGCGGGTGATGCAGACGCGATGCTAATCGTTGCGAGAGCGATCGACGGATGTGCTGATGGGTTACGCACCGAAACTCCAGAGAGTGTATTCGAGGCTTTCGAGCAGGGGTTCATTCCTCTAGAGAGGTATGAGCAACATTTAGTTGAGCGCGCGAAATGTGCAAGAATCCGTGAGGACATAATGGCTCATGATGGAAAAATCTCACACCCAGTAATAGCTAGTAACGAATGGAAAGCTAAATCGGCCGAAGCGGGAAATAAAACCGCCCGATTACTGCAACTCCATGACTTGCCGTTACAGGATGAAGAAATGGCGTCGCTCCTCGATGAGCTTGTCGATCAACTAGATCCTGAAGTACTGATAGAGGCTTCTCGTTTTGAGGCGGGAAGAGCGGCCGAGCATGAGAAAGTGTATCGATCTGAGCGATGGCAGTACCTGGCGTGTAAGCAAATGCCTTCCTGTAACGACGAGGCCTACCTCTACCAACAAAGCAATAAGCTATACCCATCCGAACTAGCTCAAATCGAGGAATTTGCGGATCGCTTTACTAGCATCAAAGATGAAGACATTAGTTTTGTATCAATTCACCAGGAGAAGCCCCATAGATACAGCGACGCTTTCGTCACCAGGTATCTCGAACATCTGGAAGAAAATGAGCTCAAGGATGTGGTTGGCGGGAGCGCACTAATTGGCTTTAAGAATTTCGCCGCCGACACATTACCCAACAATGATAGCCTCTGATGGTTACAACCTGATCGGGCGGTAGCCGGTTCGACGGCTGTGCAATTCCAAGAGCTATGGGACCGACGAGCGGGACAAACCAGCTAGAGAAAAAGAGCGCAAACAGCTGGAAGCGTGAAAGATCGTTGCGTTCAATCAGAACGGAATCATGCATACTTTCGACTCCCACCCAGTTCTCTGTTAGGAGCTTAGAAATAGGATGCTGACAAGAAGAATCATGCTGCTCGCGTTTTGCTCTATCGGTGCGCTCGGTTGTCATAGCCCACAAGACGAACAACGAATTACCGAAGAAATAGTGCTATCGCTCATAAACGACTTATGGGTCAGTAGGGTGAAGGAAATTGAGAAAGAAGCTGGATTGACTCTGACTCTCTTTGTTTCGATAGAAGGAGAAGATGCTCCTATGCGGTTGCTCGATGCTGTACGTGAATTAGGCATCAATGCAAGCGTAGGAAGTGAATTCAAAATTGATCTCGGGATGCACTTCACGTTTAAAACCCTTGAAGTCTCGGAGAACGGGAATCGAAAGATCGAATACGCCTTCATAGGTTACGGCGGTTCCGGACACACAGGAAATATGGCTCGAACAAATGATGGGTGGAAGATAATTGACGGAGGTGGTTGGATGCAATAGCGGCTCTTTGGGAGCCTTTCGAATTCAAAGTCATGGGAACAATATTGAGGCCAAGTGCCTAGCCCGAGCCGCTGCAATTTCGTGGTCTATACGGTGAATGAACTGTCGGGCGCGAGCGATTGGGTCACCAAGATACTGATCTGCCCCTCGCATATTTCTCTCATTGAGTTCGACGGTATCAAGTAGGTCGTAGTCCACCAGCTCGATTTTAGCGCTCCAGTCCGGGTACTGATGCTTCCAGACCTTCCAGTGGTGCTTCTCAAGGCGGTCAAGAGCTGAGTAGCCGTGATAGTCGAATGCAATCTGCCCATCACTCACGAAAACGTGCGCTCCTGGGTGACTCGACGGCTTTATCGAGAAAGGCCTAAAAGACGAATCGATTTTTTGCTCCAAAAACACACCAGCAAGAATATGGCACGCACCATGGCCGAAGAAGATGCGGTCAGGCAAATTCCAACGAGCAACAGAATCTTCTTTCTTCCAAGGGGCCAAGATATACATCGCGACGAAAGTCTACACACGAATGGTAGTCACGGGTGGGGGGAATCGGTCGCCTGCCAGATTCTTCTGTCTGCGCAAGATATTGCCAACCACGTTTTATGGATCACGGTTGAACCTGCGCAATGAGAACAGAAGGCTCCCATCCATGGAATGCCAACTCCCTATTCCATAGCGCGCAGCTTTCCAGAAAAGTCGGGATGGAGCGATCGATCGTAGCTCATGTAATCCATCCGCCTGGCAAAGAGTCCTTCGTGCCGCATACGCATGAGCGCGAGGAGGAATGGATATATATTCTCTCAGGCTCGGGAACCGCAGAGATCGATGGAAAGGATGTTGAAGTAGCCCCCGGAGATTTCATGGGATTTACTACTCCATCAGTCGTATATCATCTCCGCAATACTGGAGAAGAAGACTTGATCTACTGATGGGCGGTGAGTGCCGCTTCGCATAGGCTTCGAATTTCCCGACACTGGGGAAACGAAAAATTCGATTTGGCAACGAAGTGCATGTCTTCGATCTGGAGAAAAGCTAGGGCAGGTTTGGGTCGAGTATTAGCGTTCTCTCAGCATCTTCCAGACACCAAAGATCTAACCAACTAGCTCTTCCATATTGAGGTTAACAGTCGCAGCCCAGTTCGCGGGTGGGACTGTATACCTTCTTTCTGCATCATTCGGCGCGCCACCCGGTTCCAGATCAAAATCACTGGCACGCTGAAAAGAGGGGCAATGACGAGACCCATACGATACTCAGCCTCACTGAGGCCGTTTTCGAAATGATAGAGATGGACGAATTTCGCCCACAGCAACACAGTACAAATAGCGCAGGCACAAATAACCGCCAACTGCATAGTTCCGATCATTCGTTTCGCCGCCGCTTTATCCGGACCTTCTGAAAGCTCTTCCCCAGTTAAATCGAAGGCACTGGCAAGAGAATTTCTTGATTCGAGTGAACACTGGCCTTGCCCCTCTACTCTCTGAACGGTGCGAATACCAAGGTTGGAAATTTCGGCTAATTGTTCTTGCGACCAACCCCTCTGATTCCGAAGACGAGCAACAAACTGTCCATCAATATTCATATCCATCCCAGCCAACCTCATTGAATAAGTAGTTGGCCTCTATTTGGTCACTTATAGAGGTTAACAAACACGCCAGAGGGCCGCGAGC
>CAZFIA010000173.1:0-8003 GCA_964519335.1 uncultured Pseudomonadales bacterium
ATCGGAAACCGCTTCGGCTGACTCCAATGAGTCCAGTCTCTTGATGTGATTTGCGTGAGGTAACCATTAGGGTGTTCACCAAACGCTTGATCCACGCCATCCCCCAGTGTTAGCAAGAATCGTCCGTCGCTCGACTGAATGAGCGATGGGTGACTAGAACTCCTAAACCCCGCCTTGCGCAACTGCCAATCACGCGCATTTGTTGATGATCCAAATTGCAACCTGGCGCCTAAGACAAAGTCACCACTCACTACCAGCCGGTAGATTCCGGCGTTGTCTTCAATGTAGTCGAGCGACACCTTCTCGCCCCAGTCGTTGTCTGGATAGGTATAGGTATCGTCAAGCTCGACAAAGATAGCGTCCTCCCAGTTCGTCAGATCTTTCGAAGACGACAATAGAACTCTCTGGGTCGCCGTGTGAAACGCGGCAAGACGATAGATGCCTTTGCTGTCCTGAAACACAACTGGCGTGATGAGATCCGATAACTCGTCGTTGTTGCTGTGCAAAACGATACGCCGCGGGCGCTGCCAGCGATCACCGCCGCTGGATCGGGTCAGCCACAAGTCGTTCTTTCCTCGGCGATCGGAGACAAACGCCAGTATCAGTCCCTTGCGCCCGTCATGGAATAAGGAGGGATCGAATTCGTTACCAATCGAGTTGAGGGTGGCAAGGCGCTTGGGTGCTCGCCACGACACCTTGTCAGGGGATGCGACTAGCCATAGGTCGCTGTCTCTTCCCTGATCTTCAAACCCACTCGCAAGCAGAGTGTCATAAATGATCCAGAACTCGCCCCCCGGACCTTCCGCGAGCGTAGTCGTCTCACCTTCGTGCCCGGATGTATCGAGCAGAACGGGATAGCGGATGTTCTTTTTTAAAACTGGCGTCCAGAATTCATGTCCACCCCGCTTAACTTCCTTTTCCGGCATAAATTTCGCCTTGACACGCCAATCGAATTCCCCGCCCGCCTTGTTTCGAACCCACGCATACAGAAAAAATGCGTGGACTCTATTTTGTCGCATGCTGTAACGCAGTTCAGAAACGCCCTTTTCGGCGGCAGGCAAGCTATTACTCGACATCAAACCGTCGAACCTTTCGTTAACGTAGAACATTGGCATCAAGTACAGCTTGGGAAGCTTGCTCCGAGATTCGATAGTGAATTCACTAAATTTTTGCCCTTTCGGCGCAAAGAACATCGGCATAGGAACATCTGATCCGTACAAGAACTTATACTGAAAGGTCTCAGACTTTGAGTACTCCGGCGCCTCTTCGGTCAGCATCACCATCTCCGGCTGCAGTTCCAGGGGCTCATCGCTATTGTAGTAAGCAAGTAGAAAGCTGGATTGGTAATCGTCAATTACCACTTTGCGCATTTCCTGAGTGGAAGAAAAAAGTGTGACGCTGCGGTACGGAATGCGAAACTCCGGTTTCAAATCCACTTCTCGGATTTTTTTGTACACTGATACGAACAAACGATAGGCGTCGCCATACCTGCCTTGCTGCCGATACAAACGGGCAAGTTGAAAACGAAGATTTGCATACTCGAACGAGCCTAGTTTTCTATTACCCAATGCTTCGAGAACAGGAATTGCTTCTTTCGGGGTTTCCAAGTATTTCTCGTACAACTGGGCGAGAAGAAGCGATGTATGCACAACGTAGGCGTGCTCGAAGTTGCGACCCTTTGCCTCTTGTAAGAATCTGCTGAGGTACAGCTTGGCGTGTTCGTACTCAGCGAGTTCTACGTACAGTCGTCCGATCCAGAATCGCGCAGGCAAATACTCAGGGTCCACCTTCTCTGCCACCTTCGACTCCGCCAGCGCCAACGGCAGTTCGCCCTGCTCGTAGTGGCCCAGGGCCGTGTAGAAGTGAGCGACTGCATCCAGTGATTGCGTCCAGGTGATCGCTAGACCCCGTTTTTCCCGCTCTGACAGCGACACACCAAATTTGCGGATCAATCCCGTGACCAGCTTTTTCTCAAGATCAAGAAAGTCGCTGACAACACCCGAGACCGTCGCGACCGACTCAACTTGCCCAGCGACGTCGACAATGGTCGCTCGAATCGTGATGATCTCGTTCTGATCAACCTTGTAGGTACCCGATATCACTTTATCAACAGCAGCAAGTTCGCCAACTTTTATCAGGGTTTGGCCATCCATTAAGCCACTGGCCTGCAATTCAATCTCGTCCAGGTAGCGCTTCAATCCCTCGCGATCAACAACCCGAAACCGCTCAACCGAGGACAGATCCGTAATCAGCATGTCGGCCAAGCCCCGGCCTAACCAATCCCATTTACTGTCCTGCGATAAATTGTAGAAGTCTACAACGCTAACCGCCGTGTCCTGGGCACGCACAGGTGCCGCAATGCCAACGGAAAGCAGCAATAGCCAAACAAGTGGCGCGAAGCGGAACACTCGAGGGCAGTTACAAGACGATGTCGGTAATCAGCGCGCTCGCAATTCTGGTGGTCGCCTTCGAAATTGCGGCCTTGCCAGCGATTTCTCTCGACAGGTCAACGGCTACGGCAACATCACGGCCGACACTGACGAACTCCCCCGTGCTGACATCAACGGCCGAGACTTCGACGCGACCCTTACTGGAAACCAGACTGCCGTTGCGCATACCGAATTCGCTGAAAGCCTCGCCTGAGATTTCGATGTCTGCACGCGTATTGCTTTCGACCGGATCAATAATCGTGAAGCCGAGCTGGTGCAGAATGTAGAGAAGCTCCGTTTCCGCCGCAGGGTCAACCAGGTCTCGCCCGAGACTCTCCTCTTGTATCTCAACCGAGACCGTCGGTAATTTCTTACCTTTGACCAACGACTTAAGGGATGCCACAACGTCTTCTTTGGCCTGCGCCTTCGCAACCAGCGTGTCGCCCTTGGTCTCGATATTGACCGCGACCTTCTCTGCCAGATTACGTGCTGCTTCGTCTATGTCGCCTCGCAACGGGATCCTGGCGGTCTCCCCATAAACCCGACCAGTTTCGACACCAATCACCTTGGCAACGATGTACAGATCTTTCTGAACCGGAAAAATGCGACCGGTGACAAGCACCTGTGCTCCGGTTAGATAACCGATTTGGGCGGCCGTGGAGGGATCGACAGTGCCTGATATACCGATCGCCATTTCATCAAGCGCAGTATTAACGTCGCCGCGTTCGACGAGCGCAAGCTTGTCCGATTGTGACAGATAGGCATTCAGCAACAGCGGAAACCCCTGACTCAGGTCGTCCATGTCCAGTTTGGCGTTCGTATCGAACGGCAAGACAGCCACAGCGTAGTCGTCCTGTGCGACGGCATCCGCCATTGGAGCAAGAATGCCCGCGGTGGTTATAAGAGTGAGTAAGATTTGTCTCAGAGTGGTCATATCAACCTCGATGGGTGGAAAGCGGATTGGTTGCTAGATGAATAATGTCCTGCAGCGCTTTTTGCGCGAGCGGACTGGTGTGAAGATCGTGCATCAAAGGCATTTCAACGTAGACACGCCGCCGGTCGTCTGTTAACACGGCGCGGACCTGCGGTAGATCGAAAACCTGCTCCTTAAGAATCACAGCACTTTGGAAACCGCGGCCTTCCAGCAGTCGCTCGGGATCAGTGGGATTTACCAGTAGCGCAACCGACACTTCAGTGGTCTTGTTGAAGCGGCTCAAGTAGTCGATTTCGTTGCGATCGAAAAAGTTCATCAGCTCACCCTCCTGGTCGAAAACCACAAGAGAGTGTTGGGTTGCGAACTTTCTCAGCGGTTCGAGCAGATTGTCCGGGTAGACGCGCACTGCGATTACTTCGGGAGCATGAGTCGATTCTGGTATTGATAAGCGCACCAGAACATCCACTTCGGATCTAACGTCGGGCAGGTCGACAACGACACTGTTCATTGTTGCGCATTGCTTTGCATTGAATTTCTGCGGCTCGCGAAGATCCACAAGCATCACGCCCTGACGCTGCAGCACATCGACCACCAGGTGTTCGCATGCCGGGCCGAAACTGTCTAGTACAGTCCTGACCGGCAAATCAATGCTGTTACCTTCGAAGTAGTGCTTACAGACCTGTATCTCGTCATCAACGGGAAGGCAAACTTCGTTATCTTGGGCGACCACCAAGGCAGGGGAACCTGCAAGACCTATCAGCAACATGAAACACAGCGCTCTCACAGGTCCGCCGTCAATACATGTACATTCGCGACCGCAAGGGGCTCGATTACATTGTGATTCGCTAGCCGGTGGGTATTCTCCCGGCCTGATAAGTGGCTCACTTCGAGACATTCCTTGTCGTGTCACGCAGGACTAGTGAAGTTACTACACAGACCAGCCCAGACCGAGGAATCAGGTCGCAATTCGAGTATTGCGGCTGTGTACCACGACTCAGTTCAGCTCCTTGAGAAGACTACCAGGCGTTTAACTACACCTGCTCTGCTCTTCTCTTCCCATCCCATACCTTCCATACCTTCCGTACCTGTCAGCCTCGGCACATCCCTTTTTGCAGCGAAACTAGTGATTCGCGGTTATAATGGAAAGACACTTATCGAATTTACTTTAACGGGACAAACACCATGGGCGAAGCACTAATCATCGACTCCTGCCGAACTCCACGCGGCATCGGCAAGGCGGGCAAGGGCGCCCTCTCCCACCTGCACCCTCAGCATCTGGGTTCAACGGTACTTCGTGCCCTGGCAGATCGAACGGGCATCGATACGGCTGACGTCGACGATGTTATCTGGGGCACCAGCTCACAGGTTTGTGAACAGGGCGGTGATCTCGGGCGCATGTCGGCACTCGATGCCGGTTATGATATCCGTGCCAGTGGCGTAACACTTGATCGGTTTTGCGGATCAGGAATCACCAGTGCCAACATCGCAGCCTCATCGGTAATGTCTGGCATGGAAGACCTGGTTGTTTCAGGCGGCACAGAAATGATGTCATTACCCAAAAAGGGTGTGTTGCCCATGGGCGCCAACAACCCTCACTTGCAAGACCTTCATCCGCAGTCGCACCAGGGCGTTTGTGCAGATGCTATTGCCACATTAGAAGGTATCTCGCGCCAAACGCTTGATGAACTCGCAGAACTCTCCCAAAGCCGGGCGCAACAAGCTATTGAAGAAGGTCGCTTCGATCGCAGCCTGATTCCTGTCCATAACCTGGACGGAACCGTGGCGCTTGATCGCGAAGAATTCCCTCGCCCCGGAACGACCCTCGAAACACTGTCGTCCCTGGCCCCCAGTTTTCCCCAGGTTGCCGATTATCGGCACACCGAGGATTCAAAGTCGTTTCGCGAACTCATCAATCAGAAGTACACCAACCTCAAGATCGAGCACGTACACCACGCAGGTAACTCGTCTGGTGTTGTCGACGGGTCAGCCGCAATTTTGTGGGCCAATCCAGACTACGCCAAAGCAAACGGACTAAAGGCGCGGGCTCGTGTTGTTGCCGTTGCGAATATGGGGGACTGCCCCACCCTTATGTTGAACGCTCCTGTGCCAGCGGCACAGAAGGTGTTGCAGAAGGCAGGGTTGACCATCAACGACATCGATGTGTGGGAGATCAACGAAGCCTTTGCGGTTGTCTCTGAAAAGTTTCAGCGTGATCTGGATCTTGATCGCGAAAAGGTCAACATAAACGGCGCAGCCATGGCTCTAGGGCATCCCATCGGTGCAACCGGGGCCATGCTCATTGGCACGGCTCTCGACGAATTGGAACGCAGCGACGGTCAGTTTGGCCTCATTACCATGTGCGCCGGTGGCGGTATGGCCCCCGCGATCATCATTGAGCGGGTCTAGGCCCCCAATACAACGGCAACGACCAACATGGCCACAACGGTGGCCATGAATAACGAGGTGATCTTAACCTGTGCGGTTACAGGCGCCGCCGATGCAGCAGGCAAACATCCTGAGCTGCCAATAACGCCTGAACAGATTGCTAACTCTGCCCTCGAGGCTGCCCGGGCCGGCGCAAGCGTCGTACATTTGCACGTTCGCGACCCTGACACAGGAGCAGGCAGCCGCGATGTGGCCCTGTACCGCGAAACTGTTGCGCGCATTCGTGAATCAGATGTAGATGTTGTCATAAACCTCACTGCTGGCATGGGCGGTGATCTCTATCTTGGTCCAGACGAGGCGCCACTACAGCTCGGGCCTGAGACAGATGTCGTTGGGGCAGCAGAGCGTCTGACTCACGTCAAAGAGCTGTTGCCAGAAATATGCACCCTAGATTGTGGCAGCTACAACTTTGGCGACGGCAGTCTTGTGTACGTGTCTACACCCGATCAACTACGAATGGGCGCGCGGTTGATTCAGGAGTTGGGCGTAAAGCCAGAGCTCGAAATTTTTGATACCGGGCAGCTATGGTTTACCAATGAAATGCTGGCGGAGGGTCTGATCGCAGATCCGCCTCTGTATCAGATTTGCCTTGGCATCAAGTGGGGCGCACCCGCAGACACGGCGTCTATGAAAACCATGGTCGATCGGCTGCCGAAGAATGCGGTGTGGTCTGGTTTTGGCATTGGCGCGATGCAAATGCCAATGGTGGCACAGGCAGCCCTCTTGGGCGGCAATGTGCGTGTGGGCCTGGAAGATAATTTGTATCTGCAGCGTGGACAGCTGGCAACCAACGCACAACTGGTCGAACGCGCCCGATCGCTGCTCGAGTTGATGGGTGCCAGCATCCGCACGCCCCAGGCCACGCGCGACTATCTCGGCTTACCGAAACACGGCGCATGAGTGACGCGCTGGCTGGAGAAACCAAGCAAATAAGGTCGGTTGCCGTTATCGGCGCAGGCGTCATTGGCAGCGGTTGGGCTGCGCGCATGCTTGCGTGTGGCATGCAGGTACAAATCTGGGACCCTAACCCGCAGTCGTATCGCCCTTCGCGTGAGGCTATTGCGCGCGCGTGGCCTTCACTGCTCGCGCGCGGTCTTGCAAAAAGTTCGGAACCACTCGTCGCTGCGTATTGCGACTCGCAGGCGGAGGCCTGCGCGAACGTCGACTGGGTACAAGAAGCAGCGCCAGAAAACATGGCGATTAAAACCGCTCTGTATCAACAACTGGAACCGCTGATCGATAAGCACTGCATCATTGCATCGAGTTCGTCGGGGTTGCTACCCAGTGAGCTGCAAAGCAAGCTAGAGCATCCGCAACGGTTTCTTGTGGGCCACCCGTTCAATCCTGTTTATCTGTTGCCGCTGGTTGAGCTGGTAGCCGGTGGCGAAACATCGCCCGCGAACCTTGCCAAAGCCCGCTCTTTCTACAAACAACTACAGATGAAGCCGCTGGTTGTGCGCAAAGAAATTGAAGGCTATCTGTCGGATCGACTACAGGAAGCGCTGTGGCGGGAAATTCTGCATCTTGTGAATGACGATGTAGCCACCACGTCTGAGCTAGATGATGCAGTACGCCATGGGCCAGGTTTGCGCTGGGCCATTATGGGTACCGCCCTTACCTTCCATCTGGCGGGCGGTGCAGGCGGCATGAAGCATATGCTTGAGCAGTTTGGACCCGCTCTGGAATTGCCCTGGACCCATCTTAAGGCACCAACGCTTACGCCCGAGTTAATCGAGCGGATGGTGGCCGGCACGGCTGACCAGGCGGGCGATCAGTCGATTGCAAAACTTGAGGCGCTGCGGGATGAATGTCTGGTATCGATAATGGGAGCGCTGGATAAGTATGCCGCTTCGTTAGATGCGCTGACCGTAAACTCCTACGGAGACTCCAACTAAAATGCTCCGATTTTTACCTGTTATTCTGCTGGTTCAGGTGGTTACGGCTATTCTGTTGTGGGTGAATCAGGATGCCACACTGGGCGACTTAGCCATTCTGGTCGGCGTCCCGGCTATCGTGATAACAATTGTGACGGCTCTCTGGTTCGCGAGCATTGCACGTGGCGACGTCGAACGCGCCAACGCCAAACTGCAACTCGAACACGCTCGTGAGCGCGAAAAGCTCAACGTGAATGCTGAGAAGAGCAAAGCGCGCATCATGGAGCAAACTCAGAAGCAGATTAAGAAACAAGAAAAGCG
>CAZFIA010000174.1:0-7899 GCA_964519335.1 uncultured Pseudomonadales bacterium
GTCTTCAGCCGACAGGTAGTCGCCTTTGAGGGCATTCAGCCCTTCCGCGAAGGCTTCCAGCAGCTCGGGGGTTTTGGTGCCTGGATCGCCGACAATCACCGCCTTTCCGCCACCAAAGCCAATACCCGCCAGGGCATTCTTATAGGACATGCCCCGGGCCAGATTGCAGACATCTCTTAAAGCAGCCTCCCGACTGGCGTAGGGATACATGCGGCAGCCGCCGAGGGCCGGTCCGAGCGCAGTGCTGTGCAGGGCGATAAATGCCGTCAGGCCGACCTGGGGATTGCGCAGTTCGACAACACGTTCAAAACCGTCTTCAAGCCCTTGTTTCAATTGGCTAGTAAAACAGCTAGCTGAAAGATCAAGCACGTCCGTAGACATTAGGAATCCTCTGCGAGTCAGGTTATCTTTGATTGGCGCAGTCTAGTAGGCAGGAGCCAAATTTTTAGTGCTTTTTCAC
Source organism: uncultured Pseudomonadales bacterium (assembly GCA_964519335.1). Classification (GTDB taxonomy): domain Bacteria; phylum Pseudomonadota; class Gammaproteobacteria; order Pseudomonadales; family Azotimanducaceae; genus JALZVT01. Next base: position 461 of record CAZFIA010000174.1, read on the forward strand.
CTAAACATCTGGTTCTGAGCGCAGGTTTCCCCTAATATCGCCCGCCCGCTAGGGATATCCTCTAATGAAGCCCGCAAAATTAGACAAAGCCGATCGCCGCATACTTTCCGCCGTGCAAGACAATGGACGTATGACCGTTGTTGAGCTATCGGAACGGGTTGGCCTGTCGCAAACGCCCTGCTTGCGACGCCTGCGCAATCTCGAAGCCCAGGGGATCATCAAGGGCTACACCGCTCAGGTAGATCAAGACGCTGTCGGTTTGCCGGTTAACGTTTTTGTTGCGGTTAATCTCGAGACCCAGATGCACGATCAGCTCGCGGGCTTCGAGCGCAGCGTTAAGGCCTTCGCCGAAGTGATGGAGTGCTACCTAATGAGCGGTGGAGGTCGCGACTATCTGCTGCGCGTGGTGGCCAACGATATCGCCCACTACGAGCGCTTCCTTAAAGAAAAGCTCTCAAGGATATCCGGCATTGCAAATATTGATACCAGCTTTGCACTGAACACTATTATTCAGCGCACTCAATTACCCCTAACCAACTGAGAATACACACGGTGTCATCACTTACCCAATCCTACTATTGCGGACAAGCCGAGGAGCAGCTGCGCTATCAAACTATTGGCGCTTGCTTTGATGAGACGGTTAGCCGCTACCCGGACAACCTCGCGTTGGTGTCGCGACATCAAAATATTCGTCTGACTTATACCGAGTACCAGCAGGAAATTAATCGGCTGGCAGGCGGCTTGCTCGAACTGGGAGTTACCTCAGGCGACAGAGTGGGTATATGGGCGACCAATTGCTACGAGTGGTGCCTGACCCAGTTTGCAACCGCAAAGATTGGCGCAATTATGGTTTGCATAAACCCGGCCTACCGCGTTTACGAACTCGAGTACGCCCTGAACAAATCCGGCTGCAAAGCAATCATCAGCGGCGTGCAGTTCAAAACCAGCAACTACCTGCAAATGCTGAACGAGTTAGCACCGGAGCTCGCTGCTTCAGCACCAGGCGCACTTGAATCAGAAAAACTGCCTCAGCTAACTACAGTCATCCGTATGGGTACCGACCACACGCCCGGCATGTTTAATTTTGCAGCTGTCTGCGCAATGGGCGACGGAGTAGACGCCAAGGCACTAGCCGAAGCCGGCGCAAATCTGCGTCCTGACGATCCGATAAACATTCAGTTTACCAGCGGTACCACTGGCAATCCCAAAGGGGCAACGCTAAGCCACTGCAATATCCTCAACAATGCGGATACGACTGGCCTGCGAATGAAACTCACCGCAGAAGACAGCCTGTGCATTCCAGTGCCGCTCTATCACTGTTTTGGCATGGTGCTCGGCACTTTGGTGTGCATCACCCAGGGCGCCGCCGCCGTGTTCCCTGCTGAATCTTTTGATCCGGTAACGACACTCGACGCGGTACAAGAAGAACGTTGCACAGCCTTGCACGGCGTGCCCACCATGTTTATCGCCGAACTTGAACATCCCAACTTCGACAGCTACGACCTGAGTTCGCTGCGCACAGGTTTGATGGCGGGCGCGCCCTGCCCCGTCGAAGTTATGAAGCAGGTGCAATCCGACATGCACATGTCAGAAATACTTATTGGTTACGGCCAAACCGAATGCAGCCCCATCAATCACATGACAGTCGCTGACGATCCCTTTGATAAGCAGGTAACCACGGTGGGACGACCGGGACCGCATCTAGAAGTGAAAATTGAAGGTCCCGACGGTCACGTGGTCGCCATTGGCGAACGCGGCGAGATCTGTACGCGCGGCTATTGCGTGATGGCCGGTTACTGGGACGACGAGGAACGAACCCGGGATACCATTGATGTGGCCAACTGGCTGCACTCTGGCGATATCGGAATCATGGATGAGGATGGCTATGTGCAGGTTGTGGGCCGGATAAAAGACATGATCATTCGCGGTGGCGAGAATATCTATCCGCGCGAAATCGAGGAATTCTTGTTTACCCACCCGGATATTCAGGATGCCGCAGTGTTCGGTGTGCCGGATAAGCGCTACGGCGAACAAGTTGCGGTTTGGATACAGCCCAGAGAAGGCGCGAGCCTTGATGCAGCCTCGGTACAAAGTTGGTGTCAGGACAAGATAGCGCACTTCAAAGTGCCTAAATATGTCAAACTGGTAGACGAATTCCCGATGACGGTAACGGGCAAGATTCAAAAATTTGTGATGCGCGATGCCATGGCCCAAGTACTAGGAAACGACATTCGGGTATGATTTTTGTGTTCAAAATATTGACATATAAATTGGCGGTTATACACTGCTCGGTATTCGGGATGGATCTGGGGAAATCAGGGACTTAGATGGAATACCACTATTCCACGTTAATTTTGTTTGCGTGCGGCTCGGCTTTTGTCGTCATCACACGTCTGCATCTCGCTTCTATAGCATCGCGCGCTACTGCACATCGGTTGGAAACGTCCGCAGAAATCCCAACGATCGCGGAAGCTATCGGCCCGGAAGCTAACGAAGAGCGCCCTGTCCAGGTCAGGTCAGGTCCTCCAGGGTACTGGAGGCGCGCGGTCCCCTTCGCCGCAAGCCGGCTTAGAACGAAGCCCCGGCCAACCCCGGACAGCTCACACGCGGCCTGAGACGCCACCCCGACCTGAGCTCAGCAAATCTTTCGGGCTAGTTTACCTGTCTGTCATAACTAATTGATTTAAGTAGCTTAAGTAGCTATTGGCAAACCACCCCTTGAGCTACTAAACTGCTCGGCCAGCTCGCACATGAGTGACAAGCCGAACAGACAGCCGTGTTGAATCTAGTGCCACAAAAATCACCAGCGAATAGCACCCAGGCGGGTCCGACCCTACTTGTGCTGCACTTCCTGCGCCCCTTTGTGATTACGCTTGCGCTGCTGGTCACGGGCATGCAGTCGTCGATGGCTTTTGCGGCAGATCTCAACAAAGTACGGCTTGGCAACCACAACAAACACACCCGACTGGTCTTCGACCTGTCAGCCAACACCACCCCGAGCCTCACCCGCAGCGGCGCCGCAACCTACGAACTGCGGCTGCCCAACACCCGCTGGAAGGCCTCAAAACTGCACGCGCGCGACGGTCTGGTTCGAAAGGTCAGCCCAACCCCAGCCTCCTCGCTTTCTGATGATCTGCATGTCGATGTCAAGTTATCTGCCAATGCCCGCGCTTCGCTGCAAACCTTGCCCAGTCCACCTCGCGTCGTACTCGATCTGGTTGAGGTTGCTGTCGACAATGAATACGTGGTCGCAATTGATCCCGGTCATGGCGGTCGGGCGCCAGGCGCTGTCGGCAAAGGCGGAACACTCGAAAAGGACGTTGTACTGAGCATATGTAAGCAGCTGGCTACCCTTTTGAATGCCCGTCCAGGCATACGCGCCATTCTCACTCGCGACAAAGACAAATCGGTCTCGCTCTCGGAGAGGGTTGAGATCGCCAGAAAAGAAAACGCCGACCTGTTCGTCTCTGTCCACGCCGACGCCATCACCGATCGACGAGTACGGGGCGGATCCGTTTATGCGCTGTCTAACACTGGCGCCGAGCACGCCGCGCGCCGTTGGGCCGGCGCCATACCCAATCGGGCAAAGGCCAAAACCAAACTAGCCGGAGTTGATCTGAGCCATCGCGATGCGAACGTCGCCAACGTGCTCTACGATCTGGTACAAAACGATACATTGGAGCGCAGTAACCTGCTGGCCGAAGATGTACTCACGCAGATGCAAGACTCGCAGCGCGTGCGCTTCGACAAGGTCAGGCTGGCAGACCTTGGCGTATTAAAAGCCCCGGACATTCCCTCAATTTTAGTAGAAACCGCTTTCATCTCTAACGTTCAGGACGAAGCTCTCCTTAAGAGTGCGAAGGGCCAACGCTCCATGGCCAATGCTATCGCTCGTGGCGTGAGCGGGTTTATCGAACGTCCCAGCGAGCTTGCCCGCGTGCGCAGCGGAACGAGCGATGCGCCGCTCATTGCATCTACTGTGGGCTTTCGTCACTACGCGGTGGCCAAGGGCGACACCCTCTACAGTTTGTCACGCCGATTCGGTGTGAGCGTTGCGTCGCTGATTAAGACAAATCAGATAAAAGGCACAACAATAAAGTACGGCATGACGTTACGCGTACCGGGCGCAGCCTCTGTAATTGCAGCAGGTAACTAACAAAAAGTTAACCGTCGGGTTCGGCAATAGAACCGCTGACGCGAACGCCTAGCGGCCCCCCGGGCACCCAGGTTTCGATAACCTCGCCATTACGCTCTACCATCAATGAGTAGCTACGCTCCACGTCACCTTCGCTAATTCGTCGCGTTAAATCGCGAACGTTGAACAACGGCTCGCCATCGAACGAACGCAAGACATCACCCTGCTGCACACCCGCACTCTGGGCACTGGATTCACCCAGAACAGAAGCCACTTGCACTCGATTTGGCTGGTTGAGTGAATACAAATACTGATCATAAGCCTCGTCGCCAAACTCTTCGCGAATGGTATCGCTGTCTCTTGGAATAGCACGCCGATCGATGCGCGCCTGTCGTGCCGCCTCGCCAGTACCGGTATCGCGTCGCACCCGATAATCAGCCTCCAACCGGGCCAACGCCAGCGCATCAAGCCGTTCGATCATCGCCTGGGCTTCCGTGGGATTAACGCCGGCAGCGGTCAACCCCTGGACGCTTGCGACACTCGGATCCGTGGGAGTGGCCGCCGTTGCTTGCGGCCTGATCGCGGCCACTGTTTCTGGTGATACAAGCCCTGAATCGCTCGCTGCCGCAGATTCACGCAGCGCCTTGAGCCCTTCAGCCAGGCGTTTTTGTTCTAGCTCAAGATTGGCAAACCGAACCTCTTGCTCAGTAGCGGCAGCGTAGCCGTCGGCGCGCCCATTAACCGTAACGGTTTCACTACCTTTGAAACTAGAGACGCTCTTACTATCAAACAGAAAATACTGGGCGACAAGCGCAATAGCGGCACCCAACGCTGCAGCCAACAACAGCCTTAAACCATCAGGCATAGCGCGGCCCTCCATCAGTTTCATTCGATCGACCATCGGTTGCTGCGCGGTCTGCCGCTTTTTGGGTTGCAACCTCAAGTGCTGCAACCAACTCTTGTGCTACCCGCAGATGGTTAGGTTGCACCATCATGTGCAGTGCTTCAGGCGCCTGGACCCCACCCAAATACCAACCCTGCTTTCGCAAGCCGCTCCAGATAGCACCCATCTGGCCCCTGGGAGTGGCGAGCGCAAGAATCGGCAGCGCGTCATCATGAAGGGCTTCAAGCCCAGCATTTTGCGCGCCCGCAACAATTAGACGTTGAGCTTCTACAACCTGTTTTGCGCGCTCGATATAGCCATCACGGCCGAGGTAATGCTGCACCGCCCAGGCGCCAGCAATGGCACCACCGGGACGCGATCCAGAGGCGGTTGGTGTTGTCATCTCGCCGCAGGGCCAGGCGTTAAAGGCGTATTGCTGAAATTGATGTTCCGCCGCGTCACGGTAAAACACCGTGGACGCCGCCTTGGGCGCAAACCCGTACTTGTGTAAATCCGCGGAGATGGATCGAACTCCTGATACAGAAAAATCAAAGGCCTCTACCTCATGGCCTGCGGCGCGCAAAAACGGCAAGAAGTAGCCGCCGACACAGGCATCAACGTGCAGCCACAGATTATTTGACTGCGCTAGCGCCCCAAGTTCCGTAATAGGGTCAACAACGCCAAACGGATAACAAGGCGCTGACCCCACCAGCATGATAGTGCGTTCATCAATGGCCGCGGTCATCGCAGCGACGTCGGCGCGATGATCTTGGCTGACGGGTACTCGAATGACCTCCAAGCCAAGATAGTGGGCAGCCTTGTCAAACGCCGGATGCGCAGAAAATGGCGCGACTATGGTTGCTCCCTGCACCATTTTTCCTGACGCCGCATAGAAATCTCTGCAGGTTTTTACCGCCAAAAATATGCTCTCGGTACCCCCGGAACTCATATCCCCACCGCCATCCGGCGCCCCAAATAGATCCAGACCGTTCGCAATCACGTCGCCATACATCCTGTTGAGGCTCGGAAAAGCGGTCTTTAGTCCAAGACCATTCTCAACGTGGTACATCTCATAGGCCTTGGCTCCAACCTCCAGCACGTCATCGCCGGCATGAAACACGTAGAGCCCCGTCCGCGAGTTACGCCAATCCACATCACGATCGCGGAACCCTTGCATGACCGGCTCAAGCGCCTCCCACGACTGCCCCCGGGCAGGAAAACTCTTAGTAGCAGAACCGGAACTTGGGTCCAAATCAGTATTCATGGTGAGGCCTCAGGAGTAGCGGGAGTAAAATTACCGACCGAACTGCCACGCTAACCAGTTCAACGGGCGACGTAAAGCTGTGTCGCTGGCAGGCCGGTTTGGTTACCCTTTAGCTCATAAGCCATTCCTTACGACCCTAAAAAGGAAAATAATGAAGACTAAAGCCGCCATCGCCTTCGCCGCGGGCAAACCACTTGAGATTGTCGAGCTTGATTTACAGGGGCCGCAGCCCGGAGAGGTTCTGGTCGAGATCAAGGCAACCGGGGTTTGCCATACGGATGCTTTCACCTTGAGCGGCGATGATCCCGAAGGTGCTTTTCCTGCGGTGTTGGGCCACGAAGGCGCAGGCGTGGTGGTTGAGGTGGGCGCAGGCGTGACGTCACTCGCAGCCGGCGATCACGTGATCCCGTTGTATACACCTGAGTGTCGAGAGTGCGATTACTGCCTACACCCAAAAACCAATTTGTGCCAGGCCATCCGCGAAACTCAGGGTGCCGGCGTTATGCCCGATGGCACCAGCCGTTTCTCACTCGACGGCAAACCGGTATTGCACTACATGGGGTGTTCTACGTTTTCGAACTACACCGTGTTACCTGAGATTGCGCTCGCCAAGATTCGACCGGACGCGCCCTTCGATAAGGTGTGCTACATCGGCTGTGGCGTAACCACCGGCATCGGCGCAGTCGCCTTCACCATGAAGGTAGAAGCCGGCTCTACCGTGGCGGTGTTTGGTTTAGGTGGCATAGGATTAAATGTGATTCAAGGGGCTCGCCTGGTCGGTGCATCACGGATTATTGGCGTTGATACCAATCCCGCTAAAGAGGCATTGGGTCGTCAGTTTGGCATGACTGATTTTGTGAACCCAAAAGATCACAAAGACCTTGTTAGTGCACTGATCGACATGACCAACGGCGGGCTCGACTACACCTTCGAATGCATTGGCCGCACCGACACCATGCGCCAGGCGCTCGAAGCTTGCCACAAGGGTTGGGGTCAGAGCTGCATCATTGGCGTTGCAGGCGCAGGTCAGGAGATATCTACCCGGCCGTTTCAGCTGGTCACGGGACGAAGCTGGCGCGGCACTGCCTTTGGTGGTGCCCGCGGCCGCACCGATGTACCCGGGATAGTCGATATGTATATGGAAGGCCGTATAAATA
>CAZFIA010000175.1:0-7892 GCA_964519335.1 uncultured Pseudomonadales bacterium
CCCCGGCTGCGCTATAGGTTCTTCTGCCAACTCCGAAACCGAAATCGCAGATTCTTCTGATGCAAGAACGGTCACCCGGCCAGTTTCACCGTCGACCTTGAGGCGCTCACCGGTTGCTATGGCTCTAGTGCAATTTTCTGCGCCTACTACAAATGGTATTCCCCACTCTCGAGCGAGTGTGCTCAGGTAGCTAGTGCGGCCACCACACTCACATACAACAGCGCCTGCGAGCTGAATGGCTGGCGCCATGGTCGGCTCCGCCGTGCCTAATACCAGCACCTCACCGGGTGCAAAATGAGCGAGTTCGCGTTCGTTGGTAACAATACGCGCGAATCCTTCGCTTATACCAGGCGCCGCGCCGCGTCCCTGCAGGATATCCAGCGTGGGGTGTTCTTGTGTTGCTGAATACGCTTCTTCAACGGGCGGCAGTTCGAGTTCATGTGAGCTATGCCGCTTGTCGGCTGCTGCGTCGAAGCCGAGTGTCCAGCGCAGGGGTTGGGCGCTGCGCTCAGCGTGTTGGTCTTTGGCTGCGGCGATGAGCGTTTCGGCATCGTCGGGCGAGAGTTGTCCGTTGTCGAGGTAAGTGATGTCGTTCCAGGTGAGGAAAAACAGATCTCCGGCAGCACGCAGTTTTTTCTCGCGCAACAATCGATCTTCCAGAAGTAACATCTTTTTGCGCACCAGGAACAGCGCATGCGCCGCATAGTGCTGGGTGTTGTCTCGCAGGCTCAGGTAATAGCGGATGCGCTGCACGAGATAATCGATAACTCCTCGTTGCCAGCGTTTGTTGAGCGCTTGATGAATGTCGTCGCGCGCCAGCAACTGCAAACGATAAGCCTCGTTTGCCCGCCGCTCGGCCGCAGGATTGCGCCAAGGGAGATCGTCTTTGAGTTCCGTAGAATCTTCGTGGCTGCGTCGAGAAGCAGCGCCAATCATGGCAAGCAGGGATTTTGGTTCTTCGAGCCAGCGGCTATTGGCAAATTCCAGCTCGCGAGCGCCCCGGTGCCCAAAACTCTTAACAAAAGTGCTGAATTCTTTGGCAAATGGACCACTGGCCTCGGGAGCGCTGATTAGTACTCTGTGCAGCAATGGCCCATCTACTGGCGATTCGAACGCCGTGCTGAGTTGCGGCGTGTTGGCTACCAGCTGACCAAGCCCTGCGATATCAGAGCTCATTTTGTCGCTTAGCGTATCCGGGTTGTTGGCGCAAAGTTGTTGCAGGGTGGATCCGTCAAGTGCGCGGTGCGCCCAGCGCTTCACGAGCCGCTGCAATACCCTCTCGTAAATAAGGTGTCTGGAGGTGGTTAGGTTGAGTACAAACGGCAGGCGCCAGGGAGCTGAAAATGATGACGTGCCTCGAACCAGTCGATTGAAAAGCGCCCGCGCATCTAGTTCAGGATTATTCGACTGATCTGTGGCGTAGCGCCAAAACCCCTCCACTTGTTCGTGATTTAGCGACCGTGAGCGCCACCAAAACGCTGCCGCCCAGGGCGAGCGAGACAACCAGAAAGGCAAACAGCGCAGTAACTTTGTAAACCTAAAGCTTGCGTTAGACAGTGGTGTGCGATCAAGCAACCTGTCGGTGAGTTCATCCTCTGTGGTCGATAGCGGCAGGCGTTGGTTTAGTTTCGCAACGTCGAGGTAGATACGGCCGTGGATCATCTGTGCGAAGTCAGGCAGTGCGCTATGCAACAAGTCTTCGGTGAGTGGTGTAAACGGCTGTGCAAAATTCTCGAGCTGGGACAGGGAGATTACCCATTTACCCGCTGGCGTGTTCTCCGGCGCGAGCCGCGCGGCGGCAACGGGTCGGCTCTGAAGCAGCACTAGTTCATCGTCGGTGAACGCAAACTCTATGTCCTGTGTTCCCCCGAGTACTGTAGCGCAGCGTTTCGCAAGTGCGACAACCTCTTTGAGTTGGCCGGCATCCAGCGTCCAGGCCAGGCGTTGTGTCTCATCCACCGATACTAAAAGACCAGAACCGTTGCCTTTGAATTGGTGTTGCTTGCGACCGCAGTCTTGTGAAATGACAGTCCCTTTGCTGTCGACCTGATAGCGATCCGGGTCGGATTGGCCAGTGACGAGAGTCCGGCCAAGCCCCCAGCAAGATTCTATTTTGTAGTTTTCGGACGTGCCTGCATGTAGCGTTCCAGCAAAGGTCGCCCCCGTCACTTTAGCCGCGACCATGGGTTGGACCAGCACAGCTCGATCTGCTGCACTCAACTCGATCCTTTTGTAGTGCAGGGCATCCGCAGTATCCCGGTTGCGTACAGGGGTGAGGTAGACCTGATCTGTTGGTGCGGATGCGGCAGCAATTATGGCAACCGCCAGGGCGTCGCGCGGCACAAAGTACTCGCACTGGGTATCCCGAAGGTTCTGTTGGGCGGTGCGTTCGCCCTCAATCGCTGAGGTGCGAATCGCGAAATTTGTGCAGTCCGGCCACAAGCTATCAATCTTGCTCTCAAGCGCTTCCAGCTGTTCTGGGTTGAAACTTCTGGCGGCGCGTAAACCTTTGCAAGTTTCTGCGCAGAGCACTACTCCTGGAGCGGCAGGAAGGCCGGCGGCATGCAGCTCGCCGAGTAGTGCAGCTTTGTTGCCGACGACATTTTTATGCTCGCGCGTAACCTCGGCCAGATTGACTATGCCTTGAGGAATAGCCTTCGATGCGCGCGACTCAAGCTCGGCACTAGTTTGGGCGGTGAGACCAGTCACAGCGTAAATTGCGCTCGCCAGACGATACGGGGATTCTCGTGAGCAGCATTCACCAGCGTGTAAACCTCGAGCCCCTGCTCACAAAAGCTCTCAGGCGCCAGCGGCTTTCCTGCAGCAGTCTCAGCGCCGTGGAGTTTGTAGTCGATGTCGAAGCGCATGTGGGCTTTGGTTACAGACTGATTGGTGCTACCAAATGCCCAACTCGACAGCGCCGTCACGGCGAAGCGTTCCACGGTACAGGCGGCATGAAAGTCTTCGTAAGCGCTGCAAACAGCGCTACGACCCTCGATGGGTTCGCCGGCATCAGGCGGCAGCAAAATGACATCTGGATCATAAAGGGTGGCCAGCGCCGTGTAGTCCTGGCTTAGCCAGGACTCATTCAAGGTCTGCAGAAATTTTTCAACCTGCGCTGGGGTCATACCGCCGAGGGCCCGCAATTTAGCGCGCGTAGCTTAGCATGTGTTTAGTAACTTGCTCGACCCTCTAGATCCGGCGGGTAGGTTCGATTTGGGGCGGTAAATCAGCCGGTTGGGGCGGACATTCCTTCCTCGGGTTCTGGGTCCTTGCCTGTGAGCCAGCTCCACCTTTTTAGTCCGTAGATTCGGGCGGGTCGCAAGATGCTCTTTAGCTGATGGGGCAGGGCGAGCATGGCTGGGGTGGCCACCAAAGTGAGCAGTGTAGAAAAGGTCAGGCCCGAGACGATGGCCTGAGACAACGGCACCCAGAATGAGGACAGCTGGCCGCCGTAGGTGATGGTTCGGGCGATGAAATCGATGCTGTAGTTGCTCGCTAGAGGCAATAGCCCAAAGACCGTGGTGACAGTAGTGAGCATGACAGGTCGCAGTCGCTGGGCGCCGGTACGAACGATGAGCTGAACGTAGTCGAGTTCCGGGTGCTCGCGCTTCAGGTGGTTGTAGGTGTCGATCAACACGATGTTGTTGTTCACCACTATGCCAGCCAGAGCAACTATGCCTACGCCCGTAAGAATTGCGCTGAAGGAGCTGTCGGTAATAAGCAAACCCAGCAACACGCCAGCAGTGGAAAGTACAACGGCGAAGAGAATTAGCACGGCCTGATAGAGGTTATTGAACTGGGTAACCAGCAAAATAAACATGAGCAACAGGCTCATTGAGAAGGCCAGAAACACGAAAGCGTTTGCTTCTTCTTGTTCTTCGTTTTCTCCGCGGAAGGTGATGGTTAGTTGGGGATCCCAATCTTGCTCATCAACCCACGACTGTATTTTCTTGGTCATGTCGGATGCAATAACATCGGGTTGGACGTTTGCTAGCAACACCTCGACAGGTGTACCGTCAATGCGCTCGTTTGTGTCGACGTTCGGTGTGGCTTTTCGGCTGACAAAATTGGTGATGGGTACCAGTCCCTGTGGCGTTGATACCCTTAGGCTGTCGAGTGCACCGACCCCTCGATCGCCGTACGGGAATCGTACGCGGATATCGACAGGTTCTTCAGCGTCATTCGGACGATATTCGCCCACCTTCACGCCGTTGGTAAGCAGCTGCACAGCGACCCCAACTTGCAGAACGTCTGCGCCATAGAGCGCTGCCTGAGCGCGATCGACGGACAGCTCCCACTCTATGCCAGGTAATGAGCGCGAGTCGGAGATGTCGCGCAACTCGGGCAACGTGTTCATGTACTCACGAACAACGGTCACGGCGGGTTCGAGCAGGGCGCGGTTCTTGCTCGAAAACTGGATGCTGATGGGCTTGCCTACCCGCGGGCCTTGTTCCATTTCCTGCACTTCGACAGCGACACCAGGAATACCGGCTGTACGTTCCCGAATTTCTTCGAGTATTGCGTTGCCGCCGCGATCTCGTTCGTTCTCGGCGTGCATCTCTAGAAAAGCGCCACCGATTCGATCCAGGTCGCGTGTGTAGAACCCTGGCGTTGTTGCGTAGGTATTTATTGCCTTAATGTCGGCGACCTGTAGTACGCGCTCTTCGACATCCAGAACCAGAGCATTGGTTTCTTCGATCGACAGGTTGCCGCGAGACTTAATGTAAATCTGCGCGTACTGCGGTTCGGCCTCTGAGAAAAACACAGCGCCTTTGCCGAATTTTCCATAGGCCATGAAGCTTGCGACTATTATTGCCAGAGTAATCGCCATGGTGACGCCGGCGTAACGCGTCGCTACATTGAGCAGTTTGGCGTATAGCCCGGTCAGATTGCGCAGGCGAGTCGGGTCACCGTTTTCGAGCTCAGCAAGATTTGCGATGTGCTTTGCGTCTTTTACCTCAGCCTTACCGAACAAGGCGCCGAGCGTTGGGCAGAACACCAGAGCAAATAGCAGCGAACCCGACAACACGGTAAATACCGTGATTGGCAGATAGCTCATGAATTTGCCTGAAATGCCGGGCCAGAACATGAGCGGTAGGAAAGCCGCCAGAGTGGTAGCTACAGAGGCGGTAACCGGCCAGAACATTCGCTTGGCGGCAAGGGAATAAGCCGCGCGCGCGTCAAAGCCTTCCATCATCTTTCGATCGGCGTATTCGGTCACCACAATGGCGCCATCGATCAGCATGCCGAGTCCGAGCAACATGCCAAACATCACCATGAAGTTAAACGTGAAGCCCAGCAGATAGATGAAGATGAGCGAAAACAGGAACGACACGGGTATGCCGAGGCCAACGATAAGGCCGCTGCGTAAGCCCATCGCTGCCACCACCAGCACCATGACCAGAGCCAGAGCGGTCAGGATGTTGCCTTCGAGCTCACTCACCTGGGCCAGAGCAAACGGACCCTGGTCTGAGGTGTAGAACACCGACACGCTGGCCGGTAAGTTTTGCTTAAGTTTTTCGATGATTTCTTTTGCGTCATCGATAGTACTAATAGTGTTCGCTTTGGCGCGCTTCACAATTTGCAACGATATACCGCGCTTACCATTGATTCTTGCGTAGTTCGCCCGGTCTTTGAAGGTGCGTCGAACCGTTGCGACGTCACGCAGGGTCACCACGGTCTCGCCGGTGTTCTTTACCGGCAAGTCAAAGATGTCGGTTGCCGTTTCGATAACGCTGGGTACCTTGATCGAAAATCGGCCTTCACCCTTGTCGATCGCTCCTGCGGGAATCAGCCGGTTGTTGCGCAGTACCGTGTTTATAAGCTGTTCGTTGGAGATGTTGTACGACTCGAGCTTGCCGGGGTCGATGATCGCTTCCAACAGTTCTTCTCGGGCCCCGTTCAGGTTAGCTTCGAGAACGCCGGGCAAGGTTTCCAGCTCTTGCTTGGCACGTCGGGCAGCGTTGTAGAGCACGCGTTCGGGAACGTCGTCGCCAGTGAAGTTCACTTGCAGCACCGGGAAGTCTGCGGTGGATTCTTCGTTGATGATTGGCTCTTCGGCGGTATCCGGCATCTCCGGGCGGGCGCGGTCAACAGCCTCACGCACATCAAGCAGGGCCTGGTCGAGGTCGTTGTCGACATCAAACTCTACGAGCATGGTGGCCGCACCTTCGCTGGCGTAGCCCTTTATTTCTTTAACCCCGTCAAGCGAGCGCAGCTCAACTTCCATGGGCATAACCAGCAGGCGCTCTGCATCCTCTGGCGAAATACCCTCGTGAAATACGGTGATGACATAGAAAGGAACCTGAATGTAGGGGTCAGATTCAACGGGTATCGCCTGCCGCGCGATGATGCCGCTGGCCATCACCATAAACATCAGGAGCAGGGTGGTGCGATATCGAGTTATCGCAGCATCGATCAGCGAATTCACGAGGCGGCGACGACGCTGTTGTTAAGGGCGTCTGCCCCGGGTATGAGTTCGGGTATTGCTGGATCGCCTGGCTGTGAATTAGCGGGTTCCGGGGCTTTGCCGGACGTCGCGCTTTCTTCGGTGTCTTGGATGGGCCGGGAAGCAGGCATAGTGGGCCCTGCTTCGAACACCGATTCTACGCGTTCCCCTGGCACTACCATTTCCTGGCCGACGGTAATAATCCGCGCCACGTCGGGTAAACCGGAAACCCAGGCACCTGAGCCTGAGTCGTTGATAATGACAATGTCGTTCCACTCAACTTCGTCGTCTTCGGACAGCGTGCGTATACCGATGTTGCCCTCGGTGTCGAGAGCGAGAAGTGCAGGAGAGATGAGGTGCGCCTGAACTTCGCCGACAGGCAGGCTGATTTGTGTGGTTAAACCTGAACGCACCGCATAGTCAGCATTGGGCACGGCGACTTCAAGCGAGTATGTGCGGGTGCTGCTATCGCTTTGACGGCCGATAAAAGTGATCTCACCGGTAAGCTCTTTGCCGTTTGTGAGCACCCCTTTTGCCTTGCCGCCCAGTTGTAACTGACCCACGTCGCGCTCAGATACTCGACCCACCAGTAACATGGGATCTAGATCAATGACGGTGGCGCACGGCGCTCCGGGCTGCAGGTAGTCACCCACTTCGGCCTGAGTGTTTTCGACAATGCCATCGAACGGCGCGCGTAAATAGGTGCGATCGATTGCCAGCTTCGCGCGCTCGACGCCCGCCTGGGCAGATGCCAGTCGCGCACGTGCGCGTGCAATGTCGGTTTCTGCCTGAAAGCCTTTTTGCATCAAACGCTGCGCGCCATCGTAATCGATGCGTGCTTGATTAAAGCCTTCGCGAGCCTCGGCAAGAGATGCCTTTCTGTCTTCCACCGCTAACCGGCACAGTAAGTCACCTTCGGCGACCCGGCTGCCTTTTTCTACCGGTCGTGCTTCAACGCGACCCTGAGTTTCGGCGCGAACATCAACGTTGCGTTTGTTTTCGGTGCGGCCGCGTACCGTGACCGTTGCGGTATATGACTGCGCCTGACTGATACGGGCACGCACCTTGGTGGGTGTCCTGTCTTCTTCGGCCGCGATGGATTCGTCTTTTTGGTCGGCGAGGGTAGCGTGGCGAACCGGCTCACCCTCATCGATCTGGCCCGAAAAAAGCCACAGGCCGATGCCCAGGGCGATGATGGCGGCGATGATGTAGGTCTTGCGCATGTGGTGCGTCCTGCTGACATGGGGTGGGACCAGATGCCCCCGAAAATCGAGCGCGTAGCTTACATCTGTTCAGCAGAACAGAACGTAAGCTGGTCGCCATCAATAGCACGTGAATCGCCGTTTCCGGACGAATCAGTGCTACCAAAAGTAACAACGTGCTCTAAGGTAACATAAGCTTATTGGTCAGACCAGAATTTCGGGTCAATTGATCCGACCAA
>CAZFIA010000176.1:0-1309 GCA_964519335.1 uncultured Pseudomonadales bacterium
GCCGAAAAAGGAACTACAGAGAGTGTTTTGTTTTTCTGATTGCTGCGTTCACTCAACGATGCGTTTTTCGAGACTCTTGCCAAAACGGGGAACCGCTGGATCTTGCCATTGGCGCTGGCGATTAGGGTTTGCTCGTCGGTCTTTGAGCTATCAGCGTTTGCCCAGGCAGCTCGGAACGGAAAAACATCCATGCCTTCTGGACTGAGCGTTCGCTCGTTGCCCTGAAGATCGGTGACCTTTAGTTCTGTGTGGGCTTTTCCAAGGCGATCTCGACGCAACAGTTGGTAGGCGATAAGACTGCTGTTGGGCGCGACGCTCAGGCCGTTGATTACACCGCTCTCGCGCACAATGGCCTTGCTGTCTTCTTCTGTGGCTGTCCTTGCTGGTGTGTTGGCGGCGAGTTGCAAAGTGCGCACTTCTGTTTCATCGCGCTGCAGGTGGCGCACGTAGGCAATGGCTGTCCCGCTTTCTATAAAGCTGGGTGAATATTCGTCCTGGGTTGCATAGGTGAGCTGGCGCAGCTCTCCGGATTGAACATTGAGTTGCCAGATATCGTAGTTGCCGGAGCGATCTGAGCTAAAAACGATAGAAGACTGGTCTGGTGCAAATACGGGCTCTCGATCATCGAATGGACCTTTAGTGAGTTGACGAATTGCGCCGTCGTCTATGTTCAAGGCGTAGATATCCCAGGTGCCATCTGCGTAGCCGTGATAAACCACTTCGGTGCCATCGGCTGAGAACTGGGGTTCGCGGGCGTCCTGGTAATAATCCGTTAGGGCTGTGGCTTCTCCGCCCAATGCGGGAATAGCAAACAGGGTGCCCTGGATGCTCGCAACAAAGCTTCCGCTTGTTGGGTTTTGGGTGATTGCCATGTTGGTGCCTTCATCAAAGGTCACCACAGAGTTAATGGTTGCACGGCTGGACCCAGCGGCTGCAGGCGATAGCAGCTCTTTCACCTCTGTTCGATGTGATGGATTGGTGGCCGGATTCGTGGGCGGATTAGTGCATCCAGCCATAGAAACTGCAGCAAGCGTTGCCGCCAATGGCAATAATCCGCGCGCCGTCCCTGTGCTCATTGACCTCTCTCTCCGCAAATACTGATCCCCTGTTTAGATGGTAACAGTCGTCCGACCAATTAGGGCAGAATGTTGCATAAACAACGAAACGGCTGAAAGTTCGTTGGCCGTTGGTTATATTGAAAGGGTACGGCAATCACCTCTTATCAGTTTGGAGAGAAAGCTATGGCCATTGGACGATTTACTCCAAAGAAAACAACTAAGCGAACCGCTAAGCAAACTGCTAAGCAAAC
>CAZFIA010000176.1:1409-7751 GCA_964519335.1 uncultured Pseudomonadales bacterium
GATTTACTCCAAAGAAAACAACTAAGCGAACCGCTAAGCAAACTGCTAAGCAAACTGCTAAGCAAACCACCTGCTTGGTCGGTGCAGGTCTCTTGTGTTTGAGCTTCTTTAGCTTGAGCTTTGGGGCGCACGCCATCGCGCCGGGACAAACCGTCGAGAACTTCCGGCTTAATGATCACACTGGCGCCTCGCATGAGCTGTATCGGCTCTCTGACAAGAAAGCGGTTGCGGTGTTGGTGCAAGGCAATGGCTGCCCGATCGTTCGCAACGCGATGCCGCGGTTTAAAGAGCTGCGCGACGAATTTGCCAAACAGGGCGTCGAGTTTTTGCTGCTCAACTCTAACTTGCAAGACAATCGCGAAAACATAAGCGCAGAGACGCAGGGCTTTGAATACGACATGCCCGTGTTGGTCGATGATTCACAGCTTATTGGCGAGGCGCTTGATCTGGTGCGCACGGGTGAAGTGTTTGTTATTGATCCCGCCGACTGGACGGTGGCTTACGCCGGCCTTGTGGATGATCGTCTGGGTTACGAGGTGCAAAAAGAGAATGCCAAAGATCATTATCTTCGCGATGCTTTGAGCGCCATGGTTGCGGGCGAGGCCGTTAAAGTGGCAAGCACCAAACCTGTGGGCTGCCTGATAAATTTCCCCGAGAAAAAGCGCACGGAGCAACACGCGCAAATCTCCTACAGTAAAGAGATTGCGCCGCTGTTAGAAAAGAACTGTGTGAGTTGCCACAGAGAAGGCGGCATCGGTTCCTGGGCAATGACGGAATACAACATGGTTCGCGGCTTTGCGCCTATGATTCGCGAAGTTGTGCGTACGCAGCGGATGCCGCCGTGGCACGCCGACCCGCACTTCGGAACCTTCTCCAACGATCGGTCACTGACGGTAGCTGAGCGCCAAAAGCTGGTGCACTGGGTGGAAGCTGGCGCGCCGCGCGGTGAAGGCGCAGACCCTCTTAAAACGGCCCAACAGGAATGGCCAGAATGGGCGCTCGGTGAGCCGGATGCGATTGTTGAAATCACGCCGCATACGGTGCCTGCTACTGGAACCGTGCCCTATCAATATCAATACGTAAAGAACCCATTAGAGGAAGACGTTTGGGTACGAGCGGTTGAAATTATTCCGGGTGACCGCAAGGCGCTGCACCATGTGATTACCTCATTTGGCACTGTTGGCAAAAACGGTCGTCTTGAGCGGACCAGCAGACGCGGTCTGGGTGGCTATGTTCCGGGTGCGGTTGCAGATGAGTTTCCCGATGGCACCGGCACTTTTCTGCCAGCAGACGCGACCTTTATGTTTCAGATGCACTACACCTCGTACGGCAAGCCAACCACCGATAATTCGCGAATGGCTCTGTATTTTCACAAAGAGAAGCCGGAGCATCAGCTTGATGGTCTGGTGCTGATGAATACCAAGATCAACATTCCCGCGAACTCAGACGGCCACACCGAAATGGCAAGTCAGGTGACTGATAAAGACGTGCTCATGTACAGCTTGCTGCCGCACGCCCATTTCCGTGGCAAGGCGATGGAGTTTAAGGCGGAGTACGCCGATGGCACAGAAGAGGTGCTGCTGTCGGTCCCGCACTATGACTTCGATTGGCAAACAGATTATGTGCTCAAAGAGCCCAAAGTTATTCCTGCCGGTACGCGCATTGTTCACACGACCTCATGGGACAACACGGCGACAAATCCGGCCAATCCGGATGCCAGTCGGGATGTGCCCTGGGGTCAGCAAAGCTGGGATGAGATGTTGTTTGGCTCAATCACCTGGCGGGAAATTAGCGCCGAGGAGAAGGTAGCGTTGCAGGCTGTGGAATCGTCCGCGACTGCCGGCGGTAACTAGGCGCTTGTCCCTGCGGCACGGCCAAAGACGCCACCTGATGTGAGTCCGGAGCCGCCGGGGTAGCCCTCAAAAAACACATTTCCTACTAACTCGCCACAAGCGAACAACCCGGGCACGGGTTGTTCTGCGGCGTTCAATACTTCCCCGCCTGTGCTCACGCTAAGTCCGCCGTAGCTAAAGGTAATGCCGCAGGTTACTGGGTAGGCAACAAAAGGGGGTTTATCGAGCACATTCGCCCAGTTGGTTTTTGGCGGAGCTATTCCAAAAGTGCCGCGCCCGTCCTTAACGGTTGGGTCAAACTCTATTTCTGCTGTAACGGCTGCGTTGTACGTTTTTAGAGTGCTAAGGGCTACGTCGGCATTGACGCCCTCCAGCAGAGTAACCAACTCTTCGAGGGTGTCCGCCTGCACTCTGGAGGCAAAATCAACCTTGTACTCTTCATACAATAAATCGCTTACCCGTTCATCAAAGATCTGCCACGCGAAATGCCCGGGTTGCTCGAGAATGGCCCGACCGTATTGTGCGTAGGTGTAGTTTCTAAAGTTTGCGCCTTCATCTACGAAGCGCTTGCCGCTAGCGTTTAGCATCACGCCAAACGGGTAACTGATTTTGCGATAATTCTTGCGATCGAGATGATTGAGCGTTGGGTTGCCGTAGTTGGGCATGTGCCTGTCCATGGGCGTTGCGTGGCAGCCATCAAACTTGCCTGCCAGTGCGGCGCCGGCTTCTAGCGCCATGGTGAGTCCGTGACCTTGATTGAACTTGGTGCCTCGAACCTTGGCATGTTGCCAGGCAGGGCCAATATGGTTGCTGCGCATAGCGGCGTTGGCCTCGAAGCCACCGCAGGCGAGCACTACCGCTTTGGCGTACAGCCTGAGGGGTTGTTCTGACGAGCGCGCGTTAACGCCGCACACCCGGCCGTTTTCTATGAGCAAACCGCGGGCTTCGGTGGCGTACAAAATGTTGCCGCCGGCTGCTTCGAAGATCGTCCGCTGCCGTTGCACCAAACCTTCCCCTTCGCCCTCGGCACAAAGCGTGAGGCCCCCCCAAAACTGAAACCGGCCTGCCTTCTCGAAGGCCTGGCGCGAATAGATTGGCGAGAACTTCACCCCGGTTCGGCGCAGCCACTGCATTAAGGCCAGGCTTTCGCTCGCGACAAACTGCTGCTGCTCGGTAAGAGGTTGTGTACCGTTGAAGCCTTCTAAATCGCCAAGGAATTGCTGCGTTGTGTACGCGCCAAAGTCAGATTGGGCGATTCTAGGGTCGTCTGGATCAGCAAGCAGGGGTAAGAGATCAGCCGAGCTGTCATAAGCAAACCGCATGGCACCAGCCGTGTAGCGGCTGTTGCCGCCAAACTCTGCTTCGGGCGCGACCTCGATCATTTGTACTTCTTTGCCAAGCTGCTGGGCGGCAAGCGCTGCGCAAAACGCAGCGTTGCCAGTGCCCACAATCAATACGTCAACTCCCGGCCGTGAACCTGTTGCTTTAAGTGCTGTGATCGGGTTCTCCGTTCATCTGTGTTTTCCAAAGATTTATGTCTTGGTGAATTTCTTGTGATTTCTGACAACGGCAGCGCCATGATTTTCTGCGATTCTAGAACCCTGACAGATCGGATGTTGCTTAGCCAAGGATTCTCTTAAGAATCCAAAAAGCTAACAAGCAGTGTTCGCCTGAGCGCGGTGGGCAGCTGATCATGCTGGACAGAGGCATTACGCAGGGATGCGCCTCTTTAGTCCTGCTCTTTTCCTTCCTCTTTACGGTTTAGAGTGGCAATCAGAGGATAAATTAGTTCTTCTGGTTTGCCGCAGCTCGGCAGGATCCGAAGTGATTCTTTTGCTGGCTCAACCAATACCTCCCTCACACCTTCTTGCGTTGAAAAAGTTACCGTACTGCCGGTTTCGCGCAGTAGCTTGTGCGCTTCAGCATCTTCTTCGGGGCCGGCATCTCTATGTTTGCTTTGGCCCTCTTTTGCGCTCTCTTTTTTGTTCTCTTTTTCGAGTAAGAGGGCATGTTCAGCGCATTGGGCTAGCTTGGAATAGGCAGTGTTGCCGCGCAAGAACTTAAGCGCAACCTGGTTGTGTTCGGTGAAACTCAAGAATTGCGCTACATCAGTTGCCATCACCCGGCCGTACATATTGGCTTCGGGCAGCGCGAGAATATTGGGTGCGTAGCGGTGGCCACCAACGTGGGTGGTTTGCCAGGTTCGGTCGGGCACCAGTTTGTGTAAAGCAGCAAAGGTTGGGCGGCCAAATTTGGCGCAGCACAGGTCGCGTTTGGCGTTAGTGCACACAAAGTACTGTGGCCCCACGACAACAGGGAGCCCCAGGCTAACGAGATCCAGCTTCTGTAGCGCTTGCTCGTCTTCAACGGTAAGACCGTAAAGCTTGCCCTGCTGAGCCACAAACAGTGCGATACCTTCACTGCGTTGCGGGCGACGAATAAACTGAGGACGGGCGACTAAACCTTTGTCCTTAAAGGCCGTAACTGTTTGGTCGATCCAGGTATTTGTTGCAGCGTTGAGCGCATTGTCTTTGAGCGCCTTCGCCTGCCAGGCGCGTCGATACTCCAGCATGATCCAGACGTCGACCTGTACAGCGGTACCCGCCAGGGGTTCATTCGCTTCCAGACAGATTTGCGAGCAATAAGATTGAGTGTCGATAACTGGTTTCTTCATAACTCTAAGATGTTCAGCATATAGCGGTACGGGTTAGGGTGACAGGGACGCACTGCTCGATAGTCCCTTCGCCTGTGCCACGTAGCCTCGATTCCAGGTTGGGCTGACGGTTAACTCATTGATGCACACGTGCGGGGGTAACGAGGACAAAAAGCGCACAATGTCGCCGCAGTCTTCAGCTTGAACCATCTTCGCGCGATCCTCGGCGCTCACCGGCACGGGGCGATTATCGAGAATAGGCGTTGCGACTTCACCCGGGCAGACCGCGCAGGCGCGCACGCCGTAGATTCCGGCCTCCATATTAATGCTCTCATTCATGGCGTTCATTGCGTGCTTTGCTGCCGTGTAGGCAGGACCTGTGACAACGCTTACGTGCTTACCCGCCCAGGACGATATGTTAATGATTAGCCCGCCCCCCTGTTCGATCATTTGCGGAAGCACGGCTTTGCAACAGTAGAACGCTCCGTCCAGATCGATGCGAATCACCCGATCCCAGTCGTCAAGCGATACGTTGTGCCAATTACGCTCTTTTACGTTGATTCCGGCACTGGCAACCAATACATCGAGTCGGCCATAGGTGCTAACGATCTCTTCGGCGGCCTGGCTGACGCTTGCGCGATCGGCGACGTCGAGCTCCATTATCTGGGCCTGGCTGCCAATGTCTTTGGCTACTGCCTCGAGCTTGTCTTTGCGGCGCCCGGACAAAACTACCTTCATGCCGGCGGCGGCAAGCGAGCGCGCGGCACCCTCGCCAATGCCTGTGCCCGCACCCGTGATCCAGGCGATCTGCCCTGCTAGGTTTTGTAGTGCCATGATCGATCCCTTAATAGCTGTATTGTTGAGTGGACACTTTGCCAAACCTGATGCTCTGGGAGTAGTCTGGGAATATGTTGTATGAACCAACCAGCGGTCGCGCTCCCATAGAGCGAAGTCCGGTAAGCGACCCCCTTCTGCAGTCGCGGCTTGATGAAATTGGTGAGCGCGGCTATTGCGTTATTGAGAACGCGTTCAGTAACGAACAGGTGCAGCGGACTCGCCGTGAACTTGCACCTTGGCTGCAGCAGAAGCTAATGGGGCGAAACAACTTTGAAGGCGAGCATAGCGAGCGCGTTTACGCGTTGCTCTCTAAGGCGCCAGCTATTGCAGAGATGATTGAGCATCCGGCAGTTTTGGCGATTGCCGATGCAATGCTTGAACCCAACTTTTTACTGTCTGCGGCGCTTGCCATTAACGTGCACACTGGCGAGACCCCACAACCCTGGCATATTGATGATGGTGCTGGCGATCTTGCCACACCAAAACCGCGAGCACCGCTTGGGGTAAGTGCGATTTGGGCCCTTGATGACTTCACCGAAACAAATGGCGCGACAGAGGTTATCCCCGGTAGCCACCGATGGGATCAAGACCGCGTACCTGTAGATGGCGAGCAGGTGCAGGTGTGCATGAACAGCGGCTCTGCGCTGGTGTTTGCGGGATCGCTTATTCACCGGGGCGGAGCCAATACAGCACAAACTACAAGACTTGCGGTAACGCCCCAGTATTGCCAACCCTGGTTACGGCAGATAGAAAATATGGTGTTAGCTGTACCGCCGGCGACGGCGGAAAAGTACAGCATGCGCGTGCAAGAGCTGTTGGGTTACAGCGTGGTAAGGCCTGGTTTTATGGGCTACGTCGACGGGCGCGATCCGCGCAAGCTGATAGGGGCTGATGATAGGGGCTGATGATAGGGGCTGAAGAGAGAAGGTAAGGGCGCGAGCTAGCCCGCGAGTTCTTCTAGTAACGCAGCCACGCCTTCTACGCCATTGCCCGGAAGTA
>CAZFIA010000177.1:0-5940 GCA_964519335.1 uncultured Pseudomonadales bacterium
TTCGATCCGGCCTCGTCACTTACAATGGCAGTTCGTACTTCGCTTGAGGCCTGGAAGGTCCAGCGAACGCAGCCGGTGTCTTGATCCAGCGCCAGTACCTCTCCGTTGTGACTGCCGGTAACCAGCATGTCGCCAACAAAAAGAGGCTGCGAGCGCGCTCTGTTGGCGCCATTAAAGGCAAAGGCCCACTTGGGGGTAAGTCCACTGGCATTGTCTTTGGTCACCGACGTTATGTCTGAACCCAAATGGCGCTTGTTGTCTGGCGTAAAGCCCCAGTTTTGAGTGCGAACATTGAGGCGTTCGCCGCCAGCAGCGTCTGCATCAACATCACAGCTTGCATAACTCGCAGCCACCTCACCGAGCGGTCTACCGCCAATGTACTCGGCCACTTCTCGCTTTTGAATGTCTGTCAGTCCTGCTGCCTGGGTAGCCATCAAACCGGTGGTCATCGCCTGCAATACAGACTCCGGTGTCATCAGAATTAGCATCTCGCGGTGGGGTGCGCGCTGTATCTCGCCTTCATGGCAAAAAGCACAACTCGCCTCATAGTGCGCGCGTCCGGGCAGCGCTTCACGCTCGCGGGCCCTTTCGTTTATTGCCTGCAGGCTGTTCGGATCGAGTTCGTCGGCAGCATTAGTCGCGCCACTAGCTGCTGATGTACTAGCGCCCGCTTGCCCAGAATCTCCTGTGCTAGTCGCGCTGCAACCGGAAAGAAAAAGCGCTGCTGCAAGCACACTGAAACAAAACAAACGTGCATGGAGGTGTTGCACAGCCGCCGCCGTCTTCGCGTTAGATGGTTTTTTAGTCGATAACACAGCAATTAGCCCCCGAAAATCATTCTTAAGCCCTTACCCTGAGCTTGTTGCGGAGGTCAATTTATTGCAAGTTAACGAGGTAAAATCCCTGCATATCTCATGCATATCTGAGGAGAGGATAAGGGTGACTGATTTAGTGGCTGGCGAATCATTAGCGATGTGGCTTGCATTTCTCGCACTCGGCTGTTTGTGGCTGGGCGGGCAGATCGTCTGGGTAGCACCCTTGCCGCGCCAGCTCCGACGCGGCCCAACGCCAACCGCCCCTGCGGGCTCTACCGCCGCGTTTGGCTTGTTCTGGATCGATCAGTACGGCTGGATCGGCCTTACACTGTGCGCTTTAGGTGTGTGCGCATTTGTCGCTAGCCTGCTCATGACTTCGCAGGCCATCGTATGACGCCCGCAACAGCCGTTGCGGCCAGCTTAAGCGTGACCCCACTGTACGCCGGTTGTTTCGCACTGCTGGCCGTTCTGCTCGCAAATCAGGTGCTGTATGTACGGTTGCGCCCCAAGACCGAACCCGACTGGCGGAGCAATGCCGTCGAACGGGTTCAGGCTAACTTCGTCGAGAACGTGCCGCTGGGCCTGGTGTTACTACTAATAATCGAACTCTCTGGCGCGCCTGCGTTTGCGCTTCATACGCTAGGGGCATCGCTCCTGGTCTGTCGATTGCTGCATGCGTGGGGCATGAGCCGCACTGAAGGCGCAAACTACCCCAGGCTCATCGGTGCTCAAGGTACTTTTCTATTGATCTCTACGATGGGTGTAGCGGCGCTCTGGAAAGGCCTAGTTCTGCTTTAGAGGCACTTCTTTCACAGGCATTTTTTTCACAGGCACTTGCAAGCGCCCATCAAGGGCATCACCAATCGCTTTCTGCCCAAGGTGCAAGCCCGCTTCATAGCGACCAAAAACAAAGTTCTTGTTAACACCGGTCGCAAAGCCCTGCTGTATGCTTTCGCCAATTTCAAAGTCTTCGTCAAACACCGTGCGCACCACGTCGTAGTTCGCCTGCCAGTAGGCCCGCGCTTTGTCGGTTTTAGGCTCTTCCGCAACAAGCATCATGCACTGAAAGACACAGGTGCCCGGCCCGGTTGGAATGATGCTGTGAACATAAATGTGGTCGGTCATTACCTGCATAAAGTTGCATGGAAACAGGTAATTTTGCGTCATGAAGTTTGGGCGGTACTGCCAATCCTCTCGATCGCTTCCAACGAGCTTCTTAATACGTGACAGCGGCACCGCGTGTCGCACATGCGGATACTGATCAAGAAAGACGGACTGGTTGTCGAGATAGGTTGAGCACGCTGTGTCTTTGTGAGCCGAGCAAAAATGGTATGACTCTTGAAAGCCTTCGAGAGCCACGCGCCAGCTCATATTGCGATTGATCGACCATTCCTTAAACAGGCTGTGGGTCTCGAGATCGAGCGAGGCAAATTGTTCCGCCATCGGAGCGAGCCAGGCGTCGATATCAAGCGTGCTGTTATTCGACTCATCGAGTACCGAAGGTCTGACCCAAATCAATCCAAACCGCTCAAACGCGGGCACTTCTACAAGGCCAAGTACAGACTTGTCTAGATCACCAAAGTTGGCCGCATGCGGTAAACCGCGAAGCTTGCCGTCGAGATCATAGGTCCAGTTGTGATACGGGCACGAAAAGGTGTTGGCCTTGCCACAGGGCTCATTTGCAACCCGTGCGCCCCGGTGTCGGCACACGTTAATGAACGCTTTGATCTGGCCCTCTCGATTGCGAGTAACCAGCAACGGAACACCCGTGTCGTTATGGGTAACAAAGTCGCCAGGCTCCGCAAGCTGCGAGCGGTGCGCAACTATTATCGGGAACTCGCGAAACAACACGCCAATCTCTTTCTCGAGCTGGGCTTCACTCGTGTAGTGTTCCACCGGGTTGAGCATGATGTCTGACTGCAAGTGAGTTGAGCCGGTCTCGCAGTAATCGAGCACCGTCTCAATAATGGCGATTTCTTCTTTACTGTCTTGCATTAGGGTTGCACAAACTCAAACACATTCCCCTCCGGGTCTTGCAGAAAAGCCAGCCGCACCGGGTTTGTGGCTTCGGCAAGCTTTGGTTCGGAGACCAGCCTGGCACCTTCTTCGACTGCGGTCGCAATGGCAGCGTCAATGTCATCGCAGTAGAGCGTAAAGTACGCAATGCCGGTGGTTTCCGCAGAAAAGGCTTTTGCTTTCGCCTGGGCAGGTGCGGTTTTGGGTCGCACCAGCTTCACGATTTCACCGCCTGGGAAACGCATCCAGACATTCTCATAGCCATCAGCCGCCACCGCAATTGCCTGGCTAAGCTCTGCTGGAATATCAGCGCGGCGCACCTCTTCGCAGCCAAATACGCGGGTATAAAAACCCACCATTTTTTCCAAATCGATGACCGGCAGGCCAATTTCTAAAGGTGCAGTTTGTTTCATTGGATAAGTCGCTAGCTAGTGCGGGTGCAACCGCACCGGAATGTCTTGTATGCCGCGAATAAAGTTGTTGGGCAACCGGATCACGTCGTCAACCACCTCAACGGTATGAAAACGCTTCATGATTTCTTCCCAGAGGATCTTCAGTTGCATCTCGGCCAGCCGATTACCCATGCAGCGGTGAATACCAAAGCCAAAGGAGACGTGCTGGCGGGCATTCGGACGATCGATGATGAGCCGTTCCGCATCGAGAAACACTGATTCATCGCGGTTGCCCGACAGGTACCACATCACCACCTTCTCACCTTCGCTGATTTTTTGTCCGCCGAGTTCCGTGTCTTGCAGGGCTTGTCGGGCCATGTGAATCACCGGCGTCTGCCATCGAATAACCTCAGACACCATGTTGGGAATGAGCTTGGGGTTGTCTCGCAACTTCTGATATTCATCAGGGAACTGATTGAGCGCCAGCACGCCGCCGCTGATGCTGTTTCTGGTGGTGTCGTTACCACCAACAATGAGCAGCAACAACGTACCCAGGAACAAGCCCGGGTCTTCGTTCATGGTTTTCGTGTCTTCACCGTGGGCGAGCATGGAAATCAGATCAAACTGGGGCGGTGCCGCGGCGCGTTCCGCCCAAATTTGGTAGAACATACCGGCCGCCGACATCAGCTCTTCCCGGCGCTTGGCCATATCGATGCCATCATCGCCGGTAATTTGAGGGATGGCTGTTGTAATGTCAGACCAGTAAACAAGCTTAAGACGATCTTCATAAGGAAAGCCGAATAAGGTGGCGAGCATACGCGCTGTTAACTCTACCGAGACTTCCTGCACCCAGTTGAAGGTCTCACCCACCGGAAGGTTCTCAAGAATGTCTATGGCCCGTTCACGAATGAGCGGCTCAAACTCAGCAAGGTTTTGCGGCGCTACCGCCGGCGCTACCGTTTGCCTTTGTTGCGAATGTCGCGGTTCATCGAGCTGAATAAAGCTCTCGCCACCCTCCAGATCTTCTTCAGATACAGAGTCGAGGGAGACAATCGAGATGCCACCGGTCTCGGATGAAAATACCTGATGGTTGGTATCTACATCCTTGATGTGCCGATGATCGGTGACCGACCAAAACGGCCCATTAACGCTATCGGCAAGATGGTGCACCGGCGCTTCCTTGCGCAATCGATCAAACCAGGGCGCCCAGGTGTCGTTCTTATACAGATCGGGCTGGCTCACATCGATCTCGTCGAGTGGTGTGCTCTTTGCGAGCTCTGCCGATTCTGCTAGCAGATCAGAATGAGCTGGCATGCTTGGGCTCCTAGTTTCCGAATACCTTGCGTAAGAGTTCTGTCGAACGCTTCAAAGGGTTTTGGCGAATCGCTGCCTCTTCGGTGGCAAGCTGGGTGAACACCGCGCTTTGAGCATATTCCAAAACGTGGCCGCTCATGTCGGCGTTTACAGGCGTTACCAATGGAAGTGCGTTGTATTTATCAATGAGACCAGTAAAGGTTTGTACCGCGCCCACCTCTGCAAGCGTGTTATCAATCACGGGGCGCATCTGGGTCATGAGCTGCTCGCCGGTGCTGGCCTTCAAAAACTGGGTGGCTGAATCTTCAGGTCCGTTATAGATCGCAAGCACGTCTTGAAAGCTCATCTGCTTTATCGATGACACAAACAGATCGCGCGCCTGGGGTGCCGCTTTTTCTGCGGCGCGATTCATCTTTAGCTCCAGCTCGTCGAAGGGGCCAGCCAGACCAAAGTTGCTGGCTATGCCGCGTGCATCCTGGAGTTTTTGCGGCAACGGAATGTGAAAGGCGGATTTCAGAAAGCCGTCCTCGGCACCCAGAGAGCTCACAACGCGGTCTGAGCCCACCGTAAGTGCCTCTCGCAAGCCATCAGCGATGGTCTGGTTAGACAGCCCTGCTGTGCCTGCCGTGCTGGTACCCAGCAGGTCGCCCAGGCCGCCGGTAGATTCGCAACCCACACCAAGCACCAGAAAGGCGCCTAAAAGCAGGTTTCGACCCTGTTTTTGAATCTGCTGTCGCATGGGAGACATCTCCGTTAAAGACCGTTAAGTTAGCCAGAGATTACCACTACCCGACCTATATGGCAGGTCTGCCGGTTTCCCGCAGAGCGCTATATACTGCCAAGTGAACAGTCCGCATTCAGCTCGAATGTAAACAACGCTAAAAAGCCCCGTAAAAAACCCAGTAGAAAACTATGAACGACGCAGTATCCGAACTCTCCCTATTCGACCCCACCACGCTGGTTGACCCGTTCGAGTTCTACGAACAACAGCGCGCCAAGAGCCCGGTGTATTTCGACAAGCCCAGCGGCACCTACGTTGTGCTTGATCATGCGCTGATCACCGAAGCGGTGGGCCGACTCGATGATTTCTCCAATCAGTTCAACGCGCGGCTATCTGGAGGAGACTCAGAAGAATCTCTGCAGGAAGACAAAGAACTGCAAGCCATCATTGATGAAGGTTGGCCTCAGGTGAATACGCTACTCACCGCCGATCAACCAGTACACACCCGGTTTCGCAAGCTGGTGAATATGGCGTTCTCAATGCCCAAGGTGAACAAGCTCGAAGACGGCATTCGCGCGATGTCCAATCAGCTCATCGATGGGTTTATCGATAAGGGCCAATGTGAGTTTGTTAACGACTACGCGGTTCCAATGCCGGTGAAAACTATCGCCGATCAACTGGG
>CAZFIA010000177.1:6040-7547 GCA_964519335.1 uncultured Pseudomonadales bacterium
TGCGGCTGTTTGCCACCAACCCCGAAGAGTACAAGAAGATTCAGGCAGACCCGTCGCTTATTCCTAACGCGGTTGAGGAAGTGCTGCGCATGTCGAGCGGCTCTTCAGGCATTTGGCGCGTCATGCATAGAGACGCAGAACTTGGCGGCGTTACCTTGCCCAAGGGCGCGATGGTGATGATGCGCTATCACGCTGCAAACCGGGACCCAAAGCAGTTCGAGAATCCCAACTCGTTTCAGGTAGATCGCAAGAATGCGCGAACCCATCTTGCCTTCGGCAAGGGCATCCACATGTGTGTGGGTAACATGCTGTCACGCAAAGAACTGACCGTGAGTTTTCAGCAGTTCGCCGAGCGCATCGATAATCTTGCGCTGGCAGAGGGTGCAGAGCTTAGCTACCCACCCAACATGATGCTGCGTGGGCTTACCTCTCTACCGCTTACTTTCGACAAAAAGTAAGTCTAGAACCGCGCTACTCCGAACGCGTTGGGTACCGTGCCTCTGTGCGGGGTTTCCAGCACAGTAAGCAAGCTGAAGATAAGCACGTTGCGGGTATCTGCAGGATCGATGACACCATCGTCCATCAGCCGCGACGAGCAATGCAGAGCCTCGCTGTCGGCCTCCATCACACCAACAATGCGTTCGCTTTGAGCATCGAGCGCGGCCTGTTCCTCGTCGCTCAACGTGGTGCCTTTTCGCTTGGCCCGGTCTTCCGCAACTATAGCCATCACCTTGGCGGCTTGCGCACCCCCCATCACCGCCTGACGCGCGGTTGGCCAAGAGAATATAAGCGCTGGTCGCAGTGATTTAGAACACATAGCGTAATTACCGGCGCCGTAGGCGTTACCCACAATCACCGTGAGCTTGGGCGGGCGAAAATTTGCCACCGCCTGAATCATTTTGGAACCGTGCTTAACCTGTCCGCCCTGCTCCGCCTCTACACCCACTAAAAACCCGGTGGTGTTTTGCAGAAAGATCATGGGCGTATTGGATTGATCGCACAGCTGCAAGAAGTGTGAGGCTTTCTTGGCGCCTTCCGGCGTAATAGGGCCATTGTTAGTCAGTACGCCACAACGGTACCCATCAAGATAAGCATGCCCACACACCGTCTGATCATCGATGGTGGGTTCAAACTCTAAAAACCAGGAATCATCAAACACACGGGCGATAACTTCGCGCATGTCGTAGGGCACCCGCTTGTCTTCAGCGACGATGCCGCGCAACTCTTCGGGTGCATAACGTGGCAACAGCGGTTCGCGATCACGCACCAGGCCGCGCCCGGCATCGGGCGGCAGCTGATCTGCAATGTTGCGGGCTGTTCGAATACCGTCACCGTCGTTCTCTGCCAGGTACTCACCGGTTTGCGATACAGTGGCGTGCATTTCTGCACCCCCCAACACTTCGTGATCTGCCTCTTCGCCCGTGGCGGCCTTCAACAAAGGAGGACCGGCCAAAAACAGCTGCGTTTGTTCGCGCACTAACACCACATAGTCTGACAGCGCGACCTG
>CAZFIA010000178.1:0-7448 GCA_964519335.1 uncultured Pseudomonadales bacterium
CGGAACGGCGCTGGGCATCGCCGCCACCGGTATTAGCGCCTCAGGTGTTGTCATGCCCGCCCTGAGCGCCTGGATCATCCTCAACTACGGCTGGCGCGAGGGCTTTATGATCTACGGGGTTATCACGCTTGTGGTCGTAGTGCCGCTGGTGCTCCGGTTTATAGTGTCGCGCCCGGAGGACATTGGCCTACTACCCGACGGTGCGCCGAGGGGCACGGTTATGCCCGCCGCACCTCCACCGGCAAAGCTTCGCGAGTTTGTGGGTGATCGAAACTTCTGGTCATTGGTAGTGGTTATCGGGCTGCTGTTCTGTGTGCAAAGTGGCACCTTGATTCACCTGGTTCCGCGGGTAACAGATGCAGGATATTCCCTGAGCGCCGCATCGTTGGTCATGTCAGCTTGCGCGGCGCTTGGCATCGCGGGTAAGTTGATTTACGGCTATCTCGCCGATCGGTGGGACGTACGCAAGGCGCTCTGGTTAGGAATTGCATTTCAGGTAGCAGGTCAATTGATCATGTTGCAGCAGCCGGGCTACTACACTTTTATGTTGGGTGCCGCGCTGTTTGGTTTTGGTATGGGCGGCGTTGTACCCATGCAGGGCGCGGCAGTTGGCGCCGCGTTTGGTCGAGAGTCTTTCGGCCGCGTGCTGGGCGCTATGCGGCTACCGATGGTAGTGCTGCAAGTGCTGGGCGTGCCGTTTGCGGGTTTAGTATACGACGCGACTGGCAGCTACCAGCTCGCCGTGCACGTGTTCCTGGGCCTTTATGCGCTGGCCACGATTGCCGTGCTGGGCCTCAAGCTGAAGACCGAAGGGTCGCCAGCTCATCGTTAGACCAAATCTTGCGAAGAAAGCGCGGATTCTTTGACGACATATCAATCTGGTACAGCGCGCTTTCATCTCTGACGGGTAGCCCGAGAATCTCTGATAAGTTCCTTGCTAGCCACTTCTCAATCTTTAGTACGACCATCTTGCGCCTGAGCCGACCCTGCACATCTCTGTTGAGCACCGTCGGCATAGTATTGAGCGTGAGAATCTCATCAATAGAGCGGTGGGCCATTTTCTCACGGCCCTCGTCGCTGGCGTAAAAATGCGAAACCGCAAAAATCGTGCGGCCAGGATGCCCCTGGCGCAAAAACTGGCATGATTTTACGACGGTTGAACCCGTGCGCACCATGTCATCGAACAGCACCAGATCTCGACCACCTATCTCTTCAAAAGTAGACTCGCTTTCTTCGTGCAGTTTGATCTGCACCTTGCGCTCACCCATACGCTCTTTATCGAGCAACACGCACTTGGCGTTGGGTAAATCGAGCTGCACAAACATCTCTTTAACAAAATCTCGAGCGCCTTTGTCGGGCGCGCAAAGTGCGAGCTGACTGCCACCGTCGCTGCAGTCGACAATATTGGAATTATGCAAATAGTCGCAATAGATATCGTAAGGAATGAGGTTGTGGAAGTTGCCGTCAAACACCTCACCGAATATAGCTTGCACTGAATAGGAATGGTTGTGCACCGTGAGCACCCGATCCACACCAGCAAGTTTTAGCATCTGCGCATATAGCCGAGCGGTGAACGGCTGACCATCAAATTTTTTCCGGTCCTGATCATCCCGTTCAAAGTGAGTGATGCCATGATCCACTCCCGGGCCCCGGTCTTGCGCGCTGTAGTAAAGATCGGGCTCAACTAACATGACTTGCGCCGCACCATTCTCTTTGGCGCTGCGCGCAATGAACAAAGTACGCATAGCGAGGTTCTGCCGGCTTACCACGCGACTGGAGGTGCTGACGATTACCACCGTCTTGCCTTTTAGTTGCGAGCCGATAGCGGAAAAATCGCCCTCATCTGAGATAAAGCGCGGGCAAAACTCGCTGTTAGCGAAAGTTTTCATGCTGATCAAATCAGCAATGTCTTCGGCCTGGCCCACCGTGAATGCTACATCGATAGCAAAAGGGTCGTCAGACGAGTTCCCCACGACAATGACATCTTCTGGCGCCGTAGGCCCTAGAGGCTCTGAAGATACGGAAGACACGGAAGACGCGGGGGGAGAGACTGCCGACATGGGCAAAAAACTCGTAACGACTGTGAGGAAAGCGAGACTAATGAGGTTAGCAGGCTTGGGTCAAGAGCCTTTCCAAAAAAGTTATTCACAGGTCGTCACAGGCCAAGCTGAGGGCCCGCCAGGGTCAGAAAATCTCGCCCGGCGGCCTGGTCCACAAACGCGACTCAGCAGACCTGACATTAGCCCTGCCCAACGGCGCCAGCCCACTGGAGCGAGCTCAACCGACTATCAGCAATGGCCAGAACAGAGCTTTTTTACAGCCCTTTTACAGTGACCTGACCCGCCGCACTAGTCCCTGCAGACCTCGCGAGCTAACTTAGATTGAGATCAAATGCGCCCGATTGTCATCCGATCGCTGGCACATGTCTGTGCATGCTTAAAACACGCCCGGCTATCCGCCTGGGACTCAATGAGCTACGCCAGACCATGGCGAACAGAGACAATGTAGAAACAGACGCAAACGTAAGGATATGGCGTTGAAAAATGAAGATCGAGTATCAGCGACCCGTGCTCGCCTGATCGATGCAGCGGTCAATGCCCTCGCGGAAATTGGCTACCACAGAACTACCTTCGTTGAGGTTTCTCGACGCAGCGAACTGTCGCGCGGCGCAATCCATCACCATTTTGAGTCTATTGCTGACCTGATGGCGGCAGTAACCCGGGACATAAGCAGACGAGTTCAAGAAGATTTAACCACCAGCATACAAGCCCTGCCCGAGGACGCAGATCAGATCGATCTCGGGATCGATCTGATCTGGAAGCTGATGCAGGGGCCCGCATTTCGGGCCCTCAATCAAATCCGTTGCGCACTGGCGACCGACGCGGTTCTCGAGGCTGCTGCACAGGATGAGGTACGCGGCGTATGGAGCTGGCTACAAGAACGCACCAGCAGCATCGTTGCACCGGGCAACGAAACATCAAAGAAAATCGATCCAGCAGTTATTTTGCTTGTTTTGTCTTCACTGTCCGGCGCTGCGGACAACGGTACTGCGCTGGGTCCACCCGAGGACGATCCAGATCACCGTGCTTTTCTCGGCGCGCTAAAAGAATCTTTGCAACGAATGAGCTGCGAGCAATCCAGCAGTCTCTCTGCAGCCGCAGTCTAGGCGCTCTTTAACCGCTCTACAGGTTAGGAGGCAAACTCCACACCGTCGAGGCCTAACTGAGCCAATGAATCTTCTACCAGCTGTGCGTTGTTGTGCTGCCAGGGGTGGAAGTCTCGCTTGAAGAAGTGCCACAGCTGCGGATGAAAGGACCGCAGCAAACCGCCTTTACCCCAAAGTACCTTGAAGCCCTCCCACAACACGCGTGGCGTGAACTGACGATCTTTTATCAGCAGCACGCTGTGCCGCACAAAAGTCTCCGCAAAGAAGAACACCATCGCTTCAAGCATAGCGAAACGGCGCAGCCAGGCGCCGCCCGTCCGCCCACGCTCGATGCACTCTTGGTAAACATCAAAGGCCACCGCCTTGTGTTCGCTTTCTTCCACGGCGTGCCAACGCCACAACCTGCGCATCTCGGGCACCATTGGTTCAAGCCACCGCTCATCGTGCCTAAGCACCTGGTCTGCCAACACAGCGGTAATGTGCTCAATGGCAACCGTCGATGCCAGCGCGAAACGTGGCACCTTTTTTGAGGTCCATTTCAAGCCACGTTCTGCAAAACTGTTGAATGTGGCGAGAACGCCATAGCCTTGCGCTTCAAGCAGTGCCGTATGATCGTCGTGCTGTTTGAAGTGCTGTGCCTCCTGATGCACAAACGCACTTACTTGAGCGGTGAGCTCAGGTGTGGTCACCGCATCGGAATAGTTGCGCACCGCGCGAATAAAGAACCGCTCACCCTCTGGAAACATGGAACTTATCGCATTAAAAAAATGCGTCATAAACGGATCTTCATTAAACCAGTAACGCGGCGTTGCCGCGTCAGGGCCTGCCTCGAACTTACGAGCCCTTATGGGACTCGGGTCCGGCTGGTCCCGAGTCGTTGTGGCAGTTATTTCCGACGCTTCCAAAACTATCTCCAACCATGTCTTGAGAAGACGGAATCGATCTACATCAATCCGTATTTGCGAGCTTCTGCACGACCCACCACCATGTGGTGTACCTCATCCGGCCCGTCTGCCAGACGCAGCGTACGCTGTCCGGTATACATATCAGCAAGCGGTGTCCACTTTGATACCCCGGTCGCTCCGTGCATCTGAATGGCCTCGTCGATGATCTTGCAGACCTTCTCAGGAACCATCGCTTTCACTGCGCTGACGTAAACGCGAGCTTCTTTATTACCGAGCACGTCCATGGCCTTGGCCGCACGCAGCACCATTAAACGACAGGCATCAATTTCGATCCGTGCACGAGACACAACTTCGAGGTTTTTGCCCAGGCGCAAAATGGGTTTGCCAAAGGCTTCACGAGTACCTGCACGCTTAACCATCAGCTCCAGTGCTTTCTCTGCCGCTCCAATTGAGCGCATGCAGTGATGGATGCGTCCCGGACCGAGACGAACCTGAGAAATCTCAAAGCCGCGACCTTCGCCAAGCAATATATTCTCTTTAGGTACCCGCACATTCTTGAACTCGATGTGCATGTGGCCGTGCGGTGCATCGTCGCGTCCAAATACGTGCATAGGACCGAGCACGTTCACGCCCGGCGCATCCATCGGCACCAAAATTTGCGACTGCTGTTTGTGGGGGGCTGCATCTGGGCTGGTCTTAACCATCGTGATCATGATCTTGCAGCGGGGATCGCCCGCGCCAGAGATGTAGTATTTCTCGCCGTTGATCACCCATTCGTCGCCTTCGAGTACGGCCTGGGTGCTAATGTTCTTGGCGTCAGACGACGGCAAACCAGGCTCAGTCATGGCGTAGGCCGATCGAATTTCGCCGTTTAAGAGCGGCTTGAGCCATTTGTCTTTTTGTTCTTCGGTACCTACTCGCTCAAGCACTTCCATGTTGCCGGTATCTGGCGCGCTGCAGTTCAAGGTTTCGGAAGCCAGCGGATACTTGCCTAGTTCATTGGCAATGTAGGCGTAGTCAAGATTCTTAAGGCCCTCACCGGTGTCGGCATCCGGCAGGAAAAAATTCCATAGGCCAGAATCTTTAGCCTTTTGCTTGGCACCTTCCAGCAACTCAAGCTGCCGTGGATGCCAGGACCAGGGATCATCCTTTTGATCATCAAGTGCGTGGAATTCTTCCTGAATGGGCTCAACATTGGTTTTACAATGATTTAGTACGGCGTCAAGCAAAGGCTGCGCCTCCTCACCCATCACTAAGTTATTCAGGTCTGCTTCTAAATCTGCTGACGCCATAGGTCCTCCCATCGGACTATAGTTATTGTTTGTTGTGCACCCCAATACTAAACCAAGAACAGATCGAGAACAGGCTCATCACGGGCCGATAAGTACCCATAGATTCAGAACAAATCGATCTGGCGGTCATCGCCAATCACCTGAGCAAAGCTCAGGCCCATCACCTGCAACACCGGCTCTGCGACTGGCAACACCTGCTTCTCGAGGTAGTGCTCGTAATCCAGTGGATGCTGAAGATTATCCAGCGGTTCCGGCCCCGCGAGCGTCTGGCGATACGCAATTATCCGAGCATTCGGCTCGTTGGAAAGCCTTGCGGCTGCAACGTGAGGCGGTGTGGTACGCGTGTACTCCTGAACCTTGCGACGCAGGCCTTTCCGGTAAGTGAGCTGCTCATCTAATTCACCCGCGCGCAGTCGTTCAACCGTTGCAACCAAAAATTCATCAACCGGTTCACCCGCAAACAGTCGTTCATAGAGTTCGCGCTGAACGGTTTTGGCGAGTTGCGTCCAATCGCGGCGCACAACTTCCATCCCAACGAAGTCGAGTTCAGACTTTGGCTGCCCGGTGCTCGACTCACCTCGATAAATCGAACCCACGTAGCGTTTGCGTGCGCCGCCGGTGCCGTGGCGCACAGGAGGCAAGAACAAGCGCTCGTAGAGTTTTTCAAACTCCATTGTAAGGCGGCTGGTTACACGCCATTCTTGCTCGATATGTTCAGAGAGCTCTTTTGACAGCGCATCGGCAAGCTCCGAACTGCGTTCATACGCACGCGCCGAATCATCGGTACCCGCACTCACGAACAGGCTATCGGTATCGCCATACAACACCTCAAAACCCCGGGCTTCAAACCAGTCCTTCGACCACAACAGCAGATAACGGCCTTGCCCCGTGATCGCGTTAGCAATATTCGGGTTATAGAAGCGACAAGCCGGCGTACCGAGCACGCCGTAAAAGGAGTTCATCAGTATCTTTATAGCTTGCGAGGCAACTTCGTTCCCCTCACGCTTGGCCTGGGCTCGACTTGGAAACAGTTCGTCTAGCATTGCAGGCAATATCCCCGCTTCGCGGGAAAACCACGCATTACCCGGTAGATCGATAAAGTCTGGCGCATCAGACTCACTAAATCCAACGGGATCAATGTTGAACGTGCGAATAATACTCGGATACAAACTTTGAAAATCAAACACCCAAACGTTGGTATGCATACCAGGCTGAGACGGCAACACATGGCCCCCAGCCGAAGCCACGTGCACTCTGGAATCGCTGGACTGTACGGAGGGTGCAACGAGTCGTCGCCGGTATAAAGCAGCCAGGTAAAGGAAGTCAAAAGAAGCGATGCTCGCTGACACGCGATCTGGCGTCATGCCGGTTAATGCACTGCGCTCTACCGCAAGTTTTACCAGGTCAAGTTTCTCTACGATCTCAAGCGCGAGCCGCGAGTCTGTGCGCGCATAAAGCGCAAAGTCTGCAAGGTTATTCTTGTGTCCATCGAGGATCTCACCAACGCGATCTTTGGCATCTCCGTGCAGCGCCTTACCTTCACCCAGTACAACCCGCGAAACAGCGTCTAGCGAATACTCTTCAAGCTTAATGAATGCACCGCGAACAAGATCGAGGCCGTCGAGTACCAGTCGCCCGGGGATAGAGGCCTGACCGCTACCAAAGTACCCCTCTGCCTTGCGGATACGCATATCGCCCGGGCCACGACCCAGCGAAAAGCCCAAACCCAGGCGTTCGGCGACGCCCTGCAAAAAACTGAGATCAAAGTCGATAACATTCCACCCGGTGATCACATCCGGATCAAGCTCCCGAACCTTGTTTGCAAAGTAGCGAAGCGCTGCCGCCTCGGTGGGTACACCTTTCGCCCGCTGCGGCATTTCTCTCTTGTCGGCGTCAACAATAACCACCTCGTCCGCCCCGCAGCCAAACCAGGAAATCGCAAGCAAACGCTGGGTCCGCGGGTTAGTTTCGATATCAAACGCGAGCACGGTAGGTTGGATGCGCACTGCAGCCGCTGTGAGCGTTGGATTATCGAAGCACAGGTCAACACCAGGAGAGTCGGATACTTCGCCGTCAATACTCAAG